>CADBTF010000059.1 GCA_902797485.1 uncultured Ruminococcus sp. | reverse complement strand
TCTGGCTTCAAACCCCAACCGTGTTTATACCCGCGATCAGCTTCTTGATGAGGTCTGGGGCTTTGAATACTACGGCGATTCCAGAACTATCGACGTTCACGTTAAGAGACTTCGTGAAAAGCTTGAGGGCGTTTCAGATAAATGGGCCCTTAAAACCGTCTGGGGCGTAGGCTACAAGTTCGAGGTCGCTGACGGAGCACATGAGTAACCGCAAGAGCATATTCCTTAAATACTTTCTGATCTATTCAGCAGTAATACTCATAAGCTTTATATGCTTAGGCGCAGTATTACTGCTTGTTTCTTCACGTTACTTTCTTCAGGAGAAGAAGGATATGTTAAGCAAGAACGTCACTGCCGCCGCAGAGAATATGACCGCTCTTATCAGCAGATCTCCCACCGGCTGGAAATCGGGCAGCGAGCAGAGCCTCAGCGATCAGACTGTACGGACCGGAATAGATTATCTTTTATGCGACGAGGACGGCATCATAATCTCCTCGTCAGATACCAAGGGAAGGCTGTTCGGCCTGTCTGTCAGCAAGGAGATGCTGAGCAGGTTCCGGACAGAGCCTGTTTACCTGATGAGTGATTTTGAGGGCACCTATGAGCAGTGCCATGTTTCGGGAATGAAATTTACTGTCAGCGGGCCGGAATACTATATGATAGCTCTTACCCCCAAGGGCGAGCAGGACGACTACGTCTGGGAGATCATGAGGATATTCCTGATCTCTATGGTGCTGGTGTATATTATAGTTATAATCTGCGTCTACTTTATCGCAAAAAGGCTTTCTGCACCGATCATCGAGATCGCAGAGGTCTCCAGAGAGATCGGCAAGGGCAATTTCTCAGTCAAGCTCCCGGAGTATACCATATATGAGATGCAGGAGCTCAGCAATGCCTTCAATGAAATGGCTGCCTCCCTGAAAAACTACGACACTATGCGTAACAGCTTCGTGGCTAATGTCTCCCACGAGCTGAGAACACCAATGACCTCTATCGGCGGCTTTGTTGACGGTATGCTGGATGGGACTATCCCTCCGGAGCAGCATAAGCATTACCTGACGATCATATCCTCAGAGGTCAGCAGGCTGACAAGGCTCGTGCGCTCGATGCTCAATCTGGCAAAGATCGAAGCAGGTGAGCTCAAACCGAACCTCACCAGGTTCTCTGTCATTGACCCTATCGTTGACACTCTCGTTACCTTTGAATCCCGGCTCGAAGCCAAAAACATAGAGGTCCGTGGGCTTGATATTGAGAGGACCTACCTATATGCCGATAATGACTTAGTGCATCAGGTGATGTATAACCTTATTGAAAATGCTATTAAGTTCGTTGACGAGGGAGGCTATATTGAGTTCTCCTTCTCAAGCGTCGGCTATATGACTGTTATTTCCATCAAGAACAGCGGCGAGGGCCTCAGTGAGGACGAGCTGCCTCTGGTGTTCGACAGATTTTACAAGACTGATAAATCCCGTGGCCTTGATGCCACCGGCGTGGGGCTGGGGCTCAATATAGTCAAGTCTATAATCAGGCTCCACGGGGGCAAGATAATGGTCAGAAGCGTTAAGGGAGAGTATACCGAATTTGTGTTTACATTGCCTAACAGAAAGATAGAATAAAGAGAAGGGAGGGCTTCAAATGGAAGAAAACGAAAGGCTTGAATCAGCAGAGCCTGCTATTCCGCAGGACAATGCGCAGCCTGATGCTGGTACTCAGATCAAAGATGCTGGTACTCAGACCAAAGATGCTGGTACTCAGACCAAAGATGCTGATACTCAGATCTTGGAAGCTGCCGAGCAGGCTGTTCACGATTTTGACTATGACGAAGCCCTGAAACCGCCGGTGCCTGAAAAGCCCATTGAGGGCACCGCCTATAAGGACCCCTTCTTTAATATCCCCCCTGTTCTGGGCGCTATGGACGGCCTTGACAGAGAAGCCTTCTGGAGCGAGGTCACATCAACCAAGCATAAAAAGCGGCGGCCGTCAGCGGCTGTGATAATACTGGCTTCTCTTATGCTCATTGTTATGACCGGTATACTTGTTACGGTAGTAAACGGCAGAGGCTGGCTGGTGAAGCTTATCAACGGCGGGAAGAGCATTGAGTTCACCCTGCCGACTGTCGATAAGCCCAGGCTTGACAGCACAAAGTATCAGGAGGACGGGCGATACACTATCGAGGGGCTGGCAGAGGCCGTTTCTCCCTCTGTGGTGTCACTGGAAATATATAACTCAAAGGCTGCGCTGCTGCCAAGCAGTCAGGGCAGCGGTATAATCATGACCACCGACGGGTATATAGTTACCAACGCCCATGTGGTGGAGGACGCCGAAAAGATAAAGGCAGTGCTCCACAACCGGGAGGAATACTCTGCTGACGTGGTGGGCAGTGACCCTGCAAGCGATATTGCTGTGGTAAAGATCGGCAAGAAGGATCTCCAGCCGGCTGAGTACGGCGATTCCGATAAGGTCTCTCTCGGTGAGGACGTGGTCTGCATCGGGTCTCCCGCCGGCTTTTACGGCACAGTCACCAAGGGCATAGTTTCCGGCATGGACAGGCTCATCAAGGTGGAAAGCTACTCCACCCCCATGAAATGTATACAGGTGGACGCTGCTATCAATCCCGGCAATTCCGGAGGCGCATTGTTCAATATGTGGGGGCAGGTGATAGGGATTACAAGCTCCAAGCTCTCCTCCACCAAGTATGACGGCATAGGCTTTGCCATTTCCATAAATGCCGCAAGGCCGATAATTGAGGAGCTTGTTTCTGTAGGCTATCTGGCTGATAAGCCCAAGATAGGCATAACCTACTATTTCATAACCGAAGAAACTGCAAGGTCAGCCAACGCACTGCCGGGGCTGCTTATCGCTGAGATCGACGAAAAGTGCGATATTGCAAACACCGAGCTGCAAAAGGGAGACATCATAGCCTCAATGAACGGCACTGACCTCAAGGACGCAGATACTGTCAAGAAGATACTTGAGGGCAGCAAGCCCGGAGATATTATCAACGCTCATATCTTCCGGCCCGATGAGGACGGCACCGGCGGTGAGGAATTTGACATCACCTTCAAGCTGGAAAAAGATACCACCTCCTTTGTGGAGCGTGAGGAAGAAAAATCATAAGCACATAAACATCAGTGCAGAGGGCCAAGGCTCTCTGCATTTTTTAGGAGGATAATATGGAAGCCTTTAAGATCATTATGACACTCGTGATAAGCGGGCTTATCGGATACTTCACAAACTTCATCGCCGTTAAGATGCTCTTTCGCCCACGGACAGAAAAGCATATCTTCGGAAAGCGCATACCCTTTACACCCGGGATTATCCCCAAGAACAAGCCCCGCCTTGCCAAAGCCCTCGGAAATGCCGTGGGTGAGCAGCTGCTGACTGGTGAGGACCTGAAACAGGCTCTGGCTTCGGATAAGACCGCCTCTGCCGCCGCAGAAAGGCTTACAAAGGGCATATTCTCGGAACAGCCCATAGGCGAAAGGCTTGAAGCCGCCCTCGGAGACAGCGCCCCCGCTGCCCGTCAGCTGGCAGCCGAGAAGCTCACTGCAACGGTGGCCGGGAGAATAAAGCAGGCGGATATTTCCGGAATAGTTATCAGTGAGGGCTCCGCAGCTATCAAGGAAAAGGTTGCGGGAAGTATGCTGGCAATGTTTGTCAATGATGACCTTATCGCCCAGCTTGCAGCACCCTTAGCCGACAAGATCGACACATACATTGACACCAATGCCGAGCCCGCCATAGCCCGGTCTGTCAATGAGGAACTGGACAGGCTGCTTGCCATGTCACCCGCAGAGCTTCTGAACAGCACCGGCGTTTCACAGGAGAGGGTAACTGCCGCCGCCGCAGAGCTTATCAGGCGTGCCGCCGAAAGCTCTCTTGACGATATTCTGAAATCTGTGGATATCCCCGCTATTGTTGAGGAGAGAGTGAACGCCATGAGTGTAGAGCAGGTGGAGGAGCTTGTTATGTCGGTGATGAAGCATGAGCTCAACGCTGTGATAAGCCTTGGCGGGCTGATAGGTGTCATCATCGGCATACTGAATGTGGTGATACAGCGGATATAAGTCTTGCAAAATTATTTTAAAAAAGCTCTTGACAAGCGACATTTTTCGTGATATAATATTTTAGTAAATTTGTGATCACTACATAGAACTACTGTCTGAACTGAGGATGATGGGCTTCTATGAGTTCATAATTTTTAGTTTGGAAGGAGGTCATAGAAATGAAGGAAGGAATCCATCCTAAGTATGAGGAGACCACTATCACCTGCGCTTGCGGAAATGTGATCAAAACTCGTTCTACCAAGAAGGATATTAAGGTCGAGATCTGTTCCAAGTGCCACCCGTTCTTCACCGGCAAGCAGAAGCTTGTTGATACCGGCGGACGTGTTGACAGATTCAAGAAGAGATTTAATCTTGATTAATTACCAAAAGAGCGGAGCTTCCGCTCTTTTTTGTTACAGGAGGGAAGGCATGGAAGGGGAGTATTTGACCGTAAAGGGCAGAGCACAGGCAGGCTTTGTGGAGAAAAAGTCAGAGTTTATCGGGCAGATCTGCCATGTGGATACCCCGGAGCAGGCGGTGGAGTTTATCGAGCTTATCCGCTCACAGCACCGCAAGGCCAGGCATAACGTCTATGCCTATGTGACCCGCCAGGGAAATACCACCCGCTATTCCGACGACGGAGAGCCCCAGGGCACCGGCGGCACACCGGTCCTTGACGTGCTTTTGAAAGAGGGCCTTACTGACGTCTGCGTGGTGGTGACAAGATATTTCGGCGGCATACTCTTAGGGGGCGGGGGGCTTGTGAGAGCCTACTCCCACGCCTGCAAGATCGCTGTTGACGCCGCCGCCAAAATGAAAATGTGCCTCTGCTCCCGGTTTGAGATAAGCTGCGATTATTCCCTCTACGGCAGGCTCAGCTTCCTGCTGCCGGAGTTTTCAGCCAAAACTGTAAGCGAGACCTTCGCTGATGATGTCAGGCTGACTGTGCTTGTCAGAGAGCAGCTTGCCGAAAGCTTCCGCACCAAGCTGATTGACGCTTCAAACGGCACCGTTTCCTTGCATGAGGAAAAGGGCATCTGGGAGGACATGGCATAGAAATTTCGCCGCTTACGAAAAATTATTCGACATTTAAAGGATTTTTTGAACCTCGAATTGTATAATAATATAAAAGCAATGTCGAGGGAGGTCGTTGAGTGTGACTCCGAGAGAGCGTTATGAGCAATTTGAGAGCAAGCTGCTCTGCGAGTATGCCTGCCTTTCTGCCGATACCAAGGGCAGGGAGAGAGAAGCAGCCAAATGCGACTACCGCACAGAGTTTCAGCGGGACCGTGACAAGATAATCCACTGCAATTCCTTCCGCAGGCTAAAGCATAAGACACAGGTGTTCCTTTCCCCTACCGGCGACCACTACCGCACCCGCCTGACCCACACCCTTGAGGTCGGGCAGATCGCCCGCACTATAGCAAGAGCCCTCCGCCTGAATGAGGACCTTACAGAAGCCATAGCTATGGGCCATGATCTGGGGCATACCCCATTCGGGCACGCCGGCGAAAGAGCCCTCAATGAGCTCTGCCCCGACGGGTTCAAGCACTATGCTCAGGGCATAAGAGTTGTGGAGCTCATAGAAAAAGGCGGCAAGGGGCTGAACCTGACCCATGAGGTCAAGGACGGGATATTGAAGCATACCAACGCCAAGGCCGAGACCCTTGAGGGCTATGTGGTGCGCTTTGCTGATATAATCGCCTACATAAACCACGATATAGACGATTCTGTCCGGGGCGGTATCATCACTGAGGAGGATATACCAAGGGAGATCACCGATGTGCTGGGGCACTCCAAATCAGAAAGGATCACCACCCTTGTGGGGTCGATCATTGAGAAAGGCATTTACCTTGATAACGGTGAGCCCACAGTGGGCATGGACGACGAGACCGCCAAGGCCTATAACAAGCTGCATAAGTATATGTTCGACAGCGTCTACCGCAACCCCAAGTGCAAATCAGAGGAATCCAAGGCAATCGAAATGCTCAGGAAGCTTTATGAGCATTTCTGCAATAATGTTTATACAATGCCGTCGCTCTATGTATCACTGGCAGAGCGCTTCGGCAAGGAGCGGGCTGTCTGCGATTATATCTCCGGCATGACTGACCGCTACGCAGTTGACGTGTTTACAGACCTGTTTATCCCCAAGGATTGGAAGATCAGATAAGGAGTGATCTATATGCCGCTTCCGGTAGAATTTATAGAGCGCCTTAAAGCGGCTAATCCTATCGCAGATGTGATAGGTACTTATGTCACCTTAAAGCGCTCCGGCAGAGATTATGTCTGCCTGTGCCCGTTCCATAACGAGCGCACACCCTCCTGCTATGTCCACCCGGACAAGGAATTCTTCCACTGCTTCGGCTGCCACGCCGGCGGTGACGTTATAACCTTTATCATGCGCTATAACAACCTTGATTACTGGGAGGCAGTCAAGTTCCTGGCAGAGCGGGGGAATGTCCCCCTGCCGGAGGACAGGACCTATGACAGCAAGGCGGGCAATAAACGCAAGAGGATCTACGAAATGAATAAGAAGGCCGCAAGGTTCTTCTATGACCAGCTCCGCTCCCCGGAGGGCAAGCCCTGCAGAGATTACCTTGCAAGGAGAGGCCTCACTGCAGCCACCGTTAAAAAATACGGCATGGGCTTTGCACCCAACAGCTGGTCTAAGCTGAAAAGCTATATGCTCTCCGAGGGCTACACCGAGCAGGAGCTTGAAGAAGCAAGCCTTATCTCCCGCTCACAGAAGAATTATCAGAACACCTTTGATTTCTTCGTTTTCAGGGCAATGTTCCCATTCATTGATCTCAGGGGGAATATAGTGGGCTTCGGCGGCAGGACCCTTGATGTGAACGAAAAGAGAAAATACCTGAATTCCAAGGACACTCCGGTGTATAATAAGAACAGCTTTCTCTTTTCTATGAACTTTGCCAAGGAGATCTCGGTCAAGAGCAAGAAGATACTGCTCTGTGAGGGCAACCTTGATGTTATTTCCCTGAACCAGTCCGGCTTTGAAAATGCCGTGGCTTCCTGCGGAACGGCCCTTACTCCACAGCAGGCAAAGCTCATCTCCAACTACTCCGACGAGGCTGTGCTGTGCTATGACTCCGACGAGGCAGGCCAGAAGGCCACCAAAAGAGCTATCGGCATACTCAGAGAGTGCGGGCTGAAAGTCTTTGTAGTCACTATGGAGGGCGCCAAGGACCCGGACGAGTATATAAACAAATTCGGCAAGGCTAAGTTTGAGCATATCCTGGGCAAGGCCAAGGACGCTGTCTCATTTGAGCTCAGCAGCGCCAAGACCGGCATAGATCTTGAGGACGACGTGGGTAAAAACGACTACATGAAAAAAGCCTGCAATGTGCTGGCTCAGATAAGATCTCCCGTGGAGAGAGATATTTTTATCTCCAGGGTGGCTAAGGAGCAGGGCATAAGCAAGGACGCTGTGGAGCAGCAGGTAAAAAGCATCATGAACTATGACGAACGCAAGCGGCGTGAGAAGCGCAGGCAGGAATCCTTAGCCTTCGCCCAGCGGCGTGACCCTCTGAACCCCGACGCAGTTACCCATGTTAAGGAAAACCTTGCTGAGCAGCAGCTCATATATTATGTATACAATCACCCGGACCGCTGCAAGTACCTCTTGGAGCGCTGCCCTCCGGATAGGTTCGTCACAGAGCTGAATGCAAGGATATACGGCTCTCTCACCTCAAAGATAATGGCAGGGGAGGATTATTCCTTCTCAACCTTCTACGGGGAGTTCTCTCCCGAACAGGTGGACAGGATAGTCAGGATCATAGACGACTACGCCGATAAGGGAATAGATTCCGACGTGGCAGAGGCCAGCGCACAGGTGCTGCTTGACTACTGCGAAAAGCAGAGCCTTGCCCCCAAGGACGATGTCACTGACGATGACCTTGAAAACTTGATAAACAGCCTCAGAAGCAAAAAATAAAGACAGTAAAATGAATGGAGAGATGTTAATATGTCAGAGAACAAAAAGCAGATAATGGAAAACCTTATCGAACAGGGAAAGGTCAACGGCAGACTGACAGCCAAGGAGATCACCGAAGCCCTTGAAAAGCTGGACTTTGACGTTGACCAGATCGACAATTTCTATGAGAATTGCACCGCTCTGAATATCGAGATCATTGACGATATAGTTCCGGACGATACTCTGGAGCTTGTGAATCCTGAGGACGAAATGTCCCCCGATGAGGTGGATATCGGCCTTTCCACCGACGGTATCGCCATTGACGACCCTGTTAAGATCTACCTGAAAGAAATAGGCCGGGTGCTGCTGCTTACCCCTGAGGAGGAAATCCAGCTGGCAGAGAAGATGTCCGGCAATAACGAAAAGGAAGCCTCCAACGCAAGAAAGCGCCTTGCAGAAGCCAACCTGAGACTTGTTGTATCTATCGCCAAGAGATATGTGGGCAGAGGCATGAGCTTCCTTGACCTTATTCAGGAGGGTAATATGGGCCTTATCAAGGCAGTGGAAAAGTTTGATTATACCAAGGGCTTCAAGTTCTCAACCTACGCTACATGGTGGATAAGGCAGGCTATCACCAGAGCAATCGCAGATCAGGCCAGAACTATCAGGATACCTGTTCACATGGTAGAGACTATCACTAAGGTAAAGAAGGTCTCCAGCCAGCTCCTCCACGAGAACGGCCGTGACCCGTCGCCGGAGGAGATCGCTGAAAAGCTGGATATGCCGGTGGATAAGGTCAGAGAGATCATGCGCATAGCTCAGGACCCTGTCTCCCTTGAAACACCTATCGGTGAGGAGGAGGATTCCCACCTGGGCGACTTTATCCCCGACGAGGAAGCTCCGGCTCCCGCAGAGGCAGCCTCACAGGTGCTCCTTAAAGAGCAGCTGGATCAGGTGCTCTCCACCCTTACCGACAGAGAGGAAAAGGTGCTGAGACTCCGCTTCGGCCTTGTGGACGGCAGAGCAAGGACCCTTGAAGAAGTAGGCCAGCAGTTCAATGTCACCAGAGAGCGTATCCGCCAGATAGAGGCCAAGGCTCTGAGAAAGCTGCGCCACCCCACCAGAAGCAACAAGGTAAAGGATTATCTTGAATAAGAGAGAAACAAACCGCTAATAATATTAACGGGAGGTATTTATGCAACTGACACTTGAAGCAGACTATGCTGTGAGGATCATATCGGTTTTGTGCAGCGAGCAGGGAAAATTAGATGCCAAGACTATCTCCGAGAAGGCTGTGGTCTCACTCAGGTTTGCTCTGAAAATACTGAGAAAGCTTGTTTCGGCAGAGCTGGTGGAATCCTTTAAGGGCACTCAGGGGGGCTATACCATTAAACGCAGCCCCGGTGAGATAAATCTCAGGCAGGTGATAGAGGCTATTGAGGGTACATATTATTTTTCGAGATGCCTCTCACCCGACGGTATCTGCAACAGAGGAATGTCCGGCGTGTGCTGCTACCAGCGGGCTTTCAGTGAGATAACAGATATGGTGCGGGAAAGGCTTGAAGCCTATAATTTCGCTGATATGACAGCTGCGTCTCGTGAAACCGAAGGGGAGACACAGCTTGAAGGCAAAATGCAGTAAAATAAAGAACAGTCACACAAGGCGGCACAGAATGCTAAAAGGGGCGTTCTGTGCCGCTTTGCTCTCTTTGGGAGCAGCTTTTGTGTCTCTGCTGGTGCTCAGGCACAGCGGGCTTTGGTTCGAGCAGCGCCCCGAAAGCTATCACTACCCTCTCAGGGGAGCATATATCTCCGATGACTCCGGCGGGATAAACTGGGAGCGCCTGAAGGCTCAGGGGCTTGATTTTTGCTATATCCGCCTCACCAAGGGCTATGCCTTCGCTGACAGGCAGGGCGCCGCTAACCTGAAAGCCGCCGTTAAAAACAAGCTCACCGCAGGAGCAGTGCATGATTTTGATTTTGCAGCCGGCGGCAGGCCTCAGGCGGACAGCTTTATCTCTATGCTTGGGAGCAGCAGCCTGCTGATACCCGCCATAGACCTGCGTATGAGCTTCCTTGAACGGCTGCGTTACCGTCAGGGCTATGAGCTGGCTGCGGAGATAAACGCCTTTGAAAAGCGGCTCATAGAAAAGACCGGCAGGGGAGCCCTCCTGCTCTGCGACAGCTACAGCTATGAGCTCCTTAAAGTGGAGGCGTCTGATGCCTTGGTTTGGGCGGAGGACTACGACAGCTCAGGCTATTGCAGCAGCCCCCTTGTTATCTCCTATTCAAGAAACAGTAAGATAAAGAACATTTCAGACACCGACGGCAGCATTTTGATGCTGGCAGCAGCAAGAGAACTCATAGAGCAAGAGTGAACAGAAAAAATATTAGCAAAACTTATAAAATTTCTATAGACAAAGCTGAAAATATATGGTATAATATACAAAGATATATATGTGCGGACCATGCCCCTCCCGGCTGTTTCTCTTTCTTGGCAGCTGTGAGGTGCTGAATACAGAAAACGAGGTGCTTTTATGAGCGAAATGGATATTTCTGCCAGCGAATACGAAATACTCTTGAACAGCTCTCTCGAATTGAAGATACAGGATATTCTTGACCAGATGATGATATACCGCTCCGGTATCAGAGAGATAAGAACTAAGCTTGAGGTGCTTGACGACGAGTTCCAGACCAAGTATTCCTATAACCCTATCCACCACATTGAATCCCGCTTGAAGACCCTGAAAAGCATCATGGATAAGATCAAGGAGAAGAACCTTGAAGTAACCATTGACAACATCAGGAACAACGTCACCGACATTGCAGGCATCAGAGTTATCTGCAATTATCTTGACGACATCTACCGGCTGGAAGGGCTGCTGCTCTCACAGAGCGATGTTACCCTCCTGCGCCGCAGAGACTATATCAAGATTCCTAAGCCCTCCGGCTACCAAAGCCTGCACCTGCTGGTGGAGGTGCCTATATTCCTCTCAAACGGCGTTTTCCCCACTCCCGTGGAGATACAGATAAGAACTATCGCTATGGATTTCTGGGCCAGCCTTGAGCATAAGCTGAAATACAAGACCGATAATGAAGTCGCTGAGGACCTCAGATACCGCCTCAAGATCTGCGCCAAGGCGATACAGGAGCTGGACACCGAAATGCAGAATATCAACAACGCTATCGCTGACAGAAACAGCTGAGCTTTGATTAATCAAATCATACATATTTTATATAACTAATTTGTGATATGATACAAATTTTTGAAAAGCTATTGACATCTTTTTGGTAGGAGCCTATAATAAAATATATGTGGGAATATATTTAGATAGTTAAAAATTTACACTTATTCCAATCTTGGAGGTTTGTATATGAATATTAAAGAAGCAAAGCAGCAGATACAGAATGCGATAACCGCATACCTGATGAAGGACGAGTTCGGTGAGTACAGGATCCCTCTTGAAAGGCAGCGCCCGGTATTCCTGCTGGGAGCACCCGGTATCGGCAAGACCGCCATTATGGAGCAGATAGCTCAGGACACCGGTATAAGCCTGGTCTCCTATTCTATGACACACCATACAAGAGAAACAGTTCTCGGCCTTGCACAGATAGTTCACAGAAATTATACCGGTGCAGACTTCCAGATTTCGGAATATACCATGAGTGAGATCGTTGCCACTCTTTACGATACCATTGAGGCCACAGGCATCAAAGAGGGTATCCTTTTCCTCGATGAGATCAACTGCGTTGCGGAGTCTCTTGCTCCTGTAATGCTCCAGTTCTTACAGTATAAGGTGCTGGGCAAGCATCAGATACCTACAGGCTGGGTAGTTACTACCGCCGGCAACCCTCCACAGTTCAACAAATCAGTTAATGAGTTCGACGTTGTTACCCTCGACCGTCTGAAGAAGGTAGAGGTAGAGCCTGATTTCACTGTATGGAAGGAATACGCCTATAAGCGTCTGCTGCATACATCTATCATCTGCTTCCTGGAGACCAACCCTGAGCATTTCTATCATATCGGCACCGACGATCAGGGCAAGATCATAAGCTTCGTTACCGCCAGAGCGTGGGAGGACTTGTCCGAAATGATGCTTCTTTATGAAGAAGACGGCATCAATATCGACAATACCCTTGTTGAGCAGTATATCCAGTGTATCCCTATCGCTACCAAATTCCTCCAGTATTACAGCAAGTATGCGGAATACTACAATAAGTATTATGTTGACGATATCCTCGACGGCAATGTTACCGAAGAGCTTATGGAATCCGCCAGAGCTGCTGACCCTACAGAGAAGCGCCTGCTGCTGGGCATGATAATCGAGAGCGTTTCAAGGACCATGAAGGAAAGCCTTGAAATGGAGAAGATGCTCAAGCAGATCCACCCCCTCCTACAGGATACTATAGCAAGACTTAATGCTAATTTCTCCAACCGTGAGATCCTTTCCCAGCATATCATGAAGCAGCAGTCCACCCTTGAAAAGCTCACCAGAGCCCGTGTTATCACACCCTCTGACAAGAGGATCATGCACTGGATAATCTACAGCCTGACTATCTACATGGATAAAACTACCAAGTGCAGAGATAACCCGAGAGCCGTTCAGTGCGTAATGCAGGAGTTCCAGGCTTCGCTTTCCAAGATGATCGCTGTTACAGACCAGGCTATCAAGAAGATGCAGAATGCCTTTACATTCATTGAGGCCGTCTATGATGACGGTCCAGAAAAGCGTTTCCTTTATAATGAGTTCAAGAAGTGCTATCACACCCAGAAATTCATGGATAAGTACAGCTTTGAGGATTACTACGGAGGGCCTACTCATTCCGTTGATTTCTCCAAGATACAGCATCTTGCTCTTGACCCGAATGCAAGAGAGTGATACATAACATCAACACTGAGACTGCCGCTCAAACGGCAGTCTCTCTCTGTCTCTCTCTGAATCTGTATTTGTTTTTGTATTTACCCGTTTTGCTTTTTGGTCTGCGGCAAAGCTGTTTGGAAAAAATTTTATGTAATGTCGGTTTGTCAATGATGTGATACAAAGATTTCAAAAAAGTTTACCATTTGAAAGGAATGCGCTGATATAATCAGCGGGAGACTT
>CADBTF010000058.1 GCA_902797485.1 uncultured Ruminococcus sp. | reverse complement strand
CAGGCCGACATCTGACACGATGCAGAGATACAATCAGAGAAAGCGGATGAGACGGCTTGAAAGGCTGGTGCTTACGAATTTTGTCGGGAACGGTCTTTTCTTCAATCCTACCTGGGAGGATAAATATCTTCCGGCAGATGAGGACGAGGCCAAAAGGTTTGTAGTTAATTTTCTGAGAAGGCTGAAATATTACCGCAGAAAAAACAGCCTTCCGGAGTTGAAATACATATACAAGATCGAGCGGGGCAAGTGCAGCGGCAGGCTTCACGCTCACATGATCCTCAACTGCTGCGATATGCCTGTCGGAGCATTGGACGATCTATGGGGAAAAGGATATTGCTACAGCAGCCGGGTCAGGTGTGATGCCGGCGGATGTCTCGGACTCTCAAAGTATTTCTGCAAAGGTACAGACAAAAAAGAAGACGGCGATCAGAGCAGCAATGCAGGCTATTCCTGGGTGCCGTCCAGAAATCTTGAAAAGCCTAAGAAAACAAGCAGAGACGGCAGGATATCGAAAAGGCAGGCAGTCGATATCTGCACCGGGGCAGTTGTACATAAGGTGATTTTTGAAAAGCTCTATCCGGGATATGAGCTGTCTCTGTCCAGATGCTTGTACAACGATGTCAACGGAGGCTATTATATAACCGCAAGAATGAGAAGAAAAAGTCAGAAGCAAGGGAAGAAGGTAAGCAAATGCAGGAGCAGATGACATACAAAGAGAAAGAAGCCTGGCTCAACAGGGCTTATGAACTGAGAAGGGAGCGGCCTGCTCTCATCGAGGAATGGAAAGAGCTTCGGCGCTTGCGGGATATATGTACAGACACATCTGTAAAGCTAAGCGGCAGCGGCGGTAGAACTACGGACAATGCTACCGAAGCAAAGTATGTACGTTTTGCTGATGCTTCCGAGGCTTACTATAAGCAGATAATGGCTGAACGTGAACGGTATCTTTCTGTTAAGGCAGAGATCAGGAGAGCGATAAATGCGCTGCCTGTCGCAGCAGAAAGGGCAGTGCTGACCGCAAGGTTTCTCCGGTTCAAGAAGATATCCGAGATCGCCCGCATGACCCACTATTCGATTTCTCATGTCAAGCTGCTCAAACGGCGTGGGATCGAGCATATCTGCATAAAAAATAATACCTTATAATACCAAATAATACCTTATAAGACCTTGACAAATAAAATCGGCTGTGTTAATGTATAATCGGAAGATTTATGAGAATAACTTCCGTTTATCGTTCGTAAAAGGGCAGCCGCTGCACACCGGCTGTCTTTTGTTTTATGCAGAAAGGAGCGGGTATCATGCTCAAGGCCTGTCAATACTGCGGACGCATCCACAGCAAGAAAACAGACTGTGCTGCAAAGATCAGGACGCTTCGTGAGCGGGATACGGTCCAGAGGGAGCGTGAAAGTATGATACGCTCCTTCCGGAGTTCCGGGGCATGGAGAAAAAAGGCTGATGAAATGCGCAAGCGTGACAAGGGGCTTTGCCTTGTCTGCCGTGCCGAGCTGAACACTCTCGGCAGATGCACAGGCACGCTTATTGGTATTGAGGTCCACCATATCGTACCGCTTTCGGTTGATTTTGATGAGCGCCTGAATGATGATAATTTAATAACTCTTTGCAGGCTACATCATGAGCAGGCAGAGGCCGGCGATTATACGCAGGTATACTTGAAAGAGCTTGTTTGCACGGCTTATCGGGGATAGCCCCCCGGGGGTATGTCCTTTCAATTTTTGGCCGGTCAGAGACCGACTGCCCCTATAAGAACACAAAAAAGTTGTAAAATGGAATATGAGGTGAGGTTATGGCGAGGCCTTGTAAGCCGGCTAAGCTGCTGACGAGCAAAAGTCAGACTAAAGCAGAGCTTTCTGAGAGGGAGATGATCGAGAAGAAGCTGAGAGGCAGCAGAGTTAAGATAAGCTGCCCGGGGGATCTGTCGGCGGAGCAGAAGAAAATCTTCAGGAGGATAGTAAAAGAGCTGGGAGAGAGTGATATCCTCGGAAGTCTGGACAGCTATCTGCTTCGGACAACGGCCATAGCCATTGATCGGCTGCATATGATCGAGAACCAGATAAATGAGAGCCCTGACCTGCTCAGGAGCACGTCGCTGATGAGTGCAAAGGACAAGTACACAAAGGATTTTTTCAGGTGCTGCAATGAGCTGGGGCTGTCTCCGCAGAGCAGGGCCAAGTTCGCAAATCTTATGAGCGCAAAGGCGGAGGACCCGCTAATCGCTGCTTTGTCCATGGAGGACGAGGAGGACGGCGAGGAAGAGTGAGCCGGCGGCGGGTACTGCAATGAGCCGGGGCTGTCTCCGCAGAGCAGGGCCAAGTTTGCTGATCTTATGAGCGCAAAGGCGGAGGACCCGCTGATTGCTGCCTTGTCCATGGAGAACGAGGAGGACGGAGAGGAGGAATGACAATGGTAGCAATATGGGACAGCGACTATGACTATCGCACAGACAGCATATACAAAAGGCCCTGCTGCCCTGAGTGCAGAGAACCGATAGGACTTGACGGCAGCGACAAATACCGCTGTTATTCCTGCGGTGAGGTGGTAGAGGTCACAGACCCGGAGATGCTGAAATGGTTTGAAGATAGGAAAGCAGTAATGTATGTGAATGAGGACTGCCCGAGACGGTTGAAACATAGAGGGAGTAAAGGCACAATGAGAGTGATGTATGTCAAAAACAATGTCACGCTCGAATGGCAAAAAGCCTACGGCAAGTGTCAAGAGTGCGGGCTTTCGTTTATGGTATAGAAGGCTGGGAATGTCTGCGGGAAATCGAGTGCGATTACAAAAACTGTCCAGCAAAGGAGTATTGTGAAAGAGGAATGTTGAAGGAGATTATTGATACTCCTGAAAAGCTTGGTAATCATACACCTTCCGAATGGAAGCAAGTAATGATCGATGAGGGAAGAATGGTGACACCTCTTTCAAACTGGAATTATAAAGGC
This sequence comes from uncultured Ruminococcus sp., assembly GCA_902797485.1. GTDB lineage: Bacteria > Bacillota > Clostridia > Oscillospirales > Ruminococcaceae > FB2012. The sequence goes on along the minus strand of CADBTF010000058.1, from coordinate 1,406 downwards.
ATTCCGTTTGAAAGCGGCGGCGGATACAAAACGAATTTTGAAGACGGGGATTTATATTTTCCGGAAAATTATGAGAATGAAGAAGATATGTTCAAAGCGATGCTCAACGAAATCACGGGATGAAAAACCGCCTCCGGGCGGTTTTTTGTTGGGCAAAAAAGGAGAAAGCAATGACTGAGCTGAGAGAATGGTATGCGGCGAACGGGATATGTATTGCCTGCGGGCAGGCTGCCGTTGTCAAGGGGATAAAGCGCTGTCAGGAATGCAGGCTGAAAAATGCTGATGCTCAGGTGGAGTATTACGAGGCACACCGTGACGAGCGCAAAGCCAAAATGCAAGTGAACGGCAGGGAACGGTACAGGCAGCGCAGGGAGAGCGGGCTTTGTGTGACCTGCGGCAAGCGTCCGGCGGCAGAGGGAAAGATCAGGTGCGGCATCTGTCTTGCAAAGAACAGGGCACAGCAGGAAAGGCGCAGACGGGCGCAGGACGCAGTGCCGAGGTATATGTTCGGAAACGGTGAGCTGTGCTGGATCTGCGGCAAGCCCTCGGACGGTGAAAAGCTGTGTCCGGTGTGCTATGAGAAATCAGTCAGGAGCATGGCCTATGCAAGAACTTTTGTAAAGAGCGGCTGGCAGTCTGAAAACTTCATTTTCGGAAGGAAGGAGAGAGCGTAATGGCAAAGGCGACTGTGAAAAGGCTCGATGAGGGGCAGCTTGATGTTATGTGGAGCTTCCTGCGGGCGGGAATGGCGAAGCCCAACATTCCGGCACTGAAAGAATACTGTGATCAGCTCCGTCAGGCAATGATACAAAAAAACGCCGGACAGCGGTCCGATGACCCGGCCGGATATGTGAGCTTTGACGATATCGGCACTATCATCAACTGCATCGTTATTGAGGCAATGGCGCTTCATCTGAGCGGGGCGCTGGACGATATCAGCACCTTTGCCGAAACGGCAAAGGAGGCACATCGGGCAGCTATACGGAACGGAGCTGCTGCTGTCAGCCTGGTTACAGGCCGGCTGCTGCTTGAAGCAGAAAGGCTGGAGAGTGAATTTGTCAGGGGGGGAGAGAAATGTTTGACGGCATGGAGATAATAAAGGCCAGCGTGGGATTTCCCGTAAAGGATACAGCATCAAGGCTTATGGGCGAGATCCTTGCCCGCCCGAAGATCTACGGCTGGCACGTTGACCCGTCGATCACCGACCCTGCACAGGCAGTAACATATCTTGCAGACGCGGTGGGCAAGACACAGGCAGCTATGGGCGCAAGCACGTTCAGCTACGGTGACTGGGCGGACGCCTTCTTTATGCCGAAGCCCTGTATGCTCCGCTTTGACGGAACGGTGGCTTACTACCTTGACCCGAATGACTATACCAAGAAGGCGGACGGGACGCCTTCCGACGT
>CADBTF010000057.1 GCA_902797485.1 uncultured Ruminococcus sp. | reverse complement strand
CCCCTCAAGGAGCTCTATCACCGCTGTGTGCTGCCCCGCCTCAAGACCGTGTATCATCATAAAAGCCTCTCTTGCCTCGGAGGGTGCGGTCATTACAGTCTGCGGCGCTCCGCCGTCTATGGAGACTGCAAGCTTTGCGCTCCTTCCGGGATCGCTGCCCGTCAGCAGAAAGCCGCTGCCGCTGAAGCGGAAGGTCAGTGAACAGCCCGCTGTGCCGGCGGCCTCGGTGCGCTTGTAGTTTTTAAAGCTGCTCATGCAGCGGTGCTCCCAGCTGCCGGAGTATTCAAAGGCCGGGTGAGTGTTGTTATAGCGGGTGATGTATGGCTCGCTGCCAAGGGGCTCTATCTCCAGCCTGCCGAAGCTGTTGCGGTCGTAGCTGCTGAATAGCCCGGCACGCCCTGCCGCTCCGATGCTCTCACCCTCCGGGTGAGTGTATTTGCAGACACATTCCCCGTTGATATAGCAGCTGATGCTGTCATAAAGCGCCTCTGTCCGCAGTGCGTTCCCGCCGGCGCTGATGCCGCCGATACTGCCCTCCCGCAGGAGCCTGCCGTTCAGCCGGAGCTGCCATTTGCCGCTCTCAAAGAGCGCAAGATCATAACCGCTGCTGACCCTGTCAGCAAGATCGTATCTCAGGGCTATGCCGGCAAAATTTTCCTCCGGGGCAGCCGAGCCTTCAAAATACACATCTGCGCTTACAGAGCAGTTCCACCAGCGGTCATCGCCAAGGCAGGTGCAGGGCTGTGACCAGCCGCCCCAGTCGTTTGCTTTGGTCTGCGGAGTTATCTTCTGCATGAGGACCCTCCGTCCCTCCTTTTCAGTCACCTCAAAGGCCCCGCCCTGATCGGTGGTATAGAGCGGCGCACCGCCCCTCTCGGAGAGAAAGTTCTCATCATAATCGAAATTATCCCTGTAGGGCAGCTCCAGCACAGCGCTTTCAGGCCCGGAGACATATTCCCTCTCCGGCACATCAAGGGTGGTGAGGGTCACAAGAGAGCAGGGCTTCACCGTCAAGGAGAAGGTGTATTCTCCGCCGGCGAGAGCCGGGGTGACAGTGCCGGTCTTTTTGAAATAGTTCTCATCATACCTGTCACCGTCAGGGCCTCTGGTCTCCCAGACTGACAGCGGGCAGCCGGCCTTTGCCAGAGCCTTGACAGTAAACTGATATTCAATGGGCTCTCCGGTGGTGTTTACAACAGTCACCGAATGATCGCCTGTCTTTGTATCGGCGGCAGTCATATAGGTGTAAACAGCGTCAACTATGGCGTGGCCGTCGCCCCCGGGCTTGCCGTCACCGTAACAGGCGCCCTCGATAAACGCCCAGCCCTTGCGGTAGAACTGCGAAAAATGCAGCCCCATATAAAAGCCGGAGTCCAGCTCATAATGCCCGCTCCAGGGCTCGTCAGCCAGGATAAGCTGCTTCTGGCTGTAGGTGCAGCCGTTGTAATAGGCCGCTATCGCCGGCTGGTATTCGCAGAGGGTCATTCTGCCGCCGGGGTACATGGTAAGAAAGCGTGCGGCAATATCCAGCATACCGTTGATCTCCGAAATGCCGTTTTTGAAGCGGTCATACCTGAAAGCCCCCTGAGCGTATTCCATTGGGGAGCTGGCCTCGCTGAACCACACCTCCTTGCCGTATTCCTCTGCCAGCTTTTTAACGCTCTCCGTGGACCGGCTGGTGTAGTGGCTGCCGATAACATCCACCGCATCAAGCAGCTCCTTGTCTGCAAGCATATCCTCCGCCGCATACCATGTGCCCACCTCTTCTCCGGCAACTATCTTTATCCCGGAATAGTCGTAGGGGCAGCAAGTCTCGCTTTTGAGGGCCTTTGAGAGATATTTTATCCAGCCGTTGTCCGCCGCCCTCTCGTTGCGGGTGGCGCTGACATAATCGAATTTCAGGCCGTATTTTTCATAGGCCGCATCAAGAGTTTCCTTGTACCACTTATATCTTGCAGCGTATACATCTGCGTCCTGCGTCACCCAAAGGGGCTCGCTCCACCAGAGCATATCAAGGGTCAGGTCGGGGTTCACCTCTTTGGCATCATGGGCTAAGATATAGCCCGCTCCCCTTGTGACGTCCGCTTTCTCGTCCTCTGTACGCTTGACGCAGGGCTCGGTGCCGGAGGAGGAATCAATGTCTGCGCCCATTTCAAGCTTCAGGTGGTTTATCCCAAGGCCCTCGCTGCCGAAGAGATACCTGAGCAGCCGTGCATATATCTCCGGGTGCTGCTGCTTGTAGTCTATAAGCAGGCGTGAACTGTTGTTTGCCGACACCATGCCGTTGCCCTTATAGAGCATATTTTTCTTCAAATTCGCCCTGCCCCCGTCGATAGTCACCCGGCGGATAAGGCTCTGTCTCTCTGCTGTGCTCATCTGAATACCTCCTTGAAAATATGCTCAAAGCTTTATGCAAATTTCTTCCAAGTATATAGTATCACACCCTCCGCCGCTTTTCAATCTGAAATTTCTGCCGGTATCTGAAAATATGAAAATGCAGGTTCCCGGCATGACGGCTGCGGCTTTTGCAGGTGATGTGTCATAAAATGTCCGTTTGGAGCTTTTATAGGTGGGAAACGGCGCAATTGCGCGGTTTGCGTCTGTCCGTTCGGAGTGGAAGAAAAACGGGAAATATGCTATAATTAATAAAATAAAGTCAAGTCAGCAAAAGGAGTGATATATATGAGCATATTCTCATTGGGTAAGCTGGGGCTGTTTGCCGGAGGCGTGCTGTTCGGTACGGCAGGCGTTAAGGTGCTCAGCGGCAGGACTGCCAAAAAGTGCTACACCCACGTCACCGCCGCCGCCCTCAGAGCCAAGGACTGTGTTATGGAGACTGTAACGAACGTCCGTGAAAACTGCGGCGACATTCTCAATGATGCCAGGGAGATCAACGCCCGGCAGTACGCTGAGGAAGCGGCAGCCGTCATTGAGGACACAGCCGAAGAAGAATAACTTGTGCAGACCGCCTTTGCGGTCTGTTTTACTATGAGGTGAATTCTATGAAATGTAAGATACTGCACGAATCCCCCGGGAGGATACGGGTGCATTTTTGTACCGGCAGAATGACACTGCGTCAGGCAGATATTGCAGAGTATGCGTTGGGGGCAGTCAAAGGGGTCACCAAGGTCAAGGTCTATGACCGCACCGGCGACGCCGCTGTATACTACTCCTGCCCCAGGCAGGATATAACAGCTGCCCTGAGCGCTCTGCGCCTTGACGGGAGCAGCGCAGAGCTCGTTCCCGAACAGACCGGCAGAGCCCTCAGCCGGGAATATGAGGATAAGCTGGCCGGTCTTGTCATACGCAAGGCGCTGAACGCCCTGCTCGTTCCCCTGCCGCTGCGGGGCATCATCTCGGCAGTTAAGTCGCTGAAATTTATCCGTGAGGGGCTCCGGAGCCTTATGAGCGGCCGCCTTGAGGTGGCAGTGCTGGACGCTGTGGCTATTACTGTTTCTATGCTCAGGGGCGATCACAAGACCGCCGGCAGTGTAATGTTCCTGCTGAACGTGGGCGACATACTTGATGAGTGGACCCACAAGAGATCAGTTGACGACCTTGCCCGCACCATGTCTCTCGGTGTGGAGAACACATGGCTCAAAGGCCCTGACGGCAGTGAGGTGCTGGCACCTGTCTCTGAAGTCAAAAAGGAAGATGTGATAATAGTCCGCACCGGCTCTATGATACCCCTTGACGGCAAGGTGCTCAGCGGCGACGCCATGGTGAATCAGTCCTCCATGACAGGGGAATCTGTGCCTGTCCACAAAAGTGAAGGAGCCTATGTCTACGCCGGAACGGTGGTGGAGGACGGAGAATGTACCCTTCAGGTGGACAGCACCGCCGGCAGCGGCAGGTATGACAGGATAGTAAAAATGATAGAGGAATCGGAAAAAATGAAATCCTCCGCTGAAAGCAAGGCCTCCCGCCTGGCAGACCGGCTCGTGCCCTGGAGCCTCGGCGGAACGCTCCTCACCTGGCTGCTCACCCGCAGCGCTGCCAAGGCTGTGTCTATCCTCATGGTGGATTTTTCCTGCGCTTTGAAGCTTGCCATGCCGGTGACTGTGCTTTCGGCAATGCGCCAGTGCTCCGCTGCCGGGATAACCGTCAAGGGCGGGAAATTCCTTGAAGCCGTCGCAGAAGCGGATACTGTGGTGTTCGACAAGACCGGCACCCTCACCCACTCGCAGCCAAGGGTGGCAGAGGTGATAGCCTTCGATGGGCGTGACGAAGCGGAGATGCTCCGGCTCGCTGCCTGCCTTGAGGAGCATTACCCACATTCTATAGCCAATGCGGTGGTGCTTGAAGCCGAAAGGCGTGGCCTGCTCCACGAGGAGCGCCATTCAAAGGTGGAGTATGTGGTGGCCCATGGCATATCCAGCACCGTTGACGGCCAGCGGGTGGTCATCGGCAGCCGCCATTTTGTGGTGGAGGACGAAAAATGCACCCTCCCGGAGGAGCGCACCTTCCGGCATCTGCCAAAGGAGTATTCTCATCTTTATCTCGCTATCGGCGGGGAGATCGCAGCAGTCATCTGCATTGAGGACCCTCTCCGCAGTGAGGCCCCGGAGGTCATTAAGGCGCTTCATGAGCTGGGGCTCTCAAATATCGTTATGATGACAGGCGATAACCAGCGCACCGCCGAATCCGTCATGAAGCGGGTGGGCGTGGATAGGTGCTTCTCGGAGGTGCTCCCGGAGGACAAGGCCGCATTTATCAGAGCAGAGCATCAGGCGGGGCGGCGGGTCATCATGATCGGTGACGGTGTCAATGACTCCCCTGCCCTCAGCGAATCCGATGCGGGCATAGCTATCAGCACAGGGGCTGCCATAGCCAGAGAGATCGCAGACATCACCATCTCTGCCGACGACCTCTATTCGCTGGTGCAGCTCAAGACCCTCAGCGACCTGCTCATGAAGCGTATCCGCCGAAACTACCGGACTATAATCAGCTTCAACCTGAGCCTTATCCTGTTAGGGGCCGCAGGCATACTCACACCATCTGTCTCTGCCCTGCTGCACAACGCCTCCACCCTTGCCATCGGCCTGAAAAGCATGACCGACCTGAAATAGCCCCATAATGCAAGACCCGATCTGAACTCACCGGTCCGGATCGGGTCTCTTTTTTATGCCTTAGTTGTGCTTGAATGTCATATCCGTGTTCTTATCCTTACCGAACTGGCTGCCGGTGATGTCCTTGACATTCTCACCCTTGGCTTTCAGCTCGTTGACTGCATCTGTGTATTTCATCACAGCTCCCCTGCCCTCTTTGGTCAGCCCGAAGGAAGCAAGCTTTTTAAGATCGTTCCAGTTGTTTACCTTGTCGAACATATACTTGAAGGTCTTGTCATCGTCCAAAAGCTGGTTTGAAACTGCAATGCGCTTGTTTTCCAGCTGCATATAGCCTTTGAAGGACTTCTGATAAGCAGCCAGACGGTTGCCGCCGGCCTCCTTTGCCTTGTCAGCAGCCTCCTCTGCCAGCTTGACAGCATTCTTCCCCTCTGATCCCTTCCAGATAGAGCGGGCGGCGATAATGTCGGCAAAGGCAAACTTAACAGCTGTCTTGGCATCATCAAAGGCGTCCTCGTTTCTTGGCTGGCCCTTGTCAAGCACTGCCTTGATCTTTCTCTGATAATCAGCCACAGAACCGACCTCGTCGCCGCTGCCGATTATCTCAGCCTCCGGGAGCTTTTCCTCCGGCTCCTGCTTTACGGGCTCCTGCTTTGCAGGCTCTCTGTTCCTCTCCTTCCCGGTAACGACCTCATCAAGATCTATCATACCGTTGTCCTTGAAGAAATCCATTTCAGCCAATTCCTTGAGATCAGCCTCTAACTGCTCGTTCTCCTTCTGACGCTTCAGCTCCTGCTGATGCTTGACCATATCCAGCTTCTTTACTGCCATGGTCTTTACCAGATCAGCCAGCTCCTCAGCCTCCCGGACAGCGTTCACACGCTTCTCGGCGTTCTTGTTGGGGTTGTTGGGCCCCCACTGACCGTCCTGCTTCTTGTGCTCGAAATACTTCTTATCGGCGTCCTTCAGCCTTGCCGCAGATTTCTTGATGCTTTTCAGCAGGTTGACATATCTTTCCTCGGTCTCCTCGGTGAAGGTCTTTTTGGTCCTCAAAGCATCGAACTTGCGCAGCTTTTCCAGCTTCTGGTTCAGCTTGGCAAGCTCAGCGCCCACGGCATCGTACTGCGCCTTGCCACGGAAGGTGAGCTTGCCGGCCTGATACATAGCATTTGCAGATGTCAGCTTGCTGTTTACCTTTTCCTCGGCCTCTCTTACCTTTTCCTTGTCGCTGTATGACTTGTCAGCAATGCCCCGGTGCTCCTTTTCCGCAGCGATGCTGCTGAGGTACTCATCGTCACGCAGCTTGTTTCCGAGGTAATCTCTGTGGATATGCTTCTGCTCCCATATATAGCTCTTTACCTTGTAGGCGAAGGCAGGGTCACGCTTGGCATAGCTCTCTGCGTAGTCCTCCAGCCTGTTCAGCGCCATGCGGGCAGTGTTGGAGTTGTAGTTGTCGTTTTTGGCTTTTATCGAATCTCTTGCGCCGATCTCGCCGTCTACCACATACTCTCCGCCCTTGCCGAACTTTGTAAGGTTCTCCAGCTCGTTCCTCATGCCGATGTATGACTTGTAGGGCTCTGAATGGAGATCGTCTTTCAACTGGTCCTCCGGGAGGGTCTGCTTCATCTTCCTGATCTGCTCCGCCATAGGCTGGCTGTCAAGCTCGGTTATCAGCGCAGGGATACCCTTTTTCACTCTCATGAACCTGGCCTTGCCCTCATCGTCAAGGCGCTTGCTCTCCTGTATCTCATATTCCTTTCTGAGCAGCTCCTCGTCGCTCATGTTCATGATCTCCGTGTGCATTGCGGGAACAGCTCTGAAATAGGATTCCCCCTCCTTAGCAGGATCGGTCCTGATGACGATATCCCCATGCTTGCCGAAGGAGTTGCCGTTTATCATTCGCATATCTCTCAGGCCGGCGCCGTTCTCCTTTTCCAGAACAGTCTTTGCCTTTTCGGGATATTTTTCTTTCAGCTCCTTAGCCATAAGATCATCGACCTGTGCATAGAAATAATCAAAGGCCGGCATACCGTCGATAGTATTTCTGGCAGTGCCCTTCTCCTGCATACCGAGAGTGACAGTCTCAAAGGTAAAGTTCAGCGCAGAGAGGCTCTGGCCGTTCTCAGTCTGGTAGAACATAAGCCCGTGGCTCACGTCCTCGACGGTGCTCTTATCGTCCTTGATAAGCCGCATCTCCTCGATCTCGCCGTTCTCGATCTTCCCGGCAAACTCCTCCTCGATGCCCATGCCCTCAATGGCTCTCTTTGTGATCTTTTCAGCCAGCGCCTTGGCAACGCCCTTGGCAGTTTCCTTTTTGTCCTCACCGATCTCCGGGCCGAGGGGCGGCTCTGCCTCAGGGTCAAAGGGCTCCGGAGCAGCTTCGGGGGCGGCTTCCGGCTTCGGCGCATAGGTCAGCTCGGTAATAAAGCCCTTGCAGGCAAAGATCTCCGGGTTGTTTTCGCCCTTGGAGCTCTCCCTGAAAACATCTTCCATTGTGTCAACAATGCCGGCATAGTTCTTGGCCTGCGCCATAGCCTGCAGCTTGCCGTAGGTGTCCTTTGCCATTTTGAAATCGTTATAAAAGCCCTCCGGGGTCTTCTTGTTCTCGTCCTGAAAGTCACCGAAGGCATCGTTCAGGAGCTCGTCCTTAAAGGAGCTGTTTTCAAGCTCTGCCTTCTGCTCATTGAATTCATTTTCGAGCTTATCGTCAAATTCAGCCTCCGGCCCATATTTCTGCATCAGCGCATAGTAGGCAGTTTCAACAATAAGGCCCTTTCCGGGGTCGTAGTCCTTCCTGGTTTTAAGTTCAGCGATCTGCTGCTGGGAAATGTCTCTGATATTTGGCATAATGATTACCTCCGTAAAGTATTTTTTGTGCTTTCATAAATAATACCCCGGCGCAGAGGAAAAGGGTGCAAATTTTTTCAATGCACTTCCCAATGCACAGTTTTCTGACGTTCTGTCCGGGTGTCTGCGATGTGCTCATTTTTCTG
>CADBTF010000056.1 GCA_902797485.1 uncultured Ruminococcus sp. | reverse complement strand
CCGGCAGCCGTCCTTGAAGCGGCATCGGCAGCAGCGGTCTCTCCGGCTTCTCTGACGATCTCCGCATTTGTCCTTACAGTCTCTCTGTCAAAAAGCATAGCAGAGCTTACCGCAGCCGCCGCCGCAAACGCAGCACAGGCCACAGATATTATGATCTTCCTGCCCCGCATACGCTCACCTCGTTTCAGCTCTTCTCTACGCTGATTATCTTAAAGCTGTCTCCTTCGTTCACCTTGGCAAGATAGAACTCCCAGCCCTTGTTTTCCTCCGGGATAGTGCTGTCGCCAAAGCCGAATTTAGTCTTGTATGAAAAATCCACCGATACCACTGCGCTCTCATAGCAGCCCTCAAAGCCCTCTGCCATAATGTCCAGCTGCTCGGCACGTTCAAGCTCTATATCACAGAAATAACACAGCCCGGCGTTGAAGCTGTCTGCCTTGCTGACAGGGTCACGGTTCTCGTCCGGCAGAGCCGCCTGATTCATGCCGTTGTTATTCCCGTCGTTCCAGTATTCAAAATACTGCTTTACAGTATCAACTGCGCTGAGGCCCTCCGGCAGGACAGTCTGCTCGCACTGCTGCTCCCTCACACGCAGGTTATGCACTATAACAGCTGCCGCAGCCGCACAGCAAACGAACAGCAGTGTCACCGCTGCCATTATCCAGCGGAATTTTCTTTTCGGCTTTGCAGGCAGGCTGCTCTGCTCATTGCTCTGCTGCTCAGCGGCTGATGCTTCCTCACTCATTATGCTCACCGTCCTTTTTTGTATATAACGTCACGGTCATTCCACAAAGGATCTCATTCCCCGCTCACGTCTGTAATCAAGATACTCCTCGTATGTTCCCTCACGGCAGATGCAGCCCTCCGGGGTGATCTCGATTATCTTATTGGCAACGGTCTGCATGATCTCGTGGTCGTGGGAGGCGAAGATGACTACTCCCTTGAAATCTCTCAGGCCGTTGTTGACAGCGGTGATAGATTCAAGGTCAAGGTGGTTGGTGGGCCTGTCCAGCAGAAGCACATTTGAGCCGAAGAGCATCATTCGTGAGAACATACATCTCACCTTTTCTCCGCCGGAGAGCACGTCCACCTTTTTGTATATCTCATCTCCGGAGAAGAGCATCTTTCCAAGAAAGCCCCGCAGGAAGGTGTCTGTCACCTCGCCGGTGGAATACTGCCTTATCCAGTCAACTATCGTCATATCGCAGCCGTTGAAAAAGGCGCTGTTATCCTTGGGGAAATAAGAGCGTGAGGTGGTGGAGCCCCATTTTATGCTGCCCTCAAAATTCTCGTCCTGCTCGGCAAGTATCTCAAAGAGGGCGGTTATGGCCTGCTCGCTCTCGCCTATGAAAGCCACCTTGTCGGTGCGGGAGAGGGTGAAGGTCACATTGTTCAGCAGCTTTTCACCGTCAACGGTTTTTGAAAGCCCCTCCACCCGGAGTATCTCCTTGCCGGGCTCTCTGTCCATTTCAAAGCCGATGTAGGGATATTTTCTGCTGGAGGCCGGCAGCTCCTCAACAGAGAGCTTATCCAGCAGCTTGCGGCGGCTGGTGGCCTGGCGGGATTTTGACTTGTTGGCTGAGAAGCGGTTGATGAACTCCTGCAGCTCCCTGATCTTTTCCTCGGCCTTTTTGTTCTGCTGCTTTATCATGCGCTGCATGAGCTGTGAGCTCTCGTACCAGAACTCATAGTTGCCCACATACATCTTGATCTTGGTGTAGTCAATATCCACGATATGGGTGCAGACGTTGTTTAAGAAATGGCGGTCGTGGGAGACCACCAGCACAGTGCCGAAATACTCCGAGAGAAAATCCTCCAGCCAGCGGATAGCGTCAATATCCAGGTGGTTGGTGGGCTCGTCCAGCAGGATAACATCAGGGTTGCCGAAAAGCGCCTGAGCCAGCAGCACCTTGACCTTCTCATTGCCGGCCAGCGAGGACATCTGCGCATAGAGGATATCCTCCGGCAGGCCGAGGCCCTGAATGAGCTTTGAAGCGTCGCTCTCGGCCTCCCAGCCGTTGAGCTCTGCGAACTCGCTTTCCAGCTGACCGGCTCTGTCGCCGTCCTCCTCGGTGAAATCCTCCTTGGCATAGAGGGCGTCCTTTTCCTGCATTATGTCATAGAGGCGCTTGTTGCCCATAATGACAGTGTCCAAAACATTGTACTCATCAAAAGCAAAATGGTCCTGCCGGAGCACGCTCATTCGCACGCCCTTGTCGATGACTACCTCGCCCTTGGTGGGCTCGATCTCGCCGGTAAGTATCTTTAGAAAGGTAGACTTGCCTGCGCCGTTAGCGCCGATGATGCCGTAGCAGTTGCCTGCGGTGAATTTAAGGTCGGCGTCCTTGAAAAGCAGTTGTCCTCCGAAGGACAGGGTCAGCTCTGATACTGTTATCATTTCATACTCTCCAAACTATAAATTAAAATACATAGTTTATTATAACATATTTCGGCAGCTATTTCAAGTACCGGAGAGGATTTTTATTCGCCGCCGAACATATCATTGCTGAAAAAAATATCCCAATTTCGATGTGCATTGTGCAATGCACAGTTCACAATGCACAATGCACAATGAAGGTGGCGCCTCCGGCGCAGAAGCGAACGGAACATTCGCTTTGCCCATCTCGGGCGCCGTAAT
>CADBTF010000055.1 GCA_902797485.1 uncultured Ruminococcus sp. | reverse complement strand
CGCTCCCTTCGTCCGTAGCCCGAAGCAGCCGAAGCGGTCCGGGGCGGGAGGTCTGCAGTCCGCTTCCGGAGACAGGACTCCCTTAAATAAAGTGTTGGATCATATCTAACCATACTTGCTCGCACAAGGCAGTATTCTTTTCTTGCACTTATTATAGCATATTTGTTGCAATTTATCAATATGTAAATTTGTGCAATTTATAGCACTGAAAATTGTACACTTTAGCTATTGACAGCTGCCGCAGGCCGGGTATCAGGAATACAACCCGTCGCCGTCCTCGTCATCTTCATCGTCGTACTCAAACATTTCCTCGATGCGCTTCATGAACAGCTCACCGATACGGTCATACTCCTCCTCGTTCTCGTCAAAGGAGACCATCAGCTCCTCGTCACCCTCGAAAACAGATTTCAGGATAACAACCTCCCCGGCGTCCTCCAGCATATCCTCCGGTTTCTCATAATAGGGGGTCAGAGCAAAATACTTTTCTCCGTCTACCTCCATAACGTCAAGCATTTCAAACGTCTGCGTCTTGCCGTTTTCGTCCTCTAATGTGTACAGATCAGGTGCATTCTCGTCCAGCATAGCTCATTTCCTCCTTATAGCTTCGGTAATAGACAATTAAAGCGGCCCTCATGACCGCCGCAACACTAATATTATAACATCATTCTCCCTTAAAGTCAAGGGGGTAATTCTGAAATAAATGTTAAATAAAAAATATCCAAAAAAGTTAAAAAAACCTATTGACATTTGCCAAAAAGTATGGTATAGTATATTCAAGGAAAACAAAAGAGACCAAGTAAAAGCTCCGGGGCCGGCAGACGGAGGGATCGGCAGCAACCGGTCATAAGAGCAGCAAGGTCCTCTGAAGTTTCTGGAATATATGTCAGGGTGCTTGCAGTACCTAATATGACATGAAAGGAGTCGAGTCCGATGGACGCAGTAGAGATCACCAACATTTGCCGAGAGGCTCGAATGGTCTGCTTATAACGAGAAACAACTCAGATGTATAGGCTGATAATCTCCGACCTTTAAGGTTTTTAAAATTAAAGACTTGTTCGAGCTTCGAGGCTGCGGCGTTTGGAATGAAAATTCAATTTTATGATAAGGATGTGGTTTTTATGAGGATCTTTATCACGAGACTGAATATCATTTAGAATGGAGTGTTTCCAATGCAGGGTCGAGGCTTTTTCTGATCATATAAATCTTTAGAGAGAGTGAGTCCGATGAGAACTTAAACTAACTGCTTTAAAACTGAATATCTTACCCATTACTGTAAGGAGTGATGCGTTATGAAAATCTGCATCATCTGTGATCTTAATTTCTGAATGTCAGGGGTGAGTCCAAAGGTTTATTTAGCTTAACTCAGGATCTTTGATAAACCAGTTTATTAGAAGGAGTGGTGCAATATGATCATCTATAATTGCACGAAACGCTTGATCATCTGACAGATTGGGGTGAGTCCAAAGGTTTATTCAGCTTGAATCAGGACCCGGCGCTCAGGCGCTAATTTAACGAAAGGTAATAAGACCAATGGTTTGACAAGTTTTACTTTCGGCTTAACTATTGAGGCGGTATGGTTTATGAGCTGCCTCGGAAAGGTGTGAGTCCACCCGAAACTTAAGCTTTAGCTGTGACAGTGATTTTATTCCGGCAGCACACTGAATCTTTTACTTGGAGTGAAAACCAATGTACTAAGTGGTTAGTAAAATTTAATACTGAATATATAAGGGAGCAGATGCGTGTCTGCTCCTTTTTAATTAGTCTTTTTATTTATTACATATAAAAATCGCCGCCCGCTTTTGCAGCAGGCGGCGGAAGATATAAGTTATTATTTGATGTCCTTTTTGTTGTAGAGCCTTGTGGTGATAAACATCAGAACTACTATGGTTATCACCGCAACTATAAGCCCCCTGAGCAGGAAGCCTTCTTTAACGAGCTCAGAACGGTAAAGGCTGTCAGGCATATAATCGCCAAGCTCGAAATCTTCTGTCTTGAAAAGCTTGTCAATACCTGCGGAAATGCCTGAGTATGCAAGGCCGGTGAAGCCGCCTCCGCAAAGGATCGCAGCAATAGTTCCGGCAACATTTGAGCCTATGCCTGTGGTAAGCAGGAGTATCAGCGCACACATACCCGAAAGCAGCAGGAACTTCACTCCGAATGTGGCAAACGCCTCCCCCATAGTGAACACCTCATCAGGTGCTTTTATCCCTGTGTCAAAATTGAGTGCTCCTCTGTAGACATACTCGAATTTCAGGCTTCTGCCAACTATCAGCTGACCGGCAATGTTGCCTACGAATGTTACGATAAAGAAAAGGATAGTAGTGAACTGGATAACAACATACTTTGAAACGATAGTATGTCCTCTGCTGGGCAGCTGGCCGGCTATGTTCTTGATGTAGCCGTGCTGAATATCCGCAAAGCAGAAATATACTATGCAGAGCAGGAAAACAGCAGTGCATATAACTCCGAGGCCGTCTGCCAGAAGATTGCCCACATCAAAATCTGGTATCCATTCGCCCATTTCTGCCAGCGATTTCTGAGCGTCCGGGTCATCAGAGCCCTCCAGAAGGCTCTTGCCTATGTTGAAAACTAATTTTGTGATAGGACCTTCAGCAAGGTTTATCAGAAAGACCACGCCAAGACAGATCTTAAAGGAAAGCGAGGTGAAAAGCCTGTAGAAGTCCATTTTGATAACACTACCCATTGTGCTCACCTCCAGTAAGATCGAGGTAGTAGTCCTCAAGTGAGATGTTGTTGATGAAAAGCTCCTTCACAGGAACACCTGCATTTACCAATGTAACTATCATCTTATCGCTGTCATCAAGTCTCTCATTTACTCTGAGGACACCGTCGTTATCGATGGAGGTCTGGGTAATGCCCAGCTTTGAAAGCGCCTTAGCTGCGCCGTTGGGATCAGGGGTCTTGATAGAAACGAACTGGCCGCAGCGAGCCATAAGCTCCTCGCTGGTGAACTGCTCGATGAGCTTGCCCTCGTGGATAATGCCGTAGGAATCAGCCAGCTTGGAAAGCTCCTCCAGAATATGGCTGGAGATCATTATGGTGATGCCCTTTTTGTCACGGAGCTGCTCAAGTGTATGACGCACCTCAACGATACCCTGAGGGTCAAGGCCGTTGATAGGCTCGTCAAGAATTATCATCGACGGGTCGCCCACCAGCGCCAGAGCAATGCCTAAACGCTGACGCATACCCAGCGAATACTCCCCTGCGCCTTTTTTGTCGGAGACATTTTCAAGGCCGACGATCTTCAGCAGATTGTCGATATAATTATCCTTCTTGTAGTTGACGTTCATGGCGATGCACTTGATCTTCAGGTTCTCCCTTGCGGAACGCTTGGGGTAGAGACCGGGGTGCTCGATCAGTACGCCGACCTTGTTCATCATTTTTTTCATTTCGATGCCTGTCTTGCCGAACAGCGAATAGGTTCCGCTGGTGGGGTTTGACAAGCCGCTTATCATTCTCATGATAGTGGTTTTACCTGCACCGTTACGTCCTATAAGGCCGTAGATCTCACCCTCACGGATATTGATGTTGATATCCTTGCAGGCATCTTTTTTGCCATAGGTCTTGGTCAGGTTATGCGTCTGCATAATGTATGACATTTGCATCGACCTCCGATTTTAGAGATTATTCCTGATTTCCGTCCTTGTTGTTGGGATCGTTCCTCTTAACAAGGCAGTGGATAGATGTGATGACCAGAATAAACAGCACAAAGAGCGGCATAAAATATCCTGCCAGAGCCGCACCCGCTTCGTCCTTGTTGGTAAGTGTCTCTGCTACCTTGGCAGCGTCGCCGGAGAAATTCGCAGCAGTAAGAGAAGCCTTGATAGCATCAGCACTTGTGCCGGTGATAGTCAGGTTAGAAAGCCCGCTGCACTGGCCAAGGGCGTTCACATAGCCGATACCGCCGATCATGGTGATGAGGGTGTAGCCAAGGAAAACGATCTTGAAAATGAAGGATACCATTTTGGTCTTGTATCTGGTAAGGATAGCCAGCAGGAGGCAGACGCCTACCATACCCATGGTGATGTAATAGAAATAGGTGTTGCTTCCGATGTCGCCCAGCACTTCAAGGAGACGCTCTGCAACGTTATCATTGTTAAGTCCGTCGATGTTGATGTTTTTCATCCCCATCATAGTGCCGAAGAGACTGACATTGCTCATTATCCATGTCAGGATAATGCAGACACGCAATGCGATGTTCAGGGTCTTGTTTTCTTTGTTCATTAAGAACTCCTTCTTTCTTGATAAATAGTGGTCCTGCCGAAGCAGTCGGTTGCCTTTTATAGAATCAATTATAGCATATTATATCACCTGTTGTCCAGCAAAAAATTCACCAAATTGCTGGAAATTTAAAAAAATTATTTATTTCTACGTTTATTCTTAAATCTACCGCCGGGGCAGGCTTAAATATGTGCAATTTAACAATCCCGCTTATACAGCAGCCCCGAAATGCTGGTATCAGGCGCTTGAAGGGTCAGTTTAAATATTTGATATTTTGTGCATAAGCGGAAATTTATTCAGGTAAAATAAGATCGCACGCAGTAAAACCGCCGCCTGTATCGTATACCTATTGAAGGCGAAAGGAGATGACTTAGATGCGGAATGCAAAACGACGGCCGTCAGACAGTGAAATAACCGCATTCTACAGCCGCCACTCCGCCGCCGTCTACAGACTGTGCCTGAGCTACCTCAAAAAACCGGAGGACGCCGCCGACGCAGCACAGGAGACCTTTCTGAAATGGCTCTCTGCCCTGCCGGAGCTGGAGACCCCTGAGCATGAGATAGGCTGGCTGGTGCTGACCGCCGGCAACCTCTGCAAGGATATGCTCAGGCGAAGCAAGCGCCGCCCCAGGGAGCAGCTGGAAGCCGCCTATGACCTGGGCAGGGACGAAAAGGGCTTTGAAAACGCCGAGGTGCTGGAGGCAGTCATGGCTCTGCCGG
>CADBTF010000054.1 GCA_902797485.1 uncultured Ruminococcus sp. | reverse complement strand
TAGACTGCCCGCAGCCGGCAAGCAGTAAAGCTGCCGCAAGTGCGGCGAGCCCTGTTCGTTTCATAGTGTGATCCATCTCCATTTTTACATATGTTTCAGTGGTTTCTGTCAAGTATCCCGCCAAGGTCTTCATTCAGGACCTTATAGAATCCAAAGCTCAGCTTATATGTTCTTCCTGCCTCTGTCTCAAAGGAAACAGTGCCGTTATCATAGGTGAAGCTGATCTCATTTTCTCCGCAGGTGATCCTGGTATTTTTCCCGCAGACTATCCGGCAGGTGTTCCCGGCAAGTGACCTGACAGATACTCCGTCAAGCCTTCCGCCGCTCCATTTTGCCGAGAGCTCAAAGCCGCCTCTGGCACGGAGCCCCTTGAATTCGCCGTCGCTCCAAGCCTCCGGGAGCGCAGCAAGAATATCTATGACTCCCCCCTGAGATTGCAGCAGGGCCTCAGCTATACCCGCAGAGCCGCCGTAGTTACCGTCGATCTGGAAGGGCGGGTGCATATCGAAAAGATTGCTGCTGGTGGAATTTGAGAGCAGTGCCTTTACATTCTCGTAGACCTTCTCGCCGTCGTGGAGGCGGGCCCAGTGGTTGATTATCCAGGCCCTTGACCAGCCGGTATGCCCGCCGCCGTGAGCAAGGCGCCTTTCAAGAGTTGCCTTTGCAGCGGCTGCCAGCTCGGGGGTGCCGCGGTAGGTTATCATGTCCGCAGGGTAGAGGGCAAAGAGCTGTGAGATATGCCTGTGCCCCGGCTCGACCTCATCGTAATCCTCGGCCCATTCCTTGATCTGGCCGTACTTGCCGATCTCCGGCTTGGGCAGCTTGGCTCTCAGGGACCTGAGCAGGCCCGCATAGGCCTCGTCACGCCCGCCGAGGATCTCACTTGCTTCAATTACTGATGTAAACAGCTCATAGATTATCTGGCTGTCCATAGAGGGGCCTTGACAGAGAGCTCCCTGAGTGCCGCTCTTGGTTATGTAGCTGTTCTCCGGTGACACAGAGGGGCTTGTTACCAGCCTGCCCTTGCTGTCCTCGATCAGGAAATCCACAAAGAATCTGGCAGCCTCGCTGAGGGTATCAAACTTCTCCGCCAGAAACTCCTTATCCTGAGTGAACTTGTAATGCTCCCAGATGTGCAGGCAGAGCCAGGCTGCGCCCATAGGCCATTGGGTGGCAGGCATCCAAAGGTCCTGCGGAGCGGTGTCGCCCCATATATCGGTATTATGGTGGCAGCAGAAGCCCTTGCAGTTATACATCTCCTTTGCGGTCACACGCCCGTTGGGGCGCATACGCTCGATATGGTCAAACAGCGGAGTGTGCAGCTCCGGCAGCCCGCAGACCTCAGCGCCCCAGTAGTTCATTTCAGTGTTGATATTTATAGTGAACTTGCAGCCCCATGCCGGCCACATATCCTTGTTCCATATACCTTGCAGGTTGGTGGGCAGGGTGCCCTCACGGCTGCCGGCGATCAGCAGGTAGCGCCCGAAATTGAAATAGAGCTCCATGAGCTTGTTGTCTCTGCCGCCCTCACGCACCCGCTCAAGTCTTTCATCAGTGGGCAGCGCAGATGCTCCCTCGCTGTCGTCCGGGAGGGTGACAGAGCATCTGTCATAAAGGGCTTTGTAGTCCTTGATATGGGCCGCCAGCAGCTCGTCATAGGTCTTGGCTGCGGCGGTATCTGCGTCGAACTGGACTCTGTCCTGAGGGTTAGAGCAGCGGAATGAGGTCTGAGCGGATATTATCACCGTCAGAGAATCGCAGTCGGTACATTCCAGAAAGCTGCCGTATGGCTTGACCTCTCCCCCCTCCGGCACAGCCTTCAGGTAAGCGGCAAAGCTGATGCCGTCAGCGCCGCCCTCGGCTCCGCAGAACAGTATATGGTCTCCCTCCGGGGTGTTGTCGTCAAAGTAGTCGTCACGCCCGTCAAGCTTCAGCCGGACATTGATCCTTCCCTTTTCAGAGGCGGTGATGCGAATGACCATGACCTGATCCGGCTCGGAGATAAAGCTTTCTCTTTTGAACCGGCAGCCATTCACAGAATACTCCACTCTGCTGACTGCATCTCTGAGGTCAAGGGAGCGCAGGCCGTAATCGCAGGCGGTGTCCTTAAAGCTGATGATATTCAGATCGCAGAGGGGCATATAATGACGCTGATTAACCGGTGTCCCGCAGAAGGCGTCATTGACTATAGCCTCAGCCTCCGGGATTCGTTCCTCCGCCAGAAGCTCACGCACCGTTTCAAGATTAGGCAGGGCCGAGCTGTTGTTGCGCTTTCTTGGCCCTCCGGACCAAAGGGAATCCTCATTCAGGCAAATGCGCTCGTAAAGCGGCTGCCCGAACACCATAGCTCCTATCCGCCCGTTGCCAAGTGCAAGGGCATCGTTCCAGTCCTCAGCGGGAGAGTTATACCACAGCAGCTGGGAATAATTATTATCGGTCATAGCGGCCTCCATAAGTTTCATTTTCAGCACAAAGCTGACGGTCTTTTTTATTATATCATATTCTTCTTAAAAATGCAAGGCTTTTGTTGAAGCGCCGGCGCACAGCAAGTGTCGGTTTGTCAATGATGTGATACAAAGATTTCAAAAAAGTTTACCATTTGAAAGGAATGCGCTGATATAATCAGCGGGAGACTT
>CADBTF010000053.1 GCA_902797485.1 uncultured Ruminococcus sp. | reverse complement strand
TATAATGAAGCTATACAGAATATTGTAGGTGCGGGTGAAAAATCAAAGGAGGTCAAAAATGAGAGAACCCACTTACAATAGCGCAATATATTTAAGACTTAGCCGAGATGATGAATTGCAGGGAGACAGGTTCGTCAAGGTCTTTACGCTGATAAGCTGGGCGTTCTTCGCAATAGTGGTCATCCCCGGCTTCCTCCTTTCCTCGTGGAAAATGTTGTCTTTAGTCTTTAGTTGACAGTTGAGGCGTTGCATTTTCCTACAATGCTAACGGCAGTAACATTGATGTTAGCTTTGATAACTTGACTTTACTTTTGGCAGATGTTATACTGATTGTAGTCAAAACAGCATAAGTCTCTTTTCGGCGATGTATAAAAAACAAGTGAGCGCAGCGAACACCTTCACTGTTCACTATTCACTCTTCACTGTTTTCTGCTTGCACGGGCAAAGCGGCTGTAACAGGTTTATCGCCGGAACACCTTTGTAAAAAGGGGATAGTATGATTGACAAGGGGGAGATAACGTGAGCATAGATTTTTCAAGGCTGAAAATGTACCGCACCCACGCCGGACTCACACAGGAGCAGCTTGCGGAAAAGCTGGGAGTCTCCCGGCAGGCTGTGGCAAAATGGGAGCGGGGCGACAGCACTCCGGATATTGAAAGCTGCATCAGGCTGGCAGAGCTTTACGGCACCACCATTGATATGCTGGTGCGGGATATAGGCAAGGAGATGCACTCCCGTGACGGCAAGCATATCTTCGGGGTCTCCCGTGTGAACGCCAAGGGCCAGCTCACTCTCCCTGCCGGCTGCCGGAAGGTGTTTGACATCAACCCCGGTGATAACCTCCTTATCCTCGGAGATGAGGAAAAGGGCGGTGTGGCTATAGTTAAGATCGGGAGCGTGCTGGGCGCAGTGGATAAGCTTGTGGGAAAAAAGAAGGAGTAGATAGCTATGTTTGCTGTTGAGGTCAATGAGCTGGTAAAAAAATACAAGAGCAAGACCGCAGTTGACGGTATCAGTTTGCAGATCAGTGAGGGGGAGCTCTTTTCTCTGCTGGGTGTGAACGGCGCCGGAAAGACCACCACCGTCAAGGCCCTCTGCTGCCTGACAGAGCCTACCTCCGGCAGTGCTGCGGTGTTCGGGAAGGACTGCACCAAGGATAAGGCTGAGGTAAAAAGGCTGATCGGCATATCCCCGCAGGAGACATCAGTTTCCGAGAAGCTCACAGTCAGGGAAAATCTGGAGCTTATCGCAAGCATAAGCGGCTTTGATAAGGCAAAGCGCAGCCAGAGCGTGGAGGCCATGCTCACAAGGCTGAACCTTACTGACGTGGCGGATTCCCTTGCCAGGACCCTCTCCGGAGGCTATAAGAGAAAGCTCTCAATAGCTATGGCGCTTATCAGTGAGCCAAAGGTGCTTTTTCTTGACGAGCCCACGCTGGGCCTTGACGTGCTGGCAAGGCGTGAGCTCTGGCGGGCCATAGAAGCCTTGAAGGGCAGCATCACTATCATTCTCACCACCCACTACATGGAGGAGGCAGAGCAGCTTTCGGACAGGATAGCCGTAATGGTGGAGGGCAGGCTCAGGGCAATGGGTACTCTTTCAGAGCTTGAAGCACAGACAGGCCGGCAGGGCCTTGAGAATGTATTTGTCTCTATCGCAGAGGGGGGAGCAGTATGAACCGCACGTTAGCATTTACAAAGCGCTGCATCAAGGAAATGCTCAGAGACCCGCTGAGCTATATTTTCTGCCTTGGCCTGCCGCTGGTCATGCTGGTGATAATGACGCTGGTAGACCGCAGTATTCCCCCGGAAAGCGGCATGACGGTCTTTCATATTGAAAATCTCACTCCGGCAGTAGCGGTATTCGGCCAGATGTTTGTGATGCTCTTTACCGGCCTGACTGTCTCCACCGACCGGGGCGGAGCCTTTCTGCTCAGGCTTTATGCCACCCCCATGACCTCCTGGGATTTCACCTTCGGCTACATTCTTCCGATGCTGATAATTGCGGTGATTCAGTCGGTCATCACCTTTGCGGCGGGGTTCATTATCTCGGCAGTGATCGGTAGCCTTCTGAATATCGGGGGAGTGCTGTTCTGCATAGTGTCGCTCATACCCTCGGCGCTGATGATGATAGGCATAGGGCTGATCGCAGGCACGCTCTTTAACGAAAAGGCTGCACCGGGCTTCTGCTCGCTGTTTATATCCCTTGGCTCATTTTTGGGAGGCATCTGGTTCGATGCACAGAATACCGGCGGGATAATGCTGACCATGTGCAAGTGTACCCCCTTCTATTACTGCACACTCTCCGCCCGCTCCGCAGCCGCCCTTGACCTTACCGCAGATGGCTATTTTATCCCGCTGCTGATAGTCTCTGTATGTGCGGCGGCATTTATCTCACTGGGAGCTATGGCCTTTTCCAGAAAAATGAAGGCATGATATTTTCAGCCCCTGAACAGCTTTGGGCCGTTCAGGGGCATTTTGTTTGCAATATGTAATCAGCAGTATAAGATTTGTAATTGACAGTTTAGATCTTATACTATATAATAGATAAAGAAATATTGCGATCATCAGTTGATAAGCGGGGGATAATCATGAAAAGAGTGTTAAGCGTTTTGGCGTCGGCAGCAGTGGTGCTGTCAATGGCAGGGTGTGCTTCGTCGGAGGGCAGCAGCTCTCAGGCAGAGAGCGCAGCTTCAGGCACCGGCACAGAAACAAGCTCCGAGGCAGCAGCTTCTTTGGCAGAGCAGCCGGGGGAGAGCTCCAAGGCGGAGCCGGCAGAGAGCGAATCAGAGCCTGAAATGCTGATACAGAAGCCAAAGCAGGTCATCAACGAAACGCCTGCCAGCTATGAGAGCTTCGGCATAGACCCGGCAGCCAAGCAGGATTTTATAGAGAAGCATTTAAACGAGAAGGGGCTGCCGGTCTTTAACATCACCACCAAGGACAGTGAGTATATCCTCTCCCGGGACGAATACACTTCCTGCGTGGTGGACCTGTTCAACTGCGACGAGAAATATCAGCTCTCTGATGTGTCGGCAGGGATAAAGGTACGGGGCAATTCCAGTGCCTATTACGGCAAGCCCAGTCAGGTGAAGAAAAACTCCGTACCCTACCGCATCAAGTTCGACGAAAAGAGAAACGTGCTGGGTCTCAACAACGGAGCAGAGTGCAAAAGCTGGGTGCTCCACAAGTGCGACTGGGACGTTATCCGGAATGATATCTCTCTCCGCTTCGGCAGAGAGATCATCGGAGATGACACCTTCTGCAGCAACGGCCAGCTTTGCCTTGTGTATGTGAACGACAAATATCAGGACGTTTACCTGCTCTGCGAGCAGTGCCAGGTGAACCCCAACAGGGTGGACATCACCGAGCCGGAGGAGGGCAGCACTGACCTGAACATCGGCTACTACTTAGAGATAGACAACTACGCTGCCGACGAGCTTTACGGCAATTATTTCACCCTTGACTACGGCGGGTACGAGGTGGAGGACGTCAGAGGCACCAAGCGGGCATTTGTTCCGGCAGAGTATTCTATCAAGAGCGATGTGTACACCAAGCAGCAGGTGGATTTTATCAGCAAGTACATGAAGAACCTGTTTGACATCGTTTATCTGGCCTGCGAAAAGGGCGAGTACAAGACCTTTGATGAGAACTATGACCTGACTGACGCTGACTTTAAGTCAGCTCAGGAGACGGTTGAGGCAGTCATGGATATCCGCTCTGTGGTGGACCTTTACCTGCTCTATGAGATAGTCCACGACTACGACTGCGGCGAGGGCAGCTTCTATATGTGCATAGATCTCTCTGAGGGCAGCAAGCACCCTAAGCTTGAATTTACCTCCCCCTGGGATTTCAACTGGGCCTTTAACGATTCCCCCAGCCGTTACTGGGCCGCTGCCTTTACAGAGAAGAGCTTTGTAAAGAAAAACGGTGACCGCACCAACCCATGGTTCGTAGTGCTCGGCAAGCAGGAGTGGTTCCAGAAGCTTGCCTCCGAAAAATGGACGGCACTGAACGAGGCAGGAGCGATCTCCGGGGTCATGGAGTTTGAGAAGAAGCTCCTTGAGGACTATACCGACGATCTGAACAGCACCAACGAGTATGCTGTAGACAGCGCCTACACACTGCTGGAGTGGATAGAGAAGCGCCTGAACTGGATGGACAAGACCTTTAAGGCATAAATAATAACCGCCCTGAATAATCGTTCAGGGCGGTGCTTTTAGTATACCTTGTAATACCTTGTCATCTTGGTCTTGAAAACTCTGATTATAGCTCCGGCAATTGTGAGACCGAGAGCTGCAATAGTAACTGCCGCTGCGATTCTGACAAACACTTTCATTTAAAAGCACTCCTTTTGTTTTATCTTTATTGACGTTTCGTCACTGTAGTTTCAGCAGGTGTGATCTGTATCTGATTATATTATATCATATTGCTGAAAACTTTGCAACAGTTTCAGGCAGATTTTTTATTGCCATGCTTCGGCAGCAGATATGTATACAGCCCTCCGCTCCCCAAAGGGCGGTGGCGATAAAGAAGTATTTGACAATTACAGCTTTGTATGTAACACCGCTAAAAGAATATAATAATATCCTAACTAAAGTTAGGCAGAAGAAAGAATAAAGAAATAAAAAAGAACTGGAGTTCTTCGGTGTCCGCTTTGCGGACATATTTCAAAATATATCGCCGCAGGCGATACCTTGATTATTATTTCTTATTTATTCTTTC
>CADBTF010000052.1 GCA_902797485.1 uncultured Ruminococcus sp. | reverse complement strand
CGCTGAAAAGCCCGTTGCAGTAAACACCGGTGCTAAAACGGTAACGGTTGACACCGCAAAGACTAAAACTGAGGATAAGGCGGCTCCAGCAGCCCAGCAGAAGGCAGCTCCCGCAGCCCAGCAGAAGGCAGCTCCCGCAGCCCAGCAGAAAGCGGCGCCTGTGGTTGAGCAGAAGGCAGCTCCTGTAGTTGAGCAGAAGGCAGCACCTGTGGTTGAGCAGAAGGCAGCACCTGTGGTTGAGCAGAAAGCAGCCCCCGCAGCCCAGCAGAAGGCAGCTCCGGCGGTTCAGCAGAGCGGCACACCGGTTATCCCGGAGGGTGAGATCAACGACTGGAAGGTACACAATGCCAAGGACGGCTTCCCGATCGGAACCTATTTCGGCAAGGCAGATAACAAGAGCACACTCAACGTTGTAAAGCTTGACAATGTCAACTACAAGATCACAGTGACTATCCCCACCGGTGAGAACACCGCAGAGATCTACAGCATCAGTGCTTATGCAAACGGCTCCAAGATGTACTACAATTTCGCAGTCAAGACCTCAGTTGAATTTGATGCAAATGGCAATGTTATAAACAGCAAGGCAGTAAGCAACACAAATCAGGGCACCTTTGATGCGTCAGATGCCGGCTACACCTGGATAGATACCGACGGTATCACAGTATTCATTCCCTGGATAGGCTACAGATAATAAAGGCAATGCAGTATTGCCTTAAACAAAGCACATACCGCCCCTGCTCCGACAGAGGCGGTCTTATTTTATATGTCTGAAAGATAAAAGCAGAGGCATCAGGCGATACCTCTGCTTGTTCAGTTTATTTCTTATGTGCCGGCTGCCTCTTTCTGGCGTTTGCATGGAAGGTCTTGAGGTTGGCGTCGAAGCGTTCTCTGAAATCCTTTTTGTTGGATACAAAGCTCTTTGCCTCACTGCGGGTGACCGGCTTCATGGAATCCTTGAAGGGCTTGGAGGTGATGCGGCGCTCTGCATGAGTTTTCAGCTCCAGGGCAGTCTTGGGAGGCTGGTTTTCTCTGATCTTTTTGATCTCCTCATCACATACTGTCACTACTGCGAAGCCGTTGCTGAGCTTGGTCTTTTCCTGCTCTGTGAGCTTGAGTCAAAGATCTGCTCCGGAGTGTAGCCCTTGCAGAGCAGGTATCCCAGGGCGGCATTATGCACCGAAGTGCGCCCCATGTTGTATTTTGCGGGGCTGTCCGTATTGTAGGGCTGGCCTCCGGTAAAGGCCTTGTGATTATCCGCTGAACGCAGGCTGCGCTTTCTCAGCAGGCCGAACTTTTTATCAGTGATCTTTTTGGCCTTTTCGGTCTCGTTCTTCATTCTGTCCTTTATGGTGTTATCGACAGATGTTTGCGCTGTCACGAGCTTGTTAAGGGCAGCTTTGGCAGGCTTGTAAAAAAGTGCGTGTTCATCTGATCTGCCGACTATCTCATCTATTTTGCTGACAACGGATTTCAGAGAATTATAATAGTCTCTCAGCCAGCCTACTGCCTTGTAGGAGTTGGTGTCCTTCAAGGAGATAACGTCGTCAAGGTCCTCCTTGGCTTCATTCAGGCTCTCCTTAGCTTCAGCGTATCTATCCATCATAGGACCGGAAACATATATTTCGTTTACCTCGTTGATAAGCTCAATAAGAGCTGTTCTGTGAGCCTTGAGGTCCGCCTTGCTCATTGACTTTAATTTGTATTTTTCATTCGGCATGATATACTCCTCCGTATTTTATTGTGATTTTGCTCTCATAAATAATACCCCCAAAAAAAACGATATGGGTGCAGTGCAGCCAAAATATTCAGTCTCTTGTGACGGCGCCCATGCTCTTGAACTGCACGCAGAGCATTCTGCTGGTTGAGATTATGTATTCATCTCCCGCCTTGTGCCCAAGGGTATCGCTGATGCGTTTCAGACCGTTCACATCGCAGACGATAACACCGAAATCAAATACCTCATCATCATTGATGCAGGTCTCGATCTTCCCCTCCTGAATGGCAAAGGAGTGCTTGCTCTTAACACGGGTGAGCGGGTCGGTAAAGGCAATGTCACGGGCCTCGCTCACACGCTCCGCAAGGGTCATATAAATTATCATTTATAGCGCTGAACAATCGTCAGCCCCGAGCCAGATAAAGCTTTATTTCTGCACACGGCTGCGGGCGAGGGCATTACGCCGTCCGCAGGATCAGCAATACACATCGGAATTGGGAGATAATTTTAAAATGTTTCTGCACCCAAACATTCAGCAGAGGGGTATTACAGATGAATAGTCAAAAAACCGATAGAAGTTCAAGATGAATGGAGGAAATGGCAATGCCAAAGGGTAAAGATTACGATAAAAAATTTGATGATGCAAAGCATATGCTTTATGCGTATGAAAAGAAAAATGACTGGAACGGAATGGCCGCTTATATGAAGCAGCTGTATATCCAGTCCTTTTTCACCGGTGAGGAGGTAGATCCTGATAACACTCCTTACTACGATGCTATGAAAACATATATTGCAGAGACCTGTGACGAGGCTGCCGAAGGGCAGGAGGGTATAGATAAGCTGAGAGCTATCGCCTTTGCCGCCAACGAGCAGAGCGCAGAGACAGTATATCAGGCAAGCGAAAGGCTTGAGGAGATCGAGGAACAGATCAGAAACGGTGAGATAGAAGACACTGAATTCTGGGCTGATGACCCTAAGCGTACAGAGCGCCTTGCCGGAGCTATCCTCAGCACCAAGACCGAATGGGGCAAGGAAATGGACGCTGCAAGAGGTGTAGGCCAGCTGCTTGAGACCGGCCTCTCTGAATGGGAGCAGGCTGTTCACGGTTCCTCCAAAACAATAAACAATACCTATAAGAGCTTATTTGAGGATACGTCTGAAAACCAAAAGCTCGTTGAAAGAAGCGAGACCTATAGAGCCGCCGAGAAATACCTGATGAGCAAGACCGGCATGACCAAAGAAAAGCAGCTGAAACTTGCCAAATATGCGGTCAGCCAGCCGGAATTTTCAGCTAATTCATATACCATATCAAGAGATGACCCTAAGGTCATATTCGACATTATCCCGGAGCCGAAGGCAGAAAGCAAGATCCTTTCTGACGATGAACTTGAAGAGAGAAAGCAGGGATATATCAGAGGCGCCGCAGAAACCGACAGCGAGTTCATCAGGGATAATATGAAGCAGTTTGCTATGGAGTGCGGCTATGAGCAGGAGAAGCGTGCCATGCTGAAGGCTGACCCTATCGGCATGAAGACTGTCTCTCTGGCTCAGAAGAAGATCGACGTTCTCACCGCAGAGCAGGATATGATAGATATTTACAGGCGCACCGTAAACGATATGACCGCTATGACCAAAGCCTCTGTTAATTTCTTTGCCGAAGACAAAAGCAAGCGCATTGAGCTTCTCCGCAGCAAGCAGAAGAAAAGCCCGGCCGCTGACACAAACAAAGCCCCCGAGCTTGACCCGGTCAAGCACAAGGACTACTTAAAGCTGACAGAAATGGCCGAAGAGATCTCTAAGATCAACGGGAACACCACCCCTCCTGAGGAGGTCATCAGAAAGCTCAGGGAGGCAAAAGAAGCAGCAGAGCAGTATTTCAAGTCGCACACTGTGGGCGGATTGTTCATGTTAAAGCTCTCCGAGGACGGCAGGCAGCGTGTGAGAAACGCCTCACGTATCAAGCTGGCCATAGACGAAAATATTGAAAGGCTTGAAAAGTTTGCCTACGGCGTCGCAGAGAACCTTGCCACCGACCAGACTGTTGCTGACAGATACTCTGAGGTCAAAAATGACAAGGCACAGCTCCGTGCCGGCAACAACATGAGAAAAAAAGAGATCAGGGACAAGGCAAGAGAACAGCTCAAGGCAGAGCTCGCTGCCAAGGAGGAGGCTGCCAGGATCAAGCAGGAGGCTGCCGAAGCTGAGCCCGAGATCAAGGATATCCTTGTCGGAGACAGCGGAGCCTTTGAGATCGACCTTGACAGCTTCGGTTCTCCTGAGACCGCCGTCAGGGAAAATGCTGAGACCGCCCCGGAGGTCAAGGGCTTCACAGGCGGAGACACCGGAGCCTTTGAGATCGACCTTGACACCTTTGAGGTCCCGGAGAATGCCGAGACGGAAGAAGAGCCGGAGATCACCGCCAGAGCCCGCAGCAACGGCTTCTACAAGAAAAGCAGTCAGGCAAAGGCTGACATGGAAGCCTCTGAAAAGACTGTCATGCCGGAGAACGTGCAGGCCTCCAGAGCTGACATCGCTCCAGAGACCAAAGCCAAGGCCTATTCCGTAAGCGCCGCCCAGGATTCCATAAAGGAGATCATGGCAGAGGCTTCTGAGATCACCCCGGAGGTAAAGGCAAAGGTCGCCACTCACATGGCAAACATCATCGCTGTGAGCACTGTGGCAAAGGAGCAAAAGGACATCACGTCACAGGAGGCTCAGGCCAAGATAGACCAGACTGCTGCTGTCGTTGTGGGCAGCAGGGCCTTCAAGAATATGCTGGACAAGGCCAACACCCCCAAGAGCTTCAACAAGCTGGTAAACAAGGCCACTGCCAAGAACCCCTCAGAGCTTCTTGTTGAATACTCCAAGGAGTATGTAAAGCAGAAGAATGAGGCCCCAAGACGCACTGCATCAACCGTTACTCCCAAGAAAAACAGGGCCCTTGGTGAATAAGTCCGCCGGCATCTCAAAAACAAAAATATATAACGGAGATATAAGAACTGAACTATTGACTTTATTATTGTTTTATGTTATAATATTGTCATAAATCGTGCCGCACGGCTTTGATGATGAGCTGTGCAGTGCATGCTACGAAAGGAGTTATTGATATGAAAATGAAAAAGCTCGCTGCCGCTGCAATGGCTGCAATGCTGGCATCAAGCTCCCTCGGCATCTCTGCCTTTGCCGATGAAGAGGAAAGCAGCTATGTTGAAAAGACAGTTAAGTCTTACTACTACAGCAAGGATAAGACCAATGACCTGAAGGCTATCTTCACCAAGGAAAATCCCGACCTGCCATATATCGGCCTCAGAGATTATCTCAACAATCTCTTCACAGTGGAGTTTGCAGTCGCTGACAAGGGCGACGGCGTTTATGAGATCACCGGAAACGGCGGCACTGTCTCCGTAGACACCGAGAAGGACACCGCAACAGTCAAAAACTATGAGCTGATGATCTCAGATAAAGCGGTGCCTTCTGAAGACAACGGAAGCAAGTACGTTGATGAGACCGGATCCACCTATCCGGAAACATCTGTCGATATTGATTTTTCAAAATACGGCATCGACCTGCTTGCTGATGACGGCGAGGTATATTTCCCGCTGACTACACTTTCAGACCTCTTTGGCAGCTGCTACAATTCAGGTGTTTATGTTGACGGAGAGATCTATTTCCACCACACCAGCGATCTTCTCGGCGGAGAACTTTATTTTTCAACTGATTCCTCCTCCCTTGAAAAAGTTGAACGCTCTCAGGCAATGGCTGATTACAGCTACAACGAGCTGTGCTTCCTTATGGATACCATATACGGCGGCCCCTCAAAAGCCGAGATCGGCACACTCATCAAGGAAAAGGGCTTTGACAAGACTCTTGACGAATACAACGACGTCACCCGTGCTGCCAAAGAGCACCTGAAAAACGGCGACTGGGGCGAGTTCTTCTACGGATTATTATTACTGTCACCCTATATGGAGGACGGCGGCCATACCTCCTTGATCGGGCCTATTTTGGCAGCAATGAGCGATGATACCAAAGCTGAAACTCCCCTGATGAAATCATTTTCAAGTTTCACAAATCTGCATGAAGATGTTGCGGAGCCGGCAAGAGGCTGGATATTGAATATGGTAACAAATACGACCCAGGCGGATTTCTCCATGGCAAGAGCCGAAGCTATGATGGGCTCCGTAGAGGTTGTAAAGGAATGGGGCGACGACAGTGACGGCGTTTCTTTACTGACAGATAACGACACTGCGTATTTTGTGTTCAACCAATTCACTCCCGAAGTGATCGAGCCTTTCAAGTGGTCTGTAGACTATGCAGCTGAAAAGGGCCTCAAGAATTTCATAGTTGACCTTTCCACCAACACCGGCGGAGATTCCACCGTAGTGTCCTATATGCTGGGCCTTATGAGCAACAAGAACACTGCCGCATCATCAGTCAGATACAATATACTGAGCACTCTCACAAATTCAAAGCTCAATATGCTCTCAAAGCTTGACCTTAACCTTGACGGCAGCTTTGACGATAAGGACAAGGAATTAGGCTATGACCTCCATTTCGGCGTGATGTGCAGCAGAGTTTCCTTCTCCTGCGGCAACCTGATGCCCTTCATGGCACAGGAGCTGGGTATCCCCGTTTTCGGTGAGGCCTCCGGAGGCGGCCGCTGCATGGTAAGCTTGTTCTATTACCCGGACGCCGTGTACAACGGCATTTCCTCCATCTACACCTTCCTTGCTGCAGGCGGCGAGGACGTTGACAATGGCGTAAATGTTGACTACAAGCTCACTGCTACCGATACCGACAAGAGCAAGTTCTATGACCTTGAAGCTATCAAGAAGGGCTTGGACGATTTCTACGGCGTAAAGGCTGACGACAGCAGCAACACCGGCAGCAAGACTGATTCCAATACTGATTCCAATACTGACAGTAAGACAGATTCCAAGACTGACAGCAAGACCGACAGCGGCAAGGGCTCCAACCCCGCCACCGGCACAGCCGCCAGCCTGACACTGGCAGCAGCAGCTGTCACAGCAATGCTGGTCATCAAGAAGAAGAACAGCTAAAACGTAAACACGCAGATAAATAACACAAGCGCATCGGGCCAAGACCCGGTGCGCTTTTTTCTGCTCCCGCTCTGAAAATAAAATTGCCCCTGCCAAGATCAGCAGAGGCGCTAAGTCCTATCAATTATCTCTTATCGCCAGTAAAGAAGAAGGCAAGTGTGCCGGGGCCGGAGTGGGCGCCGATAACTGTGCCGGTGTAGGCGGTTATCACCTTTGTGTCCTGCCCGAGCTTCTGGCGGGCAAGATCTGCTATGTAGTCAGCATCGCCCCAGCAGTCTCCGTGGCTGATGCCGATGACCGGGTTGTCATAGCCCTCTATCCGCTCACACATCAGGTCGATTATCTTGTTAAGGCTCTGCTTTCTGCCACGCACCTTGCCTATGGACACCAGCCGGCCTTCATCATCAACGTGCAGAATAGGCTTTATCCCAAGGATAGCCCCAGCAACAGCTGTAGCCTTTGAGATCCTTCCGCCCCTGTGGAGGTAGACCAGATCATCAACTGTGAACAGGTGGCAGATGTGTAATTTGTTCTCCTCGAACCAGCGGGCAAGCTCGTCGATGCCCATGCCCTGCTGCTTTTTCTCCCAGCCCTTGTAGAGCAGCAGGCCCTGACCTGTGGAGGCGCATAGGCTGTCTACTACTATGATCTTGGCATCGGGGTATTTCTCCGTAAGGCTGTCACGGGCGATGCAGGCGCTGTTGTAGGTGCCGCTGAGCCCGGAGGAAAAGGCAAGATAAAGCACAGGTATTCCCTTTTTGACATATTTCTCAAAGGCAGTCTCCTCCTGAGAGGGAGAGAGCTGCGAGGTCTTGGTGAGGGAACCGTTCCTCATTTTGTCATAGAATTCGTGGTAGTCCATGTCACCGTCCTTGTGGGAGGTGCCGTCTATCTCAAAGCTCAGCTTCAATATTTCAACTCCCATTTGCTTGCAAAGCTCCGGGGGCAGGTCGCAGGTGGAGTCCGACATCAGGATATAATCCTTGTTCTCAGCCATTACTATTCCTCCAGTAAAAAGTTTTATACACAAATATTATAGCATATTTCCCTGCCCCCGCACAACCGGTTTTTCTGAAATAATCAGTCTATTTTGTAAACAATGTGTTAATTTCGCCGGAGGGCTCTGCCTTGAAGCCTCCGTCAGCCACATTTATCCGTATGCTCCCGCTGCCGGCACCGATCATGATGCGGCTGAGGCAGGTCTCTATCTCCTGAGTTATCAGGCGGCGTATCTCTCTGGCACCGGAACTGCTGCCGACGCTTCTCTCTGCCAGCAGACCCGCTGCTTCGGGGCTGATCTCAAGGCTGCACCCCAGCGCCTCCGCCCGGCGGCAAAGCTCACCCAGCTGCAAACGTGCGATCTCCTCAAGCTGCTCCCTGCCATGCCTGCGAAAGACGATCAGGCCGTCCAGCCTGCCCATCAGCTCCGGCGAAAAGAGCTTTTTCGCCGCCCGCTCCGCCGCCGCTTTCAGCTCCTCATAGCTGCCATGGCTGCGCTCTGTGAACCCCACAGGAGAGCTTTGGTCAAGCTCCTTCATGCCGGCGTTTGAGGTCATTATGAGTATAGTCTCCGAAAACGACACCCGCCGCCCGGAGGAATCCGTCAGAGCGCCCTCCTCCATGATCTGCAAAAGCAGCTCATAGATGCTCCTGTGAGCCTTTTCGATCTCGTCCAGCAGCAGCACACTGTAGGGCCTGCGCCTTACCTGCTCCGTCAGCAGGCCGCCGTTGTCATAGCCGATATACCCCGGAGGTGCGCCGATAAGCCTTGAAATACTGTGCTGCTCTGAGTATTCGGACATATCAAACCGGATAAGTGAATCCTCCCGGTGAAAGAGTGCCTTCGCCAGTGCCAGCGCCAGACGGCTCTTGCCCACACCGCTGGTGCCGATGAAAGCAAAGCTCCCTATGGGGCGCTTGTCGTCATGGAGGCCTGAGCGGCAGCGGATAACAGCATCACAAAGGCGGTCTATGGCCTCCTCCTGACCGATCACCTCCGCTTTGAGACGCCCCGGCAGGGCTCTGAGCTCCTCTGCTTCTGACCGGGTGAGCTCCCCGCAGGAAATGCCCGTCAGCCTTGACACCACCCGGCAGCAGGCCTCCCGGCTGAGGCTCCGGCGGGAAAGGGTCCCCTTGGCCACTGCCGAAAGATAATCGCTTCTTGACATTGCACCGGAAACATAATCCTCAAAGGCACGGGAGAGCTTTTTGCGCCCCTCTGAGCTGCCATGCTCCAGCCGCTGGCAGGCGCAGGCCTCGTCAAGTATATCTATGGCTTTGTCCGGAAAGCGGCGCTCCGGGATATACCGCCCAGCCAGCGTGACTATACCGGAAAGCAGCTCGTCTGAGATGGCAATGGAATGGAACTGCTCATAGCGGGGCTTTAACCCCCGGAGTATCTGCAAGGTCTGCTCCGGCCCCGGCTCGCTGACATTCACCCTGCCGAAGCGCCTCTCCATAGCGCTGTCTTTTTCTATGGTCCTGCGGTATTCCTCATAGGTGGTGGCGCCGATGAGCTGCAGCTCCCCTCTCGCAAGCTGGGGCTTTAAGATATTGGCAGCGTCTATGGCTCCCTCTGCGGCGCCGGTGCCCATGATGTTATGCAGCTCGTCAATGAAGAGTATCACATCTCCGGCGGAGCAGGCCTCGTCTATGCAGCTTTTCAGCCGCTCCTCAAAGTCGCCCCGGTATTTTGCCCCAGCCAGCAGCAGAGTGAGGTCAAGGGCATAGATGCGCTTCCCTGCCAGCTGCGCCGGCACATCTCCTGAGACTATCCTCGCAGCTATGCCCTCCACGATAGCCGTCTTGCCCACTCCTGCCTCACCCGTCAGGCAGGGATTGTTTTTGTTGCGGCGGCAGAGTATCTCCAGCACATGAGCTATCTCCTCCTCCCTGCCTATGAGCGGGTCAAAACCCTCGCAGACAGACCTTTTGGTGAGCTCCCTGCCGTATTTTTCCAGCTGCTTCAGCCGGGGGCGGACCGGCTCCGAAAGGCCGGAGCCTTCTGTGCACTGAGCATAGATGCGTGTAATGCTGCACCCCAGCGCTCTGAGGATACGCACCCCTGCGCACTCTGTCTCCCGCAGGATAGCAGCCAGCAGGAACTCCGACCCGACCAGTATCCCCCCTGCCTCGCCTGCCAGAACTGCCGCCGAGCGCAGTATCCTGCGGGATTCGTCTGAAAGCTCTGCGGCGGAGATACGGCAGGGAGTTCCCTTGCCGATAGTCTGCTCTATTATCCCCCTGACGCTCTCTGCGGTGACGCCGTTTTCACTCAGCACTCTGAAAGCAGTACACCCGCCCTCCTCCAGCAGCCCGCAGAGCAGGTGCTCCGAGCCGATATAGGTATGCCCCAGCCCTCCGGCAGCCGCAGCCGCCAGCCGGACAGCCTCCCTTGCAGATCTTGTGAGCCTGTCAAGGCCGTTTTGTTTCTCGTTCATAGCAGTATAGCCCCTTTCAGATATAGCATTGACCTCTGATGCCCGCTTTATGCGCAGAGCATTCGTCAAGGCCCTTACATTACTATATTCAAAGGACAAATTCTTTTATGTTAATATTGACTTGTGCCGTGTTTTGTGATAAAATTAAATTGATAAATTGTAAACGAAATGAGGTATCGCTATGATAAAAGCAGCAGCAGTATTTTCAAATAATATGGTCCTTCAAAGAGGCAGGAACGTTGCCGTATGGGGCGAGTGCGACAGCACCGGCAGAGTGGCAGCGGAGATCAACGGCATCACTGCATCAGCTGAGGCCGCCGCCGGCAAATGGAGCCTTGAGCTCCCTCCTATGGAGGCTGGCGGCCCCTATGAGATGACCCTCTCTCTGGACGGGCAGGAGTTTGCCCATTATTATAATGTTATGGTGGGTGAGGTCTGGCTCTGCGGCGGGCAGTCCAATATGGAGCTGGAGCTGCAAAACGAGAAGAACGGCAAGGAGGAGCTGGCAAAGCTCAGCGCCGATTTTCCCGTCCGGTTTTACTACACCAACAAGGTGGGCACCGTCGAGCAGGCTATAGAAGCAGAAAAGCACTCCGGCTGGGGCACCGCTGACCCTGAGGGCTCAAAGGCATGGAGCGCTGTGGGCTATTACTTTGCCAAAAAGCTCTCAGCCGAGCTGGGCGTGACTGTGGGGCTTATAGGCTGCAACTGGGGCGGCACCTCCGGCACCAACTGGATAGACGAGGAGCATATCCTCGGCAATGCAGAGCTGGCCTCCTACATGGACGAATTCAAAAAAGAGACCGAAGGCAAGAGCCTTGAGCAGCAGAAAAAGGAATACGACGATTACGTTGAATATGACAGGCAGTGGAACGAGAAAGCTCAGGAGGTCTACAAGACAGAGCCAAAGATCGGCTGGCAGGAGCTTCAGGACAAGATCGGCAGGAACATCTGGCCGGGGCCCCGCAACAGCTTTAATCCTTTCTCTCCCGCAAGAATGTATGAGTCGATGCTGATGAGGGTCTGCCCCTACACACTGGCGGGCTTCCTCTACTATCAGGGCGAATCCGACGACCACAAGCCAAAGGCCTACTACACCCTCTTTACCACACTTATCCGCCTGTGGCGTGAGCGCTGGGGAGATGACGAGCTGCCCTTTATACTGGTGCAGCTGCCTGCCTTCAAGTATGCCGCTGACCCTGACTACAAGCACTGGTGCCTTATCCGTGAGGCGCAGATGCGTGCCTTTAAGACCGTTAAAAACACCGGCATAGCTGTGGCTATAGACTGCGGCGAGTTCGACAATATCCATCCTGTGGACAAGCATATAGTAGGCGAAAGGCTCTGCCTGCAGGCAGAGCAGCTGGTCTACGGCACCTGCTCTGATGCCTTCGGGCCGATCTACAGGAGCTATACCGTAAAGGGCAGCACCATGGCTCTCACCTTTGACCACGCCGAAAACGGCTTTGAGGTCAAGGGCGGGAATATCACCGGCTTTGAACTGGCAGGGGCAGACAAAAAATTCTACCCGGCTGATGCGGAGATACAAGGCAGCCTTATCACTATCTGCGCCGATGAGGTCAGCGAGCCGGTGTATGCCCGCTATGCCTGGGGCAACTTCCCGGAGTATTCGGTATTCGGAAAGAACGGTATCCCCATGGCGCCCTTCCGCACCTCAATGAACGACGAATGATACATCTGTCAGCCTGATATAAGACCGGAAGTGAAACTATGAAAAAACGAAAAAGGATCGGCCTCGCTATCATAAACCCGGAGACCACCTACCAGAGCCGGGTGCTGGAGGGCATCATCACCCAGTGCGAGCGCTATGATTATGACCTTATCTCCTTCACTCCCCTGACGGATATATGGTTTCAGGACAGAGAATATCTCGGGGCGGAGATGAATATTTTTGAGCTGATCAATTTTGACCTTATCGACGGGCTTATAGTCATCGCTATTTCCATGACCCGCAATCAGGATTACAGCGAGGTGGAGCGGTTTGAAAGGTTCCTGAAGGTCTGCGCCACTAAGCCGGTGGTGTCGATAGACCTGGACGTAAAGGGTGCGGAGACAGTCTGCACCAACGACCTGCCCGCCTTTATGCGGATAACCGAGCATAT
>CADBTF010000051.1 GCA_902797485.1 uncultured Ruminococcus sp. | reverse complement strand
AGTTCCGTCCTCGGTAAATTCGGCTACTGTGTCGCCCACCTTGGCATTGCCGTTTATATAGTAGGTGAACCCGGCATCGCCGGCTTTGTTTTTCAGGTTGAATTCCGGGCCCTGCTGGGTGTTGCTGGCAGCGTCAAGCTTTACTGCCACTGTCTGCCCCTCGTTCAGCGACAGACCAGAGGCGGTTATATTCGCTGTGGCACCGTCTTTTGTAAACTCAACAGCTGCCGGGATAGTCACGGAGTAAGCTGGGGCCACCAGCGACGAGGGCTCTGTATAGAGCACCTTGAACTGATAAGGGTCCTGCTCTGTTCCCGTTCCGCCTGTTACCTGAACGCCCCAGGGAACAGCGGCTGTGCCGTCGTCCTGCATAGGTGTTGAATCATCATTCATGAAGTAAAGGCCGTTCTCGACTACAGTATCATCGTCAAAGCGGAAATACTGCCGCCCGTAGGCACGCTGATATTTCACAAAGTTCAGCTGATGGAGACCGTCCAGGCTCCTGCTGGGGCTGCCCGTGGTATTGAACTGATTTATATATGCGCCCTCACCGAAATTAATGGACTCACCGTTCTGATAATAGGAGCCGACGGCTAAGGGCTTTGTGTATTTAGATTCAGTATAGTTGCTTGACAGGACATAGCCGCTAATGCCACCAGCCCCTACAGAGTCGAGTCCAAAGGCAACAACACGGAACCATACTTCCTTTCCGGCTGCATCTGCAGGAAGCTCAAAATCTATGAGCTTTTCCCATGAGTTCTGCGGGGCTGCTTTGAAGGCTGCATTTTCTTCATCAGAAACAGTAACGGAGATCTTGCCGTCAACATCATCTACGGATATTTGGCTAAAATTACCACTATCCTGTGTTCCGGACGGAGCTTTGAGATTAGCTATCTTTTCCTCGCTGCTGTAGGCATAGTAAATGTCAAGTTTGTCCAGCCTGTCATCTGAACCGCTCAGGAAATTATTTGTATCAATATTCTGCACCTTGACCTTTGCCGTTCCCTTTGTGCCGGAGGTAAAATCGACCTCAACGCTCCAGTCCCCAGGGTTGGTGGAACAGCCGGACATCACCGCTGCTGCCAATGCCGCCGCCGCAAACGCAAATAACCCCGACATCAATCGTTTAACTTTCATTCTTTTCAACTCCTTTATGTATTTCGGGCCCTCTCCCGCCCGATAGTTGGATTGACTTTTGTAAGCTGTTATTAGTAAACAGCTATTTACTGTATCATTATAACACACTTTGCCGCCGCTGTCAAATTATTATTATTTTATTTTTTTCGTTTAACAAAACATTTGTCTGATATGCCCAAATCCGCTGGAAATGTTTGTGCAATATGGTACAGAATCGTAAAAACCCCGAGGAAAAGCAGAGCAGCATACACCCCCGAAGCCGCAGCCCCGTACTCATTTTGTTTACAATTATATCCTTAGCCGCTCAGCGCCGCGCCCGCTCAGCGGCATAATAAAAGCCCCCTGATTGTTGACGTAAACGTGAAAATGTGATATAATAACAATGTTCATTATAATAGAAAGCGAGATCATATATATGGAAGAAAAAATTCTCACCGAAACCGCAGAAGCTGTCTCCGCCGAACCCCCTGCCGAAGAAGCAGCCGAAGCACCCCACGAAGCAGCCGCCTCCAAGCCCCGTAAACCCAAGTTCTACGAGATCACCCCGGAAAACGATATTACCTACCGGGGCTTCCTTTCCTACCGCTATATGAAGATACTGGGCTGGGCGTTCCTTGTGCTGGCAAGCATCGGAGCTGTGCTGAGACTTTATGCCGTGGCAGCCGAAAAACCCGATGAATACTCCACCCTCATCACAGTGCTCTCCTCCGGAAAGGAGCTGTCTGTGTCGCTGCTGCTTTTCAGCGCCTTTGCCGTTCTTGTGAACGGGCGTGCAAACTATATCAGAGCTATCGCCGTCAACTCAGCGGCGGCTCTGGGCCTTGCGGCACTGTATTTCTTCGTGCTGATACGCTATGTTGTCACAGCAGGGGCTGCCTTACTGGGCTCCCGCAGTCAGGGCTGGGAGCTGTTCGGTAAGTTCTTCTACGATAACAGCTCCTCCGGATTTCTTTCCTTCAACATCTTTATAGATATGACAATGTGTACCCTTATGATGTTCTTTATGAACTACACCCCCAAAAAGCATTTTCAGGGGAAGAAGATACACTTTTTCCGGACTATGGTGCTGCTGCCGCTGTTCTATGAGATCGCCTCTGTCTGCCTGAAAATACTGGCCTCCACCCACACGATCAGGCTGCCTGTGGCTGTGTTCCCTTTCCTGACCGCCAAGCCCCCCATGAGCTATCTGATGTTTTTATCCATTGCCAGATATTTCAAGACCACAGAGCTTCAATTCTTAAAGCACGGCAGGACCATTGAGGACTACGAAGCCTACCTGCACACCAACCACAGCTCCTTCCGGTTCTCAAAGCATCTTTCCAAGCGTATACTTTTATTTGCGGCACTGGACCTTTTGCTGCTGTTATTATTATCAGCGCTGCACGTTGCCAATTTCGGCCAAGGCCGGATAACGGAAGAGTCAGTCGGATCAGCCGTAGAACTGGTATTGAGCTGGGGCTTCGGGCAAATGGTGCCCATGGTGATCGTTATACCGATCCTGCTGCTTTTCTCCTATACCAGGACCCACAAATACCCCCTGATAGACATTGGCATCACTATTTTGGGAGTGGTCTCTATCGTGCTGGTCTATTTCGACGGGCTGTTCCGTGTGGGGGTAACTTACCTGAAAAGCTTTATGAATACCAAGTCATGACCCTCTCTTGATACTGCATAATGAGAATAAGCTGAAAACAAAACTGAAAAGAAATGAGGCCTTCTATGAATAACAAAGACCGTCACATAGGCATTGTATGGAACATCATGCTTGCCCTCCAGGAGGATAACGATACCGAACAGGCTCTATCCTCAGCGCTGGAGGTGCTCAAAGGCGAGCTGAATGTTCCCTCAGCCTGTATATGGCTCCTGAACCGTGAAGAAAACAAGCTCTATGCCGCCGTCAGCAGCGGTGAGAACAGCATAGCCGGCTACAGCATCTCCGCCGGCTACGGCCTGCCCGGTGAGGCTGTTTCACAGAACCGGCAGATCTGCCTTGCCTCCACCGCAGGTGATGCAAGGTTCCCCGGCGGGAATGACGAAGTCACCGGCATCAAGACTGACAACGTGCTCTATGTTCCCCTCCGGCTGCCCCATGAGACTGTGGGCTGCCTGCAGCTGGTCAACCGCACCGGCGGGGAGGCCTATTCAGATGAGGAGCTCTCTCTGTGCAGCACCTTCTGCGGTCTTGCGGCTATGGTAGTCAGCGAAAAGGGCTTCGCTTTCTCATCAGACAACAGCAGACGTGTACTGCTGTCCTTCAGGAACATCATCAAGGAATACCCCTCCGGCACAGAGAAGCTGAGAGTGCTTAAAGGCGTTGACCTTGACATATATGAGAACGAGTTCCTTGTTATCCTCGGAGAAAGCGGCTGCGGAAAATCCACCATGCTCAATATCATCGGCGGCATGGACACTATGACCGAAGGCACCATGCTGGTGGACGGCAAGGATTTCTCCCACCCCGACGAGCGGCAGCTCACAGAGTACCGGCGGGATTTCATCGGGTTCATATTTCAGGCCTATAACCTCATGCCCAACCTCACAGCGCTGGAGAATATCGAATTCATAGCCGAAAACTGCCCGCAGCACGGTGACCCAAAAGAAGCCCTTGCCCTTGTGGGCCTCACCGACAGAGCCGGCAACTACCCCTCAATGATGAGCGGCGGCCAGCAGCAGAGAGTTTCCATAGCCAGAGCCATAGTCAAGGAGCCGAAGGTCATCCTGGCTGACGAGCCCACCGCCGCACTGGATTTCACCACCGGCCGTGACGTGCTCACTGTGATAGAAAAGCTGGTGAAGGAAAAACACACCACTGTAGTAATGGTAACACACAACGTTGAGATAGCTAAAATGGCAGACAGAGTAGTCCGGTTCAAGAACGGCAGGATCGCCAGCATACGCATCAACCCCTGGCCCGCAAGTGCCTCCGAGCTCATTTGGTGACGCCCCATGAAAAAGACACAGCTAAAGGATTCTGTAAGAAATATATTCCGCCGCAAGATCGCCTTTCTCTCGCTGTTCGCCACTCTTACTGTTGGCATAGCAGGGCTGCTCTGCATCTTCACAGCGGCTAATTCTCTCGATTCAGCAGCCGCTGATCTCTACCGGGAGACTAATTTCATGGATATTGAGCTCATATCCTCACTGGGCCTCGGAGAAGAAAGCATTGAAAAGCTAAAGGCCTCACCCATCATCAAGGACGCAGAGGGAGCGTTCAGTGTTTCGGCTATACTCTCCGCCGGGGACAAGCGGGAAAATACCAATGTTATCTCCCTCACAGAGCGGATAAGCGTCCCCAAGCTCACCTCCGGCAGACTACCCCAGGGGCTGAACGAATGTGTGCTTGATAAGAACTATCTTGAAGCCCTGGGCCTTAAAGTTGGTGACAAGCTCCGGCTGTATTCGGATAACGCAGCCCTCGGAAATATCCTCTTGTCCGAGGAATTCACCGTCACCGGAACTGTCCTCCACCCCAACAGCATCAACCGCAGCCGCAGCATGGACGTTATAGTTTCCCCGGAAGCCTTCAATGAGCAGCTGTTCGGCGGCGGAACTCTCTGCGCTTATGTCCGGCTGGATTTATCTGATGACCTCAGCCCCTTTTCAAGTGAATATCAGCAGCAGGCTGATGAGCTTATTGATAAGCTCGAGCCCCTTATCCGAGAGACCGAGCAGCAGAGAACGGCTGAGGTAAAGGAGCTTCTCTCAGCCTTCACAAGCCTTGACGAAAACGCCGAGCTCAAGGAGATCATTGACCCGGGAAATATCCCGGAGTGCAGCATATTCGTCCGCAGCCGCAAAATGAATGTTGACTGCGAGGAGATCAGGACCACCACTGATTCTATCCGCAAGACTGCATGGTTCTTCTCGCCCCTCTTTGCAGTTGTGGGGGCAATAGTCTGCTTCTCTACTATCGCTATCATAATCGACGACCAGAAGCAGCAGGTGGGAACTGTCAAGGCCCTCGGCTTCAGCAGCAGCACCATACGCAAAAAATATCTTATCTTCGGCCTCACCTCATCGGTGGGCGGTGCGCTGACAGGCACCCTGCTCTCTTTCTTCCTCTCACGGTTCCTCGGAGGGATAGTCGCTGACAGATACGTCTTTGACGGACTGCCGGTGGTGCCGTCGCCCCTCTCGATGATACTCATTTGCGCCCTGACGGTCATCTCTGTCTATATCGTGGTAAGAGCCGCCTGCGCCGGACTGCTGAAATGCTCTGCCATGGGGCTGATAAACGGCAGCGAGCCTGTGAGGAAATCCATATCCAGCAGCAAAAACGGCAAACGAAAGGGCTCCCTCTATTCCTCTCTGATAATCAACAACATCAGAACAGACATGAAGCGGGTGGTGGTGGCGGTCTCTGTTATCGCTGCCAGCGGGCTTCTCATAGGGCTTGGCATCACCATGCACCACAGCTTCACCAGCACCTTTACAGAGCAGGACGAAAAGATCTGCACCTATGAGCTTAAAATAGCCTTCCGGGGTGGTATCTCTGAGCAGGCCTCTGCCGCTCTTGAAAAGGACATTGCCGATTCCGGCGCAGAGTACGATTACGGCTACTACGGCGGCACTGTCTTTTCCGCCGGCGGAGACGAAGCCGCCAGCAGGCTGCTTATCATGGATAAGGACAAGGTCAGCAGGTATTTCGACATTGGAGAGGTCTATGACCGGGGAGTTACCGTAAGCCGCAACACCTCAGACAGCTACGGACTCCCGGCGGGCAGCAGACTTCTGCTGGCAAGTACATCCCTGCAAATGGAGGAAGCGAATATCAGGGGGGTGTTCGATTACTATATCGGCTCACTGATCTGCATCAGCAGGGAATCCTACCAACTGCTCTACGGCAGGGAGGCTCCTGTAAACTGCTGCTTTGTAAACGGCACTCCCGAGGAGCTGGAGAGGCTCACTCAGCTTATCAGCGACCCTGACGCCCCCTATTATAATGAGATCACCGCCGAGACCCGCAGCGACCTGCTGAAAAGCTCCAAGGCCAGCAAAAGGCTCTTTGACGCAGTGGCGATAGTGCTGGTGGTGCTGGCTGCGGTGCTGAACTTTATGATAATGACCAACCTCACCAACATACTTGTCTCCCGCAGAATGAAGGAGCTGCTCATAATGAGGGTCAACGGCTTCTCCATGAAGCAGGTAACAGGCTATCTCACCAGGGAGACCCTCGCCACCACCTGCCTCGGCATACTGCTGAGCTTAGCTGCGGGTATCCCCTTCGGAAAGTTCTTTTGCACAGCTGTCGGCAATGCCAACACCACCCTCAAAACAGACATAAGCGTTACTGCATGGGTAGTTTCGGCAGTTCTGAACGCACTGTTCGCACTGATCGTCAACAGCGTATCCTTCCGCAAGGTAAAGAAGGCCCAGCTGACGAATATCACGCAAGCGTGAACTCTCTAAAGCACAATGCACAGCCTCCCGTTCCGGGAGACTGTGCATTGTTTTGCATGGTGCATTGGATCAGAGCGTCGCTGTCAGATACCAGTACATCAGCCCCCGGTCTTTTTCTTCCGGCTCCTCGAACTCTGCCAGCGCATATTTTATGTTGTCGTAAAACAGGGCGGCATCCTCCGGATACACCTCGTTGTCCTCGTAGTCAATATCACGGACCACTCTCAGCGGGCAGTAAAATTTGATCTCCTTGAGCGGCTCTGTCTTGATGTCAATGTCCGGCTGAAAGGGAATATCAAGCGTATTGAATTCGGCTGAGACGATCGCAGGGTGCTGTGCAAGTCTTTCGGCAACCGCTTTACGGGTGATCCAGCTTATATCGTCAGCATCTATCAGATCACAGGTCCTGACCGCTTCAAGGTCGTGCAGGGGATCATGCTTGATCTGCTCAAAGCTCCAATGTCTGAGCGTCACCCATTTCTCCACCACACAGGGACGGGCATTGAAGTCGCTTGAGTCCGGCTTGCGGATGAGGTTTGCGTACAGTTTGTAGTTGTCCAATGTTTTCGTCCTCCTTTAATATGGTATATATTTTTCGGGCAATAAAAAAAGCCCGAATTTCTTGGTACCTCTTTTTTGTGAGATACCAACAAATCCAGGCAGATAAGTTTGTGAAAGATTTTTTGCTGTTTTGTTGATCCTTGATTCCTTTTTCTGTTATTTATCTTGATAATTGCCTGAGAAGCTCCCCTTGAAAATTCGTTTTTCCATGGTTCTAATCCTTAAAACCCCTATTTTGGGGTAAATATCATCTCTGGAAATTTATACTGATTTTATGTCTCCAGAGACGCAAAAAACCGCGCAAATGCGCGGTTTTAAGCTGTGTTATTTTTTTGCACAACAGTCATGGTGAACTAGCGGGGATTCGAACCCCGGACCCTTTGATTAAAAGTCAAATGCTCT
Source organism: uncultured Ruminococcus sp. (assembly GCA_902797485.1). Taxonomy (GTDB): domain Bacteria; phylum Bacillota; class Clostridia; order Oscillospirales; family Ruminococcaceae; genus FB2012. The sequence continues at coordinate 79 of CADBTF010000051.1, read as the reverse complement.
GCCAACTGAGCTACTAATTCACGGGTTTAAAGTCTCTGTGCGGGTCTATCACAGCGACTAATATATTATAACAGATTGT
>CADBTF010000050.1 GCA_902797485.1 uncultured Ruminococcus sp. | reverse complement strand
CTTGAGGGCCTCACCGAAGCAGACTGCCTTTCCTGCGATAACGTGCATGAGCGGGCCTCCCTGTGTTCCGGGGAAGATAGCGCTGTTGAATTTCTTTGCAAGTGCCTCGTCGTTTGTGAGGATCATACCGCCTCTGGGGCCTCTGAGGGTCTTGTGGGTGGTGGTGGTAACAACATCGGCATAGGGCATCGGGGATTCATGCTGCCCGGCGGCAACAAGGCCGGCGATGTGTGCCATATCTACCATGAAGTAAGCGCCCACAGACTTGGCGATCTCAGAGATACGCTTGAAGTCGATAGCTCTCGGATAAGCAGAAGCACCTGCGACGATAAGCTTTGGCTTTACCTCCTTGGCCTGCTTGTCCATAGCGTCATAGTCAATGTAGCCGTTATCGTCTACGCCGTAGGGAACAAAGTTGAAATACTTTCCGGAAATGTTTACAGGAGAACCGTGTGTAAGATGCCCGCCGTTGTCAAGGCTCATGCCCATAACGGTATCGCCGGGCTGGAGCAGAGCGAAATAGACCGCAGTATTAGCCTGAGCACCGGAGTGAGGCTGAACGTTTGCGAACTTGGCATCAAAAAGCTTGCAGGCTCTGTCGATAGCGATCTTCTCAACGATATCAACGCACTCGCAGCCGCCGTAATATCTCTTGCCGGGATAGCCCTCGGCATATTTATTAGTAAGCACCGAACCCATAGCTGCCATAACAGCAGGAGATACAATATTTTCGCTTGCGATAAGCTCAAGATTTCTTCTCTGGCGGGCAAGTTCAAGGCTCATTGCCTCTCCGACTTCCTTGTCGAACTCCTCGACAAAACCGATGGTGTCTAACATTTTCATAGCAATACTCCCAACATAATAGATTTAGTCCGCAAAGTGCGGTGATGGATATGCGTGATGACACGCCTTAAAACTATTATAGCATTTATTTTCCAAAATAGCAATATGATTTTTATAATTTTTTACAAAAAATCCGCCGAAAGCAGTTTCGACGGAATCGTTTATCATTTTATACCCAAAGCAAAGGTTATGGGAACGCCGAACAGAACTCCGGCATTTGGCTTTGAGAGGTCTCCGGTTATGTTCAGGATAGCTTGCTTTGCAGTTTCCACCTGGTCGTCCTCAACGGCTACAAATATAGTCTTGCCCTTCTTTGAAGGGTCCTCCCCTCTGAGCATTTCACGAAGATAGCCCATAGCAGGCAGATTATCCATTTTTGAGATAGATTTAGCCATACCGACGCTGTCTATAGCTGTTCCCCCATGTACTCCCGCACTTGCCAGAGCTTTCATAATCTCGTCTACAAGCTCTGTTCTTTTGATGATCAAAAACAATAACTGCATGATCTCTCTCCTTTCTGGTATATATTACAAGGCTCTGAATGCCGCAGCTACCCAGTCCTCCTTTTCGCTGATCTCAATAAGCTCAAAGCCGCAGGCCTTGACAGTGTCAAGCACTTCTTCCTTACGGCTGTCGATAATGCCTGAGATTATCAGGGTGCCGTTTTCTGCAAGGAAAGGCTTGAAGCTTTCGCTCATAGCAATGAGCACGTCGGCAACTATGTTTGCACAGACCACCTGATAACCGGTGCCGAGCTGCCTGACAAGGTTTTTATCCTCAATGATGTTCCCGCAGAAAGCGTTGTAGCGCTCCTTGGGAATATTGTTCTTGGCTGCGTTCTCTCTGGCGATCTTCACAGAGTTCTCGTCGATGTCAACAGCCTTGACACTGCCGGCTCCCAGCAGCACAGCAGCGATCGAAAGTATACCGCTGCCGCAGCCTAAGTCCAGCAGGGTATCTCCCTCAGAGATATGCTTTTCGATAAGCTCGAGGCAGAGCTGGGTGGTGTTATGCTGACCGGTGCCGAAGCTTGACGCCGGGTCGATCTCAAGTATCTTTCTGCTCTCCCCCGCAGGAACGCTTTCCCATGAGGGCTTGATAAGCAGCTTTTCACCGACTGTCAGCGGCTTGAAATACTGCTTCCAGTTATTGGCCCAATCCTCCTCCTTGACATTCTTGAGCTCATACTCAAGCCGCCCGAAGGATTTATCTCCGTCCCGCTGTTTCAGGGCTCTCAGCTCGGCCTTGATCGCCTCAAGGTTTTCCAGCCCCTGACCGTTCTCCGGGAGATAGACAGTCACGGTAGTCTCACAGTTTTTAAGGCCCATAAGGTCGTCGTCGATATAATCCCAGTTGATGCTTTTATCATTAAGGAAATCCTCAAAGTCCTTGGCGTCCTTGATGACAAATCCGTTGATACCCATTCCGAGAAGTGAGCCTGTCACAGGTTCGATGCCCTCGGTGGTGGTAAAAATATCCAGTTCTATCCAGTTCATAGCTTATCCTTCCAATATTATAATCACATTATAACATATTCTTAATTATTTGTCAATATTATTTGTTATAATTTTACAAAAAACTGCTTTCAGAAGCGGCGGAGCATTGGTCTGACGTCATTGCCGTAAAAGATGCAGGGCACAAAACAGCCGGTGATCCGGGAGATCAGCCGCTCGTTATATGTATTATTCAGCTCAGCAGCGGAGAGATTAGTAGACATGATCGTGGGCTTGTTGGCATTTATTCTGCCGTTGACGATCTCATACAGAGCAGACTCAGTAAAAATAGTCCTGAACTCGGAGCCAAGGTCGTCAAGAATGAGGAGGTCGCAGTCAACAAGGCTGTCAAGGGTATTGCCTTCCGCCCTGCCGAAATGCTCATCCTCAATGCGGCGCATAAAGGTGGCGAACTGGCCGATTATCACACTGTTCCCCTTTTCAAGCACCTCCTTGGCGATGCAGGAGGAGAGAAAGGTTTTTCCGAGGCCGGTCTTGCCCATGAAAAAAAGCGAGTGGCTGTCAAGCCCGAAGCCTTCGCAGTAGCTCCGGCAGAAATTGAACAGCTTCATCATCTTTTCTCTCGGTGAAAGCCCGTTATCTGACGTATCAGGGTAGAGGTTGGGGTCAAAGTCTGAAAAGTCACAGAGCTTGATACCGCATTTTTCCACAAATTCATCTGCGGCGATCTTTTTCAGCAGCTTGTTCATGCAATCGCAGCGGACGCCCTCCTTATAACCGCTGTCCTCACACAAGGGGCAGGTGTATCTGGCGTTCAGATACTCCGGGTCGCCTGTAAAGCTAAAAAGCATTGCACGCTTCTGTTCATTCAGCTTTAATGTTTCCTGCTTCAGCTGCTCGATCTTTTTCTGATAATCCTTGCCTCCCTCAAGCACGATCTTCAGATACCGGCTGCTGGTGGATTCAAGCTTCAAGCAGACATCTTTCAGCTCCGGGTGGAGCATAAACTCCTCGGCACGTCTTATCCTCTGCTCCTGTTCGGCGGCTTCCTTTCTTTTACGGAGAACAGCTTCCGCCTTTCTAAATATGCTTTCGTTATACCTTGCCATTAGTTGTCACTCCCTCCGGGTCAAAGCTCATAGCAAATTTTTCCCACTCGTCCAGATCATAGGAAGCGTCCTGATTTTTAGCGGTCTGATTGCCTGCAGGCTTGGACTTGCTGTCCTTCTCCCGGACAGCCTGAGCGGTTTTGAGCCCGGCATCGAACCAGCTGTTTACTATCTTTGCTATATAGTTGAAATTCGGCTCGCTGATAGTGTCCATACATCTGTCGTAAGCGATCTTGAGCATTTCAATGCTGATGCCCTTGCTCTGCCAGTCCTGAATGATCTCAGCCTGTCTGGTGGAGGGCTTGCCTTTCAAGCACAGTGCCTTTACAGCCTTGCGCTCATAGGATTTAAGTGTAGACTGCCGCATGATCTCAGCTTCAACATCTTTGTATGAAACAATGTCTCTGTCAAACCAATCCCTTGCCACCTTTTCCAGGTAGCCTATCCTGTCCTTGCCAAGCAGGTGGCAGTATTCTATCATAAGCATGAGCGACTGTGAATCAAAGCCGTAATATTCATTGAGGTTGATAAGCCCCAGCAGCTCATTATCCTTGATAACGCTGCCCTTAATCCTTTCATACTCAGAGACCAGATACCTGAGCTCCTCGCTTTCGTTGAGCTTGTTAGCCAGCTCCTTGGGTGAATATTTTATCCCGCTTTTTTCAGGCTTCGGAGCCGGAGCCCTGACCTCTGCCGGTGCAGCAGGCGCCGCAGCTGCGGAGGCTTCGACTGCCAGCGGTCCGCCTTCCGGCGCAGCGATGCCCTCGACCTTTATTACTCCAAGGTCGGCCCAGTAGTGAATGGCGTCCTTGGCTCTGGCCTCACTGATGCCGGACATCTGCGCCAGCTGCAAGCTGTCGGTTATGCCGGAATAGACACAGAGTATCACCTTAACAAAATCCCCGTCAGCCAGCCGGAGCTGCCTGTCAACCAGACTGCATGGCACATTGAAGAAGCGGGTCCATCTATCAAAATCAATCTTATAGGTCAATCTGTTAACCTCCGATTTCAGAGAATAAGTATATTAATTATAACACACAGGCATTTGTATTTCAAGGTGCATAATATACAAAAAAAGCGGGTGAATTTCTCCGCCCGCCTTTTGCAATCATTTCAGTACATTTTTAAGGTATTGCCCGGTATATGAGCTCTCACACCCGGCTATTTGCTCCGGAGTGCCCTCAGCAACTATGGTACCGCCCTTGTTGCCCCCCTCCGGGCCAAGGTCTATGATATGGTCGGCAGTCTTTATCACATCAAGATTATGCTCTATGACAAGCACAGTATTGCCGTTATCGCAAAGCTTCTGCAGCACATCTATCAGCTTGTGAACATCAGCAGTATGCAGGCCGGTGGTGGGCTCGTCAAGGATATAGATAGTCTTTCCGGTAGAGCGCTTTGAAAGCTCCGTCGCCAGCTTCACCCGCTGGGCCTCTCCGCCGGAAAGAGTAGTAGCCGGCTGGCCTATCTTGATGTAGCCAAGCCCTACCTCAAAGAGAGTCTCCAGCTTGCGCCTAAGCTTTTCGTGGTTGGCGAAAAACTCGACACCCTCCTCAACAGTCATTTCCAGCACATCATAGATGCTCTTGCCCTTATACTTGACCTCAAGGGTCTCTCTGTTATAGCGCTTGCCCTTGCAGACCTCGCAGGGAACATAAACGTCCGGCAGAAAGTGCATTTCTATCTTGAGGATACCGTCGCCCTCGCAGGCCTCGCAGCGCCCGCCCTTGACATTGAAGGAGAAACGTCCGGCGTTATAGCCCTTCATTTTGGCGTCATTAGTCTGGGCAAACAGCTCACGGATATCATTGAACAAGCCGGTGTAGGTGGCGGGGTTAGAGCGAGGTGTGCGCCCGATAGGTGACTGGTCAATGGCAATGACCTTATCAAGATACTCGCTGCCGGTCATCTCCTTAAAGTCGCCGGAGCGTATCTTAGCACGGTTCAGGCGGCCCGCCAGCTCCTTATAAACTATCTCGTTCACCAAGGAGGACTTCCCGCTCCCGGAAACGCCTGTCACGCAGACGAATTTTCCGAGAGGTATCTTCACATTTATATTTTGCAGATTATTCTGCTTTGCTCCCTTGACTGTCAGGAATTTGCCGTTGCCCTTGCGGCGGGTCTCCGGCACAGGTATCTTCTTTCTGCCGCTCAGGTACTGGCCGGTCACAGATCTCTCACAGGCCTTTATATCGTCGATAGTTCCGGCACAGACGATCTCACCGCCGTGTATGCCCGCTCCAGGGCCTACGTCCACAATAAAATCGGCGTTATACATGGTGTCCTCGTCATGCTCTACTACTATCAGTGTATTGCCAAGGTCCCGGAGGCGTTTGAGCGTTGCGATGAGCTTGTCGTTATCCCGCTGGTGCAGGCCGATAGAGGGCTCATCAAGGATATAGAGCACACCCATAAGGTAGGAGCCTATCTGCGTTGCCAGTCTGATACGCTGGTTTTCGCCGCCGGAGAGGGTGCCGCTTGAACGCCAAAGGGTAAGATACTCAAGGCCGACGCTTGACAAAAATCCAAGACGCTCCCTGATCTCCTTGATGATGCGCTCACCTATGAGCTTGTCTCGCTCCGAGAGCTCAAGCTTAGCGAAGAAATCAAGAGCCTCATTGATAGAAAGCTTGCAGAGGTCGGAGATGTTTTTACCACCGACAGTCACAGAAAGGCTGATAGGATTAAGCCTGTCTCCGCGGCACTGTGGGCAGGGCTCGTCGCTCATGACCTGCTCTATCTCTGCCTTGGCCCAGTCGCTGGCGGTCTCTGAGTAGCGCCTTTCCAGATTTGGGATAATGCCCTCAAAGGCGGTATCATATTCCCGCTTGAAATAATCATTGCTGCGGGATATCTTCAGCTTCTGGCCCTGAGTTCCGTAAAGGAAGATGTCAACGGCGTCAGGTTCAAGCTCGCTGACGGGGGCATCAAGGTCGATGCCGTAGGTATCGGCTATTGCTTTATAATAGGCCATAGCAAAGGAATTATCGTCAAGACTGTTCCAGCCGCTGGCCTTTATAGCTCCCTGCCTTATGGACAGCTCCGGGTTGGGGATTATCATGGCGGGGTCAATTTTCTTATACACTCCAAGGCCGGTGCACTTCTCGCAGGCACCGAAGGGGTTATTGAAGGAGAACATTCTCGGAACAAGCTCCTCGATAGAAACGCCGTGCTCCGGGCAGGCATAGCTTTGGGAGAACAGCAGCGGCTCCCCGTCTATTACGTCAACGCCGATTATACCGCCGGTCAGTTGGGAGACAGTCTCGATGCTGTCCGTCAGGCGGGATTTGATCTCCGGCTTGATGATAAGGCGGTCCACAACGATCTCTATAGTGTGCTTCTGGTTCTTGTTGATCTTTATCTCCTCAGACAGGTCATAGGTTATACCGTCTATTCTGGCACGGACATACCCGGATTTTCTTGCCTGCTCCAACTCCTTGCGGTACTCGCCCTTTCTTCCTCTGACAATAGGAGCAAGCAGCTGTATCTTTGTGCCCTGCTCCAGCGACAGGACCTGATCGACTATCTGATCGACTGACTGCCGCTTGATCTCCCTGCCGCATACGGGGCAGTGGGCTACTCCTATCCTCGCATAGAGCAGACGCAGATAGTCATAGATCTCCGTCACAGTCCCGACGGTAGAGCGGGGGTTCTTTGAGGTGGTTTTCTGATCTATGGATATTGCGGGGGAAAGGCCGGTTATGGAATCAACGTCGGGCTTTTCCATCTGCCCTAAAAACTGCCTTGCGTAAGACGAAAGGGATTCCATATATCTTCTCTGGCCGTCAGCAAAAATAGTATCAAATGCCAAAGAGGATTTTCCTGAGCCGGAAAGTCCTGTCATAACAATAAGCTTATCACGGGGCAGGGTAAGGTCCACATTTTTCAGATTGTGCTCTCTGGCGCCTTTTATTACGATCTTATCAAATGCCATTTTGTACTCTCCTGATAATATTACTTTTTATTTATCACCACGCAGTTCTGCAATCTTATCCCGCAGGAAAGCGGCGTGTTCAAATTCAAGCAGCTTGGCTGCCTCTTTCATCTGCTTTGTCAGCTTGTCTATCAGCTGCTCAGTCTCACGCTTTGAAAGCTTGCTCTTTTGCCTTGCTGAATACTCGACCTCCTCCTTGGTGGAGATCTCTATAACATCACGGATATCCTTTTTAATGGTTTTCGGGGTGATACCGTGTTTTTCGTTGAAGGCCTGCTGAATACTGCGGCGGCGCTCTGTCTCGGTGATAGCTGCTTCCATCGAACGGGTAACAGTATCCGCATACATGATGACCTTTCCCTCGGAGTTACGGGCGGCTCTGCCTATGGTCTGCACCAAGGAGCTTTCAGACCGGAGGAAGCCCTCCTTATCGGCATCAAGGATAGCCACAAGCGATACCTCCGGCAGGTCAAGGCCCTCACGGAGCAGATTGATGCCTACCAGCACATCGAACTCGCCAAGGCGAAGGTCACGGATTATTTCCATACGTTCGATAGTATCAATATCATGGTGCATATACCGTACCTTTATACCGTAGTCCTTCAGAAAGCTTGTCAGGTCCTCGGCCATTTTCTTGGTGAGGGTAGTAACAAGCACACGCTCGGTCTTTTCTATCCTTTGGTTTATCTCAGAGATAAGGTCCTCTATCTGGCCCTCGGTGGGGCGCACCTCAACGATAGGATCAAGCAGACCGGTGGGCCTTATCACCTGCTCAACTATCTGCTGAGATTTTTCCTTTTCAATAGGGCCGGGGGTAGCAGAGACAAATATAGCCTGATTTACATGGCTGTAGAATTCGTCAAAGGTCAGGGGGCGGTTGTCCAGCGCCGAGGGCAGCCGGAATCCGTAGTTTACAAGGGTCTCCTTGCGGGCACGGTCGCCGGCGTACATTCCTCTTACCTGGGGCAGAGAAACATGAGATTCGTCCACCATGAGCAGAAAATCCTCCGGCATAAAGTCAAGGAGGGTAAAGGGCACAGCTCCAGGTGAGCGCCTTGAAAGCACTCTCGAATAGTTTTCTATACCGGAGCAGAAGCCGACCTCCTCAAGCATTTCAATGTCGTAGTTGGTCCTCTGGGCGATACGCTGGGCTTCTATGAGCATATCATTATCCTTGAAGTATTTGATGCGCTCGTCAAGCTCCTGCTTGATGTCCTCAATGGCGTCGTGCATTTTCTCCTTGCCGACGATATAATGGCTGGCGGGGAAAATGGCAGCATGGGACAAATGCCTGAGCACCTCACCGCTGACGGCGTTCAGCTCACTGATGCGGTCAATCTCATCTCCGAAAAACTCTACTCTGATAACAGTATCGGTGGAGCTGGCGGGGTAGATCTCCACCACATCGCCCCGGACACGGAATTTATTTCTGACGAAATTGATGTCGTTCCTTTCGTACTGGATAGTCACAAGCTCTGCCAGCAGCTTATCACGGGATTTCTCCATGCCCTGCCTGATAGACACTACCATTGATTTATACTCTGACGGGTCGCCAAGAGAATAGATGCAGGAAACAGAAGCCACTATAATAACATCTCTGCGCTCGGTAATGGCAGTGGTGGCAGAGTGGCGGAGCTTATCTATCTCATCATTGACGGAGGAATCCTTCTCGATATACATATCCTTGCTGGGAACATAAGCCTCCGGCTGGTAGTAATCGTAATATGAAACAAAATACTCAACGGCGTTTTCGGGGAAGAACTCCTTGAACTCGGTGCAGAGCTGGGCTGCAAGTATTTTGTTATGAGCCAGCACTAAGGTCGGGCGGTTCACCCGCTCGATCACGTTAGCCATGGTAAAGGTCTTGCCGGAGCCGGTGACGCCTAAAAGGGTCTGCTCCTTCATGCCGCTGTTGAGGCCGGCAACAAGCTTATCTACTGCCTCGGGCTGGTCTCCGGAGAGCTTATAATCAGAAACGAGCTTGAATCTGTCCATGATAAAAATCCCCCAATACACGAACAATAGTTTGACGCCTTATTATTATACTACAAATCTTTTTAAATGTAAAGTGCTGTAACAAAATATACTTGAAAAAGCTTTAGAAATATTGTAAAATATTTTTGGCAGAAAAAATATCAGAGGGTGGAAAAATGCGAGAGCTGAAAATAAACAAAAACGACGCCGGGCAGCGAATGGATAAGTTCATAACCAAGGCGGTGCCAAAGCTTCCCAAGAACCTGCTTTACAAGTACATCAGGCTGAAAAGGATAAAGCTCAACGGCAAGCGCTGTGAGATCTCGACAAAGCTCTCGGAGGGTGATACGGTGCAGCTGTATATCAACGATGAGTTCTTCGAGGATAACTCAGGTGACAAGGCCGGCTTCATGACGGCACCGACTGCTTTGGATATTGTCTACGAGGACGGGAATATACTGCTGGTGGATAAAAAATGCGGGCTGGTGGTCCATGAGGACGACAGAGGTTCAAGCGACACGCTTATCAAAAGGATACTGCACTATCTGTATGAAAAGGGCGAATACTCCCCGGAGGAGGAAAATTCTTTCGTGCCTGCCCTCTGCAACAGGATAGACCGAAACACCGGCGGAATAGTAATCTGCGCCAAAAACGCAGAGAGCCTGCGGGTGCTGAACCAAAAGGTCAAGGACAGAGAGCTTGAAAAGAAATATCTGTGTGTTACAGTGGGAATACCGGAGGAAAAGCAGGCCACACTGAAAGCATACCATATTAAAGACAGCGATCAGAACACCGTCAGGATATATGACAAGCAGATAAGCGGCAGCAGGACGATCATTACCGGCTACAGAGTGCTTAAAGAGAACAGAGAAAAGCAGCTGGCGCTTTTAGAGGTCGATCTTATTACCGGGCGCACTCACCAGATCAGGGCGCACCTTGCACATATCGGCTTCCCGCTGCTGGGCGACGGGAAATACGGTATAAACAGGATAAACCGGACATATAATATAAAGACACAGGCTTTATACGCATATAAGTTAAGCTTCCGGTTCAGCACTGATGCGGGCTGCCTTGAATACCTGAACGGCAGAGAATTCAGCGTCAACGAGGTTTGGTTCACCAAGCTGTTCGATCATACTTAGTAACATTAACTGAATTTTGCAGCAAGGTTATGTATATTTTGTCGAAAAAGATGTATTTCGCTTGAATTATTTGGAAGAATGTGATATAATTATAAAGCTGTTTTAAAACTAAAAATACACAGCACTCTAAGGAGGCAACTATAATGAAGGGAGACCTGCATTGCCACACTACCCTATCAGACGGCTCGCTCGGTATTGAGGAGGTCATTGCACAGGCTAAACGTATGCAGCTTGATGTACTGGCTATTACTGACCATGACACACTTTCCTCCTCCAGCAGAGCACTGATACTGGGAGAAAGATACGGCATCAAGATCATTCCGGCAGTCGAGCTTTCAGCTTGGGATAAAAAAAGAAATATGAAGGTCCATATTCTTTGCTATGCACCGCAAAAGCCTGACAGACTTGAAGGGCTTTGCCTGAAATCCTGCTCTATCAGGACAGAGTGTGCAAAGGATATGATAAACAAGGTAATGGAACGCTACCCCATTCCGCAGGACGCAGTCAGAATGTATACAAAAGGCTCCAAGAGCATTTACAAGCAGCACATCATGAGAGCGCTTGTAAACTACGGCTATGCGACGGAGCTTTACGGCGAGGTCAACGACAGGCTTTTCAAATACCCTGACGGTGAGTGCCTTGTAACAAGGGAGTACCCGGACGTTAATTTCGTGCTGGATCTTATCCATTCCTCCAAGGGCATTGCTGTTATGGCGCACCCATTTATGTTTGACAACATCGAGCTGCTTCACGAGCTCACCGAAGCCGGCAAGCTGGACGGAGTTGAGGTATATCACCACTCTGCAAGCCCGGAGCAGCAAAAGCAGCTTATAGACTTTGCAAACGAGAAAGGGCTTATCTGCACAGGCGGTTCGGATTTTCACGGGCTCTATAATGAGGTTGCGACCTACATTGGCAAGGAGACCACCGACCAGGAAAATCTTGAAAAAATATTCAAGCTCATCAACAAGAACATTCAGCTGAGCAAGGCGCCAAAGCAAAGGCCGGACGATACCAAGAAATAATTTTTAAGCCGCCCATATAAGGCGGCTTTTTTGCAGCTATGATATTGCTGAAATAAAAAACCTCGCTGAAATTCAGCGAGGAAATTAATGGGGTGGGTAATCGGATTCGAACCGATGGTCTTCAGTGCCACAAACTGACGCGTTAACCAACTACGCTATACCCACCGTATGGCGCGCCTTACTGGACTCGAACCAGTGGCTTACTGCTTAGAAGGCAGTTACTCTATCCAGCTGAGTTAAAGGCGCGTATATAAAAACTGCACCGAAAGGTGCATAGCACAGAGTGCTTGGAGCGGGTGATGGGAATCGAACCCACATGGCCAGCTTGGAAGGCTGGAGTTCTACCACTGAACTACACCCGCATTCTTGTCAATCAACAGATAATATTATAGCATATCCTTATGGGATTGTCAAGAGATTTTTGAAGAAAATTTTTAATTTATAATTTATTAATTATTAGCTTGCTGCTTCACTGCTGTATATTTTGTATCTCCGCACAATATTGACATCAGGCTTTTAAAGTGATATAATAGAAAAGTAAAAGTGCCGGTCATATTACTGGCCTAATTCTTGCAAAAAGGAGATCTTTACATGAACAAGAAAATTGCTGTTATCAAAGGCGACGGTATCGGCCCGGAGATCGTCACCGAAGCTATGAAAGTGCTGGACAAGGTGGCTTCTGTTTACGGGCACACCTTTGAGTATGAGCAGCTTCTGATGGGCGGCGCATCTATTGATGTGAACGGCGTTCCACTTACAGACGAAACTATTGAGCGCTGCAAAGCCTGTGACGCTGTGCTCATGGGCTCTATCGGCGGTGACACCAACACCTCTCCCTGGTACAAGCTGCCTCCCGAAAAGCGCCCGGAGGCAGG
>CADBTF010000049.1 GCA_902797485.1 uncultured Ruminococcus sp. | reverse complement strand
GACGCCATATTGACATTGTTCCCGCTGGATACCTATGTTGAGAAGCCTGTGAGCCTGATGCAGGTAATGCCGGGAGATAAGGCTGAGACACCTATCTGGGAGGAATACAAAAAGATCATAGCCAAGCACGACGACCGTGGAGAAAAGGCTATCGGGCAGATAGAGCGCTTTGAGTTTTACGAGCAGGCCAGAACTGCTTATGCTATAGTTGCCACCGGAGAGGGTGCAGTCTATGCGAATGTCATGCTTCAAAAGGGAGTAGTAAAAATATAAGGAGGGGGCCCAATGGCTGAGAACGATCAATTAAGCACTGCAAGATATGACGGGGTATCCTTATGTTTCAGCGATTCTCCTGATGAATTTACTGATATTGCTTACAGAGCGATAATAGATGAAGTCTCTGCCTTTGCTGATGCAGAGATCTCAGGCAATGACATTCTGTTCCCGAAATATGAGCTTACGCTTAACTGCACAGTGCAGAAGATCGACGAGCTGAAAAACTGCTATTCCGCTGATATATTTTTTTATCTCTCTCACCCCTTGTTTGATGAGCCCCTGTGCGAGTTTGCTTCTGCTATTGGCAGCGACGTTAAGCAGGCGATCACAAACGCCTCCGTGCAGTTCATCAAGGTGGTCCTTACAGGTGTATTTTCCACCTTTGAGACAGGGAAAGGGCTCGAAATAAAAACTGATTTTGCAGGCAAAGCCAGAACATTCAGCTCTTCATTCCGGCACCCGATATTGATTTCCGGCACCAAGGAAAACAAAGACTTTGATATGCTCGCTTTGTTCACAGATGAGCTCAGCCGGTATTTCGGCAGCAAGAAAGCCTACTGGGTGAGCTTGTTTGCCATGTGCTCCAACGGCAAGGTGAACTGTGATGTCAGGATAAACGGCACCGCTATGACAGATCTGTCATATAAGCTGTACCTTATGGCAAATAACTGGAAAAACAAAAATGTGTTTCATTACCAGAAGCAGTTTGCATTATTTTTATCTGACGACCGAACCGTTGATGACAGCCTTCCCTCTGCGAAGGAAATTATCGGCTTGACCAAAAAAGCCTTAGATGTTTTTGCAACACCTGATGACGAATACGTTGAAAGCGATATTCACTCCGAGCTTTCAGTTCTCTGCCGTGGAAACAAGGACCTTGCCGCTGAGCTTGAGGTTCTGGTGCCTGAGTTTTATCTTATAAAAATGATGCAGATCAGGCTTGGAGACAGTGTAAAGCTGAAACTGAATGACAGCGTTATAGAGCTCGGTTTCAAGCGCACTCAGCTGAGAAAGCTCGGCTATGTGGAGCAGGGTGTTATGCAGTATCTTGAAGAAAACGAATTATCCCCGGAGGAATCCTTCAGGATATTGGTACGGAGCAGCTTTTATGATTCTGTTGGTGATGCCATAGATAAAGGGATCGATACTAAGCAGATCTATATCAAGGAGCTTTTGTTCAACGTTCCCGACGACTACGAGCTTCTATAGAAAGGACAGATATAAATGTACGAAGAGATCAAAGACAAAATAGTTGAGGTTTGTCACAAAATGTGGCAGAAGGGCTGGGTGGCAGCCAACGACGGCAATGTAACCGTCAAGGTAGGGGATAACCTGTTCCTTGCCACTCGCACTGGTATCTCCAAGGCTGAGATCACCAGAGACCATATCGGTTTGATCGACAGGGATTTCAACATAATAGAAAAGCCCACAGAGGACTGGCGCCCCTCGTCAGAGGTGAAAATGCACATCAAATGCTATAATGACCGCCCGGACGTCGGCGCAGTGGTACACGCACACCCGCCGGTGTCCACCGGCTTTGCCTGCGCACATATCCCTCTTGACGATTACTGCATGATCGAAACAGTTATCGCAGTGGGCTCAGTTCCGCTCACTCCCTACGGCACTCCATCAACCTTTGAGGTGCCGGAGGCGATAGAGCCCTACCTACAGGAGCATGACGTTATGCTCCTCACCAACCACGGTGCCCTCACTGTAGGTGCTGACCTGACCACCGCCTACTACAGAATGGAGACCCTGGAGCTTCAGGCGCAGATCTCACTGGTGGCCCGTCTGCTGGGCGGCGTTAAGGATATCAGCCGTGAGAACATTGACAGGCTCATCGGTATGCGCCCGCAGTACGGTGTTACCGGAAAGCACCCGGGCTACAAAAAATACTCCGCCCCGGAGGAGAACAAATAAACAGGCATAAAAATACCCCGTACTTGTAAAAAAGTACGGGGCTTGTTTTTTATTATTCCTCCGGCAGGTCGATCGGTGCATCTGCTGCGTTTTTCTTAACGCTCTCAATGCCGTTTTTGCAGGAGACCTTGGAGGTGTAGCCCTCGCTGGCACAGATCACCTGACCGTTGGTAGCCTTCAGCCTGAAACGGAACTCGCCCTTTTTGTCGTTATAGATCTCGAACTTGGGGCACTTTTCCGTTGCGAAGCCTTCAACAGTCTGGTCCTCAACATTAGCCGCCGGAGCGTTTTTCTTAACGCTTTCACAGCCGTTCCTGCAGCTGTCCAGCTTGTTGTAGACCTCTCCGCCGATGGCAATGACTTCTCCGTTACCGGCCTTTAAGCTGAAAGTAAAACCGGTCTTTGTTGCTTTGATAACAAACTTGCCCATAATAAAACACGTCCTTTCAAATATTAATTTTATTTGACAAGTTTATTATAATATATTTTTCTCCATTTGTCAAGAATTATTGAGCAATTTGCACAACATTATTTTATTCCGGCTTGTATACAAACTTTGGCATAAGGCGCAGCTTGTGAAGATTGGCTTTGTGGCGGCGCTCAATATTCTCTTTGATCTCAGGCTTATCATCAAGGGTGATCTCTCCTCGGATATACCGGTCAAGCATGGCATAGGTAAAGCCAAGGTTATCCTCGTCAGTTTTTCCGCAAAGACCGTCGATAGGTACTTTATGTGTCAGCTCATAGGGCAGACCCAGCTCATCTCCGATAGCGATCACCTCAGTAACCGTCAGGTCAGACAGGGGAGAGATGTCTCCGGCAGCATCGCCGTACTTGGTGGAATAGCCCACATAATCCTCAGAGGCATTGCAGGTGTTGATGATTCTTCCGTTCAGGCAAGCGCCCACAGCATAAAGAGTTGTCATTCTCACCCTTGCAGGAGTGTTTACCCTTGCCTGCTCACTGAGCTCCATAGCTCCGGAAACAGCCTTGTTCACAGCACTTACAGCCTCGCCCACATTTATCTCATAGCTCTTGATGCCAAGATGTTTTACGAGCAGCCTTGCGCAGTCGATATCTGACTGAACGCCCTGGGGCATCAATACACCGATCACCCTGTCTGCTCCAAGGGCCTTAACGCAGACGGCAGCAGCCACAGAGCTGTCCTTGCCGCCAGAAATCCCGATGATCGCCTTGGTCTCCGGTGAAGCGGTAGTCTCAAACTGCTCCTTTACCCAAGCGACAACATCTGCGGCAGTTTTCTTTACATCAAACTTGTACATTTTCATATCCTCCTTACAGCTTTTCTTATAAACAGTTTAATGCAATAATTATAACACATAACCAAAACCGTGTCAAGAAATCGTCTTAACAAAAAGAGAGCAGGCTCCGAAAAGCTGCTCCCTTGCAACGATCATAATTCTATAGTTACCTTTCCTGCGCCGTTGGCGTTGACGTCAACAGACTTGCCGGTGTTTGCGATCTCGATCTTGAATGCTGCGTTTGCTGCGGTGTATTCGCACTCGACCTTGCTGCCGTTTCTGGTGGCTTTCAGCTCGAACACCTTGTTTGCCTCGGTATCGTAGACCGGGCAAACAGCGCTTGCACCGTCCTCAAGCTCATAGATCTTAAAGGTTGTGCCGCTGAGATAATCATACTCGAAATCACGCTTGAAATCGCCCCATGCAATAATGCTGTTGGGCTTCGCAAGAGCCGGTATCTCAAAGTAGCTGCACTTGTGGGTGTACCACTTGCCGCCCTCCAGGACCTTTCCGGTGATAATATCAGTCCATCTTCCGGCGGGAACATAATACTGTGCAATGCCTTCCTCATTGAGGATAGGAGCCACAAGGATATTATCTCCCAGCATATATTGTCTGTCAAGTGTCAGGCAGGCAGGATCATCAGCAAAGTCGATGACCATAGCTCTCATCATAGTAACACCGACGGTGTGTGTCTTGATAGCCTGAGCCCACATATAAGGCATCAGCTGACCCTTGATGTTTGTGAAGAAACGCAGTACATCGCAGCTTTCATCGTCAAAGAGCCAAGGCACACGGTAGCTCTGGTTTCCGTGCAGACGGGAATGGGTGGAGAACAATCCGAAAGCAGCCCAGCGCTTGTAGATGTCGGGAGTGGCAGTTGCTTCAAAGCCCGCCATATCGTGAGAGGTGAAGCCGAAGCCGGAGATGCAGAGGCTCAGGCAGCCGCGAACGACCTCAGCCATGGAATTGTAGTTGCCGGAGCAGTCGCCGCCCCAGTGAACTGGGAACTGCTGGCCGCCCGCAGTAGCAGAACGAGCAAACAGGCAGGCCTTGTTTTCGCCGTAGTATTCCTTGAGCACATTGAACACAGTCTTGTTATAAAGGTGTGTATAGTAGTTGTGCATTTTAATTGGGTCAGAGCCGTCAAAGTAGACCACATCTCTTGTGGGGATACGCTCACCGAAATCAGTCTTGAAGGTATCAACACCCATTTCGCAGAGCTTGCGCAGATAACCCGCATACCACTCACAGGCCGCTGGATTTGTAAAGTCAACGATCGCCATGCCCGGCTGCCACTCGTCGCACTGGAATACAGAGCCGTCCTTTTTCTTGATGAAATAGCCATGCTCCATGCCTTCGTCAAAGAGCCTTGAACGCTGGCCCACATACGGGTTGATCCATACGCAGGTGTGCAGGCCCTTATCCTGATGCAGACGCTTCAGCAAGCCCTCCGGGTCAGGAAACTGCTCGGTGTCCCACTCGAAGTTGCACCACTCAAGGCCCTTCATCCAGAAGCAGTCAAAGTGGAATACCTGCAGAGGAATGTTTCTCTCTGCCATTCCGTCAATGAAGCTGGTGATAGTAGCCTCGTCGTAGCT
This sequence comes from uncultured Ruminococcus sp., assembly GCA_902797485.1. Lineage (GTDB taxonomy): Bacteria > Bacillota > Clostridia > Oscillospirales > Ruminococcaceae > FB2012. The sequence goes on along the minus strand of CADBTF010000049.1, from coordinate 11,026 downwards.
GGTGGTGAAGGAGGAGGTGAGCCACAGGCCGAAGGAGAAGGCAGGGGGAAGTGCCGGCTTGCCGGTGAGATCGGTATAGCCCTTTAAAACCTCTGTCAGGTTCTCACCGCCGAATACATAATATTCCATGTTCTCGCCGGGGAGTGTGAAGCTTACCTTTGAAACTGTATCAGAGCAGACCTCAAAGCTTACCTTATCAGAACTGTTTACAAATATGCCGTAGCCCCTTGAAGAAACATAGAAAGGCACGCTCTTGTAGCTCTGGTCAGAGCAGGTGCCGCCGTCGGCGTTCCAGATCTCAACGTTCTGACCGTTCTTTGTAAAGGTCGTGAACTTTTCACCAAAGCCGTAGAAATACTCGCCTACTGTTGTATCAAGCTGCTCACGGATATAGGTGCGGTGCTCGTCAGCAGGGTAGCTCCAGAAGGTGTCGTCAGCCTGTGTGGCAAGCCTTGCCTGCTGCTTGAATGCGCTCTCCTTGATAACGCCGGTAGATCTCCAGCCGCCGCTTGTGAGCTTCTTGTCCTTATAATAATATGTAACTCCCCAGCCGGACTTAGAGATCACTACCTTGGTATCGCCGGAAACGAGCACAGCTTCGTTTTCGGTCTCTCTCATAACAGGCTTGAAGCTGCCGGTATTGAGCTCATAGTGAGGGCCGTGATCGGCGTAGCCCTTGTGGTGGGTGATATTAACTCTGATGCAGTTTTCCTGAGTTGACGTAAAAGTGATCTCAAGGTTAGCGCTGCCGAGAAGCTGGTATCTTTCTCTGCCGAAGAACGGTGTTGCTACCACAAGAAAGCCGTTTTCGATCTGCTGAACATCAAAAGCCTGAACAGCATAGTTTACCTCATAGCCTCTCTGATTCAGCCAGAAGCCGTCTGCAAATTTCATATACATTCCTCCGATATAAAAATATTAAATTCTTCTAAGTGATATATAATGTATCCTTTGATAATATTCTACATCATATTGGTACAAAAATCAATATAAAATAAATATGAAATAATGCTATATTATCCGAAGCAAAAAAATAATCTTTAAATTTGTTTTCAAAACATATAAGAATTTGAATATGTGTGAAAACGTTTACAGCATCATCAGCCTCCGAGCCTCAGCATTTCATCAATGCAGACCCTTGCCTTGGATATAAGCTCATCACTCATGAGTATCTCAAAGGCTTCACCGTCATTTTCGGCTATGGAGCGAACTGAATTATAGACCTCATAAAGAGTAGTCAGCTTCATGTTCGGGCAGACGATCTTTTTTGACAGAACATAGAAACGCTTGTCCGGGCACTCAAATTGCAGATGCTCGGCAATGCTGATCTCAGTACCGATAATAAACTCCTTTGCGTCTGAGGCCTTGGCAAAATTGATTATACCGGCAGTAGAGCCCACATAATCTGCCTGCTCTGATACCTGCGGGCGGCACTCGGGGTGTACCAGCAGAAGAGCGCCGGGGTGCTTTGCCTTTGCCTCAGTGACCTCATCAGCTGTAACAGCCGCATGAACAGGGCAGCCGCCGTTCAGAAGCATAATGTCCTTGTCGGGGCAGGCTTTCTGCACAAAGGCACCGAGATTGCAGTCAGGGATAAACAGCAGCTTTTTGTCAGGCATCGAAGAAACTATCTTCACAGCAGAGGAGCTTGTAACACAAACGTCGCAGACAGTTTTCAATGCAGCGGTGGTGTTGATGTAAGCCACTACCTTTCTGTCAGGCTCACGCTCCTTGATCTTTTCTATCATTTCCGGCTCCATCTGCTCCGCCATAGGGCAGCCGGCCATAGGGTTAGCAAGGTAAACCCGCTTTTCGGGTGAGAGCATCTTTGCGGTCTCTGCCATGAAATGCACTCCGCAGAAGAGTATATTTTTGTTGGTGACCTTAGTGGCATCAACACTCAGCTTGTAGCTGTCGCCTACAAAATCTGCCACCTCAAGTATCTCATGGCCCTGGTAGCTGTGAGCAAGGATACAAATATCATTTTCCTTTTTGAGCTTAATAATTTCGTCCTGAACATCTCTGATCATAATGCAGCGCCTCCGAGAGTATATAGTTATTTATATTATACGATACTGCCGGAGGTATGTCAATTAATAACATATTAATTTTACAAATATGCTGCTGTGTACTGCTAATCTATACCGAAATAATATGTTTTATTTTTTATCTCTTGACAAGCGCATTAAAATGATATATACTTTAATTACAATTGAATCAGGGCTGCGGTCTCTCCGGCACCACGCCGGAGTGTTATTGGGAAGAACGGTGAAAGCCCGTCGCAACTGTCATTACCGTCAAAGTCGGAATACTCCCGCAGTCTGTGCCTTATAAAAGGCAGATTGATGCCATCTTGGACAAAGAAGAAGCACAGTCGATATTATCAGCTGTCATACCAAAGCTATGGGCTTGCTTTGCATTGTCTGAAATGCCTTTTATGCAACGGCTGTTATCACTGTGCCTACTCCTTTTTAAAGTGGAGCAGGCTTTTTTATTATGTATGCTTAGGTGAACTGTATGGGTAATGATGACAAGCGTATCCGGGCGATCGAGCTTTTGAAGGCTAAGGCGCATGAGCTTGGCAGGCTTCCGAAAAAGAGTGATCTCTCTCCGGAGGAGGTCTGTTTTATCAAGCAGAAGCTTGGGCCGTTCCCCAGAGCGCTGGAGGCGGCAGGGCTGAAGCCTGTCACAAAGCCCTCGGCGGCTCTGCTCAGCAAGCAGAAGCGCAGGCGGGCAGCATTAAGAAGAAAGCTTGCAAAGAAACAGGAGGGAGAGCTTTTGCCCTCGGAAAATAACAGAATGGAGGATATGAAATGAAAGCAAGAAGGATCGTTTCAGGAGCTGCGGCTTTGGCGTTAGTGCTCAGCTCTGTTCCGGCAGCTGCATTCGCAGCAGATGAGCAGGAGACTGTATGGGTCGCAATAGCTAACAACACATTTACTAAGGGGGACGGTGCCGCATGGGACGGCGTTCTGGTGAATGCTAAGGAGATCCCCATAGACGAGAACACCACAATGCTCTCTGCCATCACTGCAGCGCTTGAAGCTGAAAATTACACTATCAATGCCCCTGACACCGGCTACGGACCATACATCTCCGATATCAACGGTGTCGGTGAAACTACCTATGCAGTTAAGGAGAATTGCTACCCCGGCTGGAATATTTCGCTCAATCAGTGGTTTACCAACCAGGGCCTTTCTGCTTACACCGTCAAGGACGGCACCTTGAAGGACGGAGATTTCATAGGTGTGGAATATGCCGTCACCGGTGCGGATGTCAGAAATGTTTATTACAGCAATGACACTTCGCTTTCTGATGTTTACATTAACGGCGAGCTTTTTGATGAGTTCAAATCAGACACCTTTGAATACACCGTTGAGCTTGACAGCAATGAGCTTGTGATAAACGGTGTTCAGAACAACGCCGTATTTCAGGAATGGAGCTATATCAATAATTACACCCCTGAGGCAGCCGGCACAGGCTACAGGCCTCAGGACGTTCTTGAGGTAAAGGACGGCGATGTTGTATACCTTGGTGTAGGCAACTCCAACTGGCCCTCCAGCTATTTCGGCTCTGATACTGTTACTGAAAGTGTTTATAAGTTCAATATAGTTATAAACGATGATGCGCCCGTTGACGAAGAGGTTAAGGCTGTAGAAAAGCTTATCGAGGATATAGGCGTTATCACTCTTGACAACGAGCCGGCTATAAAGGCCGCTCAGGAGGCCTTTGACAAGCTCACAAAGGAGCAGCAGGATAAGGTATATAATTCAGCTTATCTTGAATATGCCGTCGAAGAGTATCAAAAGCTGCTGGAGGATAAGAACAAGGAGCAGCAGGCAAACGACGAGTTTGATGCGCTTATTAATGCCGTAGCAGACAGGCTTGCCAAAGAAGATGCTGTCCTCGGAAATGAGTGGAAGGCTATCGGCCTTGCTGTAAACGGCAAATACACCGCCGATCAAACCGAAAAGCTCATGTCAGCCATTGCTGATTACGCCCTCTCCGCAAAGGACGGCAAGCTCAACGACAGACGCTGCACTGAAAACGCCAAGGAAGCTATCACAGCGGCAGCTCTTGGTTATGACCCCACTAACATTGCAGGCGTTGACCTGTTAAAGCCCCTTGCAGACAAGGATTATGTTTCAAAGCAGGGGATAACCGGCTACATCTGGGCGAATATCGCCTACACATCTGTCGGCAAGGAAGCCCCCTACACCAAGGAGCTGCTTGGGTTCCAGCTTGAAAACGGCGCTTTCTCCTATGACGGGCAGACCGCTGATATTGACACAACAGCTATGGTACTGACCGCCCTGCGTGGTCAGAAGGAAGCAGAAGAAGCTGTTACAAAGGGTCTTAACTGGCTTGCTGATGCTTTGAATAAAGGCAGCTTCAAATCAAGCGAATCCCTTTCCCAGTATCTCATTGCCCTTATGTCAAACTTTGAGCTTTACAGCTTTGGTGATCTCCAGCTTGACCCTTCCGCCGAGCTTTTAAAGTATTATCTTGGAAACGGTGAGTTTGCCCATGTTGCTGAGGGTAAATTTGACAGCATGGCTACCGAGCAGGCATTTCTTGCCCTGAACGCTGTCAAGCTTTACACCGGTAATGATGCTCCCCTCTATCAGTTTGACAGCAAAAGTCTGAAGCCCTATACTGCAAAGAAAACCGATCCCTCATCTGACGGTGACAAGAAGGGCTCCAACCCTGCCACTGCCGGAGGCTTAGCCGGCGGGCTGCTGCTTGTGACTGTTGCAGGCGCTGCATTCGTTGTAAGCAAGAAGAAATGATCACTTATCGGAGGCATTGCAATGTCTGATAGAATGCGAAAGCTTATTAAACCCAGTATCGCAGTTATTGTGATCGTGGCTGTGCTTATAATTGCATATCTTTCAGGCAGCAATGTTTCTGTTGAAGACAAGCCCGTAAAGTCTGACAGCATTACAACGACCTCTGTAACTACATCAACTTTCACTTCCGCTGAAACTACAACTATATTATCAACTGCATCTTCTTCCGCTGTATCGGCCACCGCATCTGCCGAAAGCACCACCACCGCAAAGGGCACTGCTGTCACCAAAAAAAACAGCACAACAAAAGCCGTCACTACAAGCACCTCAGCCACACAGCCTGCTCAGACAGAGACCACAGCCGCAGAGACAGCAGCTGCCGAACCTCAGACTGTTATGACAGAGCCTATCAAAGAGGACCTGAGCTCTGAGGAGGAGCAGGATTTCGGGAGCTGCACCATAATGATCTCCTGTGCGACTATCTTCGCCCCTGATGTTAAAATAGACAGGTTCATTCTTGAGGAGCAGCCAAGCGACGGCATCGTGCTTTCCAGAAGAAATATTTCACTTTCCGGCAATGATTCAGTATACGATCTGCTGAAACGTGTTTGTGAAGAAAACAACATACCCATTGAGACCTCTAAGATCGCAGCGACCAACAACTACTATATCGAGGGAATAAACAATCTCTATGAGTTTGATGCCGGCAACCTCTCCGGTTGGATGTATTCAGTAAACGGGCATTTCCCACAAATGAGCACCTCCCAATACACGGTGTCACCGGGTGACGAGATCGAGATCCTCTACTCCTGCAATATCGGCGTTGACGTAGGAGACGATTTTTACAATAAGGCGGGCTGAAAATGCGAAGCAGTGAATTCAACAGGCTTCACCCATTGACTGTATTTGTATACTTTTTAATATTGCTCTGCTCCGGCGCATTTGTTATCCAGCCGGTATTTATCACGCTGTCCTTTTGCGGGGCGGCGTGCTTTGCGTTAAAGCTGTCAGGGCCTAAGCTTTTGAAAAAATCACCCTTAATGCTGTTCCCGCTGCTGCTGGCGACAGCTGTAAACACGCTGTTCAATCACCGGGGCGTCACTGTTCTGCTAAAGCTCCCTTCCGGAAACAGCGTCACCCTTGAAGCCCTTGTCTACGGCCTGATAACAGGCTTCATGCTTTGCAGCGTTATGATCTGGTTCTACTGTTTCGGAAAGCTATTTACAAGTGAGAAGCTCATGTGCCTGACCGGGAAGCTATTCCCGGCGCTTACGGTCATTATATCTATGACTATCCGCTTCATACCGCTGTTTGTCAGGCGCTTTCATGAGGTCAGAGATGCCCAGGAGCAGCTGGGCTTCGGAATAAAGGGCGGCAGCATAAGGCAGAAGCTTAAAAACCTTTCGAGGATATTTTCTATTCTTCTGACACGCTCACTTGAAGAATCCATCGAAACTGCCGATTCTATGAAAAGCCGGGGCTACGGTATCCCCGGAAGAAGCTCCTTTAATATGTTCCGTTTCAAGGGCAGAGACATATTTTTTATAATTACTGCTCTTTTTCTTGGAGCCTATATTATATACGGTGAGATAACCGGCCTGAACGAATTCCGGTGCTACCCGAGATTCTATTTCAGCAGTTTAGACTTTTGGTCGGTGATGCAGATACTTGCTTTTGGGATACTATGTTTTATACCTGTTGCCTATGAGCTTTTGGAGGATATGAAATGGAAATTGCTGCTCTCAAGAACTTAACATTTTCGTACTCCGGCTCTGAGACTCCGGCATTAAAGGGTATTGACCTGAGCATTAGCAGGGGAGAGCTTGTGCTGCTCTGCGGGCCCTCCGGCTCCGGAAAAAGCACCCTGCTGAGGCAGCTGAAACCGGCAATAATGCCAAAGGGCGTGAGCTCCGGCGAGGCGTTCTTCAACGGCAGACCTGTCTCTGAACTAAGCAGCAGAGAGCAGGCTGAAAAAATTGCCTATGTAGGCCAAAGCCCCGAAAATATGATCGTCACTGATAAGGTCTGGCACGAGCTGGCATTTTCACTGGAAAGCCTTGGCTGCGAGAGCAGGCTTATCCGGCGGCGGACTGCTGAAATGGCTGAGTTTTTCGGCCTGACAGATAAGCTCCGTGACGAGACCGCCAAGCTATCCGGCGGACAGAAACAGCTGCTGGCTTTGGCATCAGCCATGACGACACGCCCGGAGCTGCTTATCCTTGATGAACCCTCCTCTCAGCTTGACCCTATAGCTTCAAAGGAGCTTTTTGAAGCTGTCCTAAGAATAAACCGTGAGCTGGGCACGACTGTAATTATCTGTGAGCACCGCCTTGAGGAAGCCTTTGCGATCTGTGACAGATTGGTAATGATGTCACGGGGAAGAATAAATATCGACAGCCCTGTTTCACAGCTGGATATTAAAAAGCTTGACCCCTCTGCGGCGATGCTCCTGCCTGTGCCCGCAAGGGTGTGGAGAGGATTGGACAGCGGCAGTGCCTGTCCGCATAATGTATCCGAGGGCAGACTGATGTTATCAGATGCTCTTGAAGCTATCGAACCGGGCCCTGTACCCATAAGGCAGAGCGAAACCCACAGCCCGTATTCCATTGAGATCAAAGGGCTCAGTTTCAGATATGAAAAAAATACTCCTGATGTGCTCAGCTCTCTTGATCTGAAAGTCGGGCAGGGAGAGTTTATCGGCATACTCGGCGGCAATGGCTGCGGCAAAAGTACACTCATGTCTGTCATGGCGGGCTTTAAAAAGCCATATTCGGGAAGCATGGAACTGAAGGGCAAAAGGCTCCTGCTGCCCCAGCAGCCGGCGTCGCTCTTTTGCCATGATAAGCTGATAGACGACCTTAAAGAGATCAGAACGTCTGATGCTGCCCTTTCCGAGATGATCTCTCTTTGCCGTTTGGAAGGCTTGACTGACCGCCACCCCTTTGACCTCTCAGGAGGGGAGCTGCAAAGGGCAGCACTTGCTAAGCTTCTGCTGGCTTCTCCTGATATTCTTCTGCTTGACGAACCCACCAAGGGAACTGACCCTCTGTTCAAGTATGAGCTGGCGCAGATCATCAGGTTGCTGACTGTAAAGGGCATAACCGTAATTGCAGTGACCCATGATGTGGAATTTGCAGCCTCCTATTGCGGAAGATGCGCCATGCTCTTTTCAGGAGAGCTATTAGGCTTGGCTGCCCCGCAGGAGTTTTTCGGAAGCAATCTGTTTTATACCACCGCCGCATCAAGAATGTCCTGGGGGCTTATCGAAAACGCTGTCACCGCCGAGGATATACTGCTGGCTTTAGGCAAAAGAACCGAAACGCCCCTTATCCCGCCCCATGATGACAAGCCCCCGACAATGGGATCATCAGATATTCCCAAAGTTGACAAGCCCAAAAGCTCCCCGTTAAAAATAGCAGCCAAGGCTGTATCAACAGGGCTGCTGCTGTTTTCATCCCTTGGCTGCATGGAGCTTTTTCCGTCTCTTTTCGGAAAGCGCAAGATCATTCCGTATATTCTTTTGGCAGTTTCAGTTTGCCTTGCTGCTGTCTCGTTCTCTGACGGCAGGCGTGTCACTCACAGTGCTGCTAAAAAGCGCCCGCCGTCAGCAAGATCGGTCATATCGGCTGGCATGATCGCAGTGCTTATACCACTCACTGTTTTTGCCGGTTCGCAGTTTATAAACACCGGGCGTTACCTTTTTGTTTCCCTGCTGGTGATACTTGAAGCCTCACTGCCGTTTTATCTGCTGTTTGAGGGCAGGCGTCCGGGTGCAAGAGAGCTGGTAACTGTTGCGGTCATGACAGGCGCCGCAATCGCCGGAAGAATAGCTTTCTATATGCTGCCACAGTTCAAGCCGGTAATGGCGATCGTGATAATCACCGGTGCCGCTTTTGGCTCTCAGACAGGTTTTCTGGTGGGCTCTCTCTCAATGCTCATCTCTAATTTCATGTTCGGTCAGGGCCCCTGGACCCCATGGCAGATGTTCTCAATGGGGCTGATCGGTGTGCTTTCGGGTATTATCTTCGGCAGGGGAGTGCTCCCCATGAAGCGTGAGCTGATTGCACTCTTCGGGTTCTTTTCAGCAGTGTTTGTCTACGGTGCCATTGTAAACCCTTCTACGCTTTTTATCATGCACAACGAGATTAATGCCGCATCTCTGTCAGCCGCCTATGCCGCCGGCCTCCCGCTGGATATAATCCACGGCGCAGCCACCCTTGGCTTCTTGTATGCCTTAGCCCCAAGCCTGCTTAAAAAGCTGGAGAGGCTCCGCACCAAATACGGCTTCTTTGAATGAAACAGCACCGCAGTATTCATATAGCTGCGGTGCTGTTATATTTTATTCTTCTATCTCAAACCCTGCCGCATCTCCGCTGCCTGATAATCTTGCCTCTTGAATAGAGTATATATTCAAAAGCTCGTTATCCTTTGATCTGTCAACTTTTCCGGAGAATGTAACAGCGATCACATCTCCCGGCTTTTTGGCAGAAGGGTATTCAAAGAACCGCCTTATGCGTATGTCATCAAGAGGGATCGTAAAGGTCATCGCATCGTCAGGGTCATTGCAAAGCGGAGAATCAGTAAACCTAACAAATCCGTTTCCGATCTCAGTTATCTCACCGCCTGTTAAAACATTGACAGCATGAATATCTGCCGGCTCTGAATTCTCGCTGGCACAGCTGATGATCGCATCTGCCCATTTTTCTCCTATGTCAAAGACATATTGGTAATCGCAGATATTGGTCCAGAGATAACCGTTTTCAGTTATATACATTGCTCTGTTTTCAGCCCCGGTGGTGCCGCAGCTTACATTAAAGCTCAGATAATTCAGCCCCTCCAAAGACCAGTCTTGTTTTTCAACAAACTCCGCATCTGAAAGCTTGCCGATAAGAGATATCAGCTCGTCAGTGTCATTGAGCCTGCGCCCCTCAAGCTCGGAATAATTATAGCAGCTGTGGTAATATTCAAGCTTCAGACTGCTCGTCAGGTCGTAGTCATCAAAAAACTCTCCCAAAGTTTTTGGCGGGTCATAATCTCTCTGCCTGTAAAGATAGTATTCATCACCGAACCTCACAGCGCAGGCTTTTTTCAGGTTGACAGCTTTTATCTCAAAGGCTTCAAGTTCCTCACTGTAGGTCTTATCGTTAATAAGATCATAGCCCGAAGCCCGGCAGCTGATAGGGCGGTCTGTTATTATCCTTTCCCTGTCTGTCAAGCTGCCTGCAGACTGGTATGTGATACCCTCAAAGGACACCTCACTGTAGCGTTCAGCATCTGTCAGATATTCCCAAGGCCAGATAACTGCTGATTCTGAGCCGTAAAGCTCTGACTTATACCGCTCCGGCGTGATTATAATAATATCCTGTGCCGGTGCTGTGCTGTCAGCTGCTTTCTCATCGGACTTTTCAGGAGCTTTTGTAACAGCCGGGCTGCCTGACTGAGCTTCATAAGCAGAACTTGAAGAGCCGTTCACCGGGTCAGCCGTTTCCGCCGTAGGCTTTGGCTGACTGCTGTTAAGTGCAAAAATGCCGGCAGCTCCGAGGGCTATCACGGCTGCACAGGCGGCTGCAATGTAGGGCAGCTTATGCTGTGATCTTTTCTCTGCTTTGAAATTGACCGCCTCCTCTATAAGATCTCCGTCAATATCTTCTATCATGTTAGTAAGCCTTTCCTTGTTCATAGATACACACCTTCTTTTTCCAAGTGCTTTTTAAGCTTTTCCCGTATCCTGTGAAGCCGGACCGAAACATAATGCTTGCTGATGCCGAACTCCTCTGACAGCTCCTCTATAGTTTTACCAAACCAGTACCGCTTGATGAATAAAGCTCTGTCATAGCTGTCAAGGCCGGTCAGAAAGCTGTTCACAGCCTTTGCCGCAAGCTTGCTGTCATATTCAGATTCCACATTATCTGCCGCAGGAACAGCCTCTGCCAGCTCATCAAGGGCGGTATCATACCCGCCTCTTTTAGCCGCATTGTTATACCTGACCCTTTTCAGGACCTGATTGCGAAGCAGCTTCAGCAGATAGCCTTTCAGACTTTCCGGCTTAGCCGGCGGGATAGTATTCCAGACTGCCAGCATAGCCTCGTTGATACATTCCTCGCAGTCCTCTCTGCTGTTCAGCATTTGAAATGCTGCTTTACGGCAGAGCTTTCCGTATTTGCTTTGAAGCTCATTTATCGCCTGCTCCGAGCGCTCAAAGAACAGGTCGATCATCTGTTTATCCTCCAAGGCTG
>CADBTF010000048.1 GCA_902797485.1 uncultured Ruminococcus sp. | reverse complement strand
GCTGTTGGATTATCCCTTTGCATATAAGAATAAAATGATGAAAGATTATCTGGACTGCTGTATATTTATTGATACGCCGTTAGACATTGCACTGGCTCGGAGAGTGCTCAGAGATATGAAAGGGGCTTCAGCAGATGATATTCGTAATGAAATGGATACATATTTAAATGCTGCAAGAGTTTGTTATGTTCAGATGCTGAATGAAATCCTGCCGACTTCTGATTATGTGATCGACGGTTCAAAAGAAATTGGATCAATTATCAATGAAACTATGGAAATAATTTCAAAGTGCTGAATTCAATTTATCTTAGCAGCCGTATACAATACAATGCCCCTGAGTACTTTGAAAAGCTCAGGGGCAAAATTTCTATATGGGCTTTATTATTCAGCAGAGGAGCACATTTATGCCTATCCGCAAAACCGGCGCCCTTTCGAGCGCCGGCTTCATATTTAAGGCACAGTTGTGAAGAAAACTTATCTTTCGGTATTCTCAATATCCTCAAGGCCCATGGTGATAAGAGGATTTGCAGAGCTTGCCACCTTCGGAACAGAGCCGTCCCACTTTTCAAGCATCTGATACCTGAGCAGCTGATCGTTCAGAGATTCGCTGATGACCTTATTTGCCTCAGCCTGAGCATCTGCCTTGGCCTTGATAGCAGAAGCCTCGGCGTTTGCAGCCTTGATCTTCTTCTGAGCGTCAGCGTCAGCGATAACGAGCTGTTCCTCCTGCTCTGTCTTGGTTTTCAGAAGGTTCTGCTCTGCTACCTGCTTCTGCTCTATAGCATTGTTGAACTCAGCTGAGAAATCAAAGTTTACAATATTGAATTTCTCTATCTGTATACCGTAGTCAGATACCTTAGCCTCAAGCTGCTCCTTGATCTCCTGACCCACCTGATTGCGCTCGGTGATGAGCTGCTCAGCAGTATACTTAGCGCTGATAGCCTTCATGGATTCCTGAACAGCCGGCATAAGAATGACCTGCTGATAGTCAGCACCGATATTCTTGTAAATTGAAGCCGAGGCATCAGAGCGCACCCGGAAGTTTACAGCTATCTTGGAGTTCACTGTTTGCAGGTCCTTGGACACTGCACTGGCATCTGTCTCATATACCTGTATCTTGTTTGAAACGATCTCCACCTGCTGAACAAAGGGTATCTTCAAATGGAAGCCCTCAGCGTAGGTGTTCTCTGAAACAGAGCCAAGGGTCACAACTACTCCCGTTGAGCCCGCCGGCACAACAGCTCCCGCTGAAAGCACCACGATCAGCGCAAAGATCGCAATTACAACTATAGCAACTATCATTCCGGTCTTGCCCTTTCCGCTGCTGCCGCCCTTTTTTGCCTTGATGTCTACAAATTCATTGTTTGCCATATTTATTCCTCCTTATGCTTGCAAGGACTCAACAGGTGTGATCACCGGCTTGCCTTCACTGTCCAGCAGAACTGTCAGCCCTCCTGAATAGCCCGAAGCATGGCAGATATAATTAACGCCTGTTTCCTTATCCACAAATATCTCGGTGTGATCCGCCTTTCCCTGTGAATAGACCTTTACAAATCTGTTATCCTGCTTTTCCTGTTTTTCATGCTTCATAAGATCATCACCTCAATAATCATATTCAAGCTCAGCAAATTCATTTTCCGCCATACGCCTGTAATAGGAAGCACGGTAGCCAAGTATCATTATCAGCAGCACCCTCCTGAGCCTTCTGCGGTTTTCTCCCTGGAAGCTCTTGTCAAGGCGCTTCTCGATCTCCTCATCTATTTCTTCTCTGCTGTGAAGATCGTCGTGGGTCATTGCTGTTAAAAGCTGGCACATGAGATTATACAGCTCTGTGTCGTGCATTATATCATCATTAAGGTTGTCCACCTCGCCGTTGATATATTCCATAAGCTTTGCAATATCCTCCAGACGGATAGTTCCCCGAAGAATATTTATCAGCATGATCCTGACTACCTGTCTCTCACCGTATTTCTTTCCCGTCGTCGGCACCACCCAGCCGCGTTTTATCCAGTTCTGGATAGTCGATCCCTCAAGCCCTGTCAGCGTCGCAAGCTGGGAAAGTGTCAGCCCGCCGGTAGCGTCAAGTATAGGCTGAATAACAGAAAACGCATTCGATGCACCACGCTCATCAAAATCAAGAGCAGTGCCCGGCAGCTTATCAAGCATCATATGCAAGCCCTCCTTTTTTAGCTTTATCAGCTGCCCCTCTTTTGTTACACATCTTTTTTCATTTTGTCTCTCTGTATCGTTGTCTCTTGCGATACTATGATTATATCACAAGTTCATTTGAACCGCAAGTCAAGTCTTATGATTTTAAAGCTGATTTTGGCTGATTATTTGAGCTTTTGATATAGTTTTCTTTTGTTTTCTGCATAATTCTACGTTTTTCTTCATATTTCATATATCGTAATATCATAATAATCTTTCATCAGCTGCACATACTATACTTAACTATAACAGGAGGTATTGTTATATGAAGAAGAAACACCAAAAACCCAAGGAAGCAGTATTCGACGACGAAAAAGATTTAGAGCTGGAAAAAATAGCCGGCAGCTATGACCCGGATGCACCGGATATCCGCACAGGGCTTGATTCAGGAGCGGCATCAGCTAATGAGATGACAGGCCTGTTTCCTCGGGGCGGCAACCTCACTGACGGAGAATATGAAGAGCAAAAGGACATCTTCCCCTTCGGTGAGCCGAATATTCTCCCCAGATGATCTATGGGCGCATTTCTGCGCCTTACATATTACCAAAATGTTCCTTGAAATTTTCATTCATATGTGATATAATGTTATTATCATAGCTGTAAAGGAGAATCAATATGAGTGAAGAAAGAATACCTAAGCGGTCCGAGGTGCCGGAGGAATACAAATGGGCCATCGAAGACATTTACCCCTCTGACGATGCTTGGAGAGAGGACCTGAAAAAGCTCCAGGCACTCCCGAAAAAGATCGCTTCATACAAGGGCAGACTGAGTGAGTCCGCAGAGACTTTGCTGGAATTTTTAAAGCTGTCTGATGAGATCTCAGTTCTTGTGGACAGCCTTGCCAACTATGCACAGCGCCGTGCAGACGAGGATAACGGCAATTCTCTCTATCAGGGCATGGTGGGTCAGCTTATGAATACCTATGTAAGCATCAATGCCGCAGGCAGCTTTGAGATTCCTGAACTCATAGCTATCCCGGAGGAGACCCTTGACAGCTTCTATGAGAATTGTGAAGCTTTGAAGCTTTACAAGCGTGCCCTTGACAGGACACGTCTCAAAAAAGATCATATCCTCTCAGAAGCCGAGGAAAGGATACTTGCTCTCTCTGGTGAGCTGACCCAGACACCGGAGAATATCTTCTCAATGCTTTCAGACGCTGACCTTAAATTCCCCGACGCCGTTGACAAAGACGGAAAAGCACATCAGGTGACCCACGGCTCTTATGTTCCCTTGCTGCAAGGCAGCGACAGAGCCCTCCGCAAGTCAGCCTTTGAATCAATGTACCACACCTATGAAAGCTTCAAAAACACCTATGCTGCCGCTCTCAACGCACAGATCAAAGCCGTGCAGTTCTATTCTCAGGCGAGGAGATACGGTTCTTCATTAGAGGCCGCTCTCTCTGCAAATGAGGTGCCTGTGGAGGTATATCACAATCTTATCAGGGCCGTACACGACAACATGGATCATATGTATGACTATGTTAAGCTTCGCAAAAAGCTCATGGGCCTCGATGAGCTGCATTTCTACGACATCTATTCAAATATCGTTCCCGATGTTGACATGAAGATCACCTTTGAGGAAGCCAAGGAAACAGTTTTAAAGGCTTTGGCACCCATGGGTGAGGAATACCTTTCCCTTATCAGAAAGGGCTTTAACGAGCGCTGGATAGACATCTACGAAAACGAGGGCAAGACCTCCGGGGCCTATTCAGCCGGTGCGAGAGTTCACCCCTTCGTAATGCTCAACCACAAGGACACACTCAACTGTATGTTCACCTTAGCTCACGAAATGGGCCATGCTATCCATTCCTATCTTTCCAACAAGAACCAGCCGGTTGTCTACTCTGATTATGTGATCTTTGTAGCCGAAGTAGCCTCCACCTGCAATGAGGCCCTGCTTATACAGTATCTCTTAAAGCACACTGATGATAAGCGTGAGAAGGCATATCTTATCAATTATTTCCTGGAGCAGTTCCGCACTACCCTTTACCGTCAGACTATGTTTGCAGAGTTTGAGCTGAAGATCAATGAGCTCTCCGCTCAAGGCGAGAGCCTTACCGCTGACACTCTTTGCAGCATTTACCGTGACCTTAACAAGCTCTATTTCGGAGACGGTATTGTGTTAGATGATGAGATCAGCCTTGAATGGGCCCGCATACCTCATTTCTACTACGACTATTATGTTTACCAGTATGCAACAGGATATTCAGCAGCTATCGCACTGTCTCAGCGTATCCTGAATGAGGGCGAACCAGCCGTCAAGGATTATATCGGCTTCCTCTCCGGCGGCTGCTCCACAGACCCGATCTCTCTGCTGAGGGGCGCAGGTGTGGATATGGCAACAGAAAAGCCTGTGACCGATGCCCTGAAACTCTTTGGAGACCTTATCAAGCAAATGGAAGAACTGATCTGATACAACAAAAGACCTGCAAGCTTCATCGGCCTGCAGGTCTGATTTTTTCTGTCAGTCAAGAGCGATTATCTCTTTGTAAAACTCAGAGTAATCCTGACGCTTCTCATTAGTAAAAGCAATTGCGCTTCTTGGGTGACGGTTCAGCACACCGGTCATAAGGTATTGCAGATCATAGCCCCAGACTACACCCTGCTCCTTCAACGGCACCATGTACTGCTCAATAAACTTGATAACAGGATATACATTATACTTAGGATTTTTCAGGAAGCTGAGCAGCAGCTCCATAGCACAGTTACCGGCTCCCCTGCCCATGGAGCAGTAGGTAGCATCGAGCCAGTCAACACCGTCTCCGACTGCCTCTATAGTGTTGGCAAAGGCAAGCTGCTGATTGTTGTGGGCATGAATACCGATCTTCTTATTGTACTTGGAAGCAAACTCCTCGTAGATGCTCACAAGTCTCTGTATCTGCTCCGGGTAAAGGGCTCCGAAGCTGTCAACGATATAAAGCACATCAACGGAGGAGCGCCCCAGAATATCCAGCGCCGCACGAAGGTCACCCTCCTGGGTGTTGGATATAGCCATAATATTGCAGCTGACCTCATAGCCCTTTTTCTTAGCGTCCTCTATCATATCAACTGCTGTGGGGATAGTATGAAGATATGTAGCAACACGGATCAGATCAATAGCGCTTTCGCTTCTGTCGTGAATATCATTCTTATAGTTGCATCTGCCCACATCAGCCATGACAGCGATCTTCAAGTCGGTGTTGTTATCCCCCACTATGGAATGGATATAATCATCATCACAGAACTTGCATTTACCGAATTTTTCTTCATCAAAAAGCTCTCTGTCTGCCTTGTAGCCGAACTCCATATAATCAACGCCGGAGCGAAGATTGGCTGTATACAGTGCCTTTACAAAATCATCACTAAAGAAGAAATCATTAACAAGGCCTCCGTCTCTGAGGGTGGCGTCTACCACCTTTATATCAGGGCGATAATCCAAAAGCTTAGATATTTCTTTCATTTCATACATTTCCTTTCTGTTCAGCTGAAAGCGCTTTTAAGTTTTAATGCTTTAAAGTACGCTTATAACAGTATTTATTATAGCACAGTGTTATCGATTTGTCAAATCAAAATAAGTTAATTTTTTGTAACAAACACACTTTGGCAAAACAAAAAGCGGCAGGAACGAACCTGCCGCTAATATCTGTCAGGAAGGAACTGAGGTCGCAGTCGGACGAGTGCCGGTGAAATAGTCGATATAAGCATAACCCTTCTGCCCGTTGTAATCAACATAGAGCCAGTAGTTATTTACAAGCGCATAAGCCTTTACATTTGCACCGGTAGGCAATGTGGCTAAATTAGC
>CADBTF010000047.1 GCA_902797485.1 uncultured Ruminococcus sp. | reverse complement strand
GCAAGTGCTCCGCCGAGAGCGGCAAAGGCAGCGGTGGTTATAAAACATTTAGTCTTATTCAAGTTCTCACCCTCTTAATCAGACTTAATAATAAGTTTACTTACATTAATCATATCACAATTTCAAACAAAAATCAAGAGCATTTTTGCAATTCAGCAATAATTTATTCATATAACAAAATATGACTGTTCAAAAAGAAGCAGTCATATCAGTGCCTATTTATTCAGTAGATGATATCCTTGGTATCCAGCTTTTTGATGATCTCAAGGACAGCCTGGATAGAGTTCTTGATGACCAGCATATCCTCATCTGTGAGGCCCCTGGCATTGGCGAGAGTTTCGTTGAGAACGGCTTTCTTAGCGCCCTCGATGTGGTCTCTTGCCTTCTGGGTGAGGCTTATGTTCACTACTCTGCGGTTGGTTTTGTTCTGCATCCTGTTTACAAGGCCCTTATCCACCAGCTGGGTCACAGCACGGGTGGCCTGCTCATTGCTGGTGCAGATCTTGCTGGCAAGCTGAGACATTGAAAGGTTATCCTTGACAGCCAGCGCCAAAAGTATGATCTGCTGAGTACGGGTCAGATTGTCTTCCAGCTTATCAAAGGCTTTATAGATGAGCTTGCGGCCTCTTGGGTAAAGCTCAAACATAGCGTCGATAGTTTCTTTCCTTGCTTTTTCATTCATAATTACTTCCTCCTTTATACACTGAGAAATAAACTTCTTTACTTAATGGCAGCAACCGGAGGGGCTGCTTATATTTTAACAATTGCACCCACCGGACATTTCACCTTGCATATCCCGCAGCTGACGCAGAGTGAGCTGTCTATAAGCGCATGATTGTTTTCTACCTTCACTGCACCCTTGGGGCAGCTTTTGGCGCAGATACCGCAGCCGATACAGCCGACGGAGCAGATATTTCTGGTAATTTTACCAAGATCTGCTGACGAACAGGCGACCTCGACCCTTTGCCCTTCCGGCCTGAGGGCTATCAGACCGTTGGGACATTCCTTAACGCACAGGCCGCAGCCTATACATTTATTATAATCAACAACGGCGATCCTATCCCTGATGCTTATGGCATTCTGCGGGCAGACCCTTGCGCAGTCCCCGTAGCCCAAGCAGCCGCTGGTGCAGGTCTTGGAGCCGTTATAGAATTTATTGCAGGCGGCGCAGCTGTTCACTCCGCCGAAGGTATACTTATGGGTGGTCTTATTGCAGTCGCCTTTGCAGCGCACAAAGGCGTGGAGCTTTTCGGCGCCCTCATCGGCCACGCCCATTATTTCAGAGAGCCTTGCTGAGACAGCAGCGCCTCCCGGGCGGCAGAGGTTGCAGGGGGCACCTTTTATAACGGCACCGGCATAATCTGCGCAGCCGGAATAGCCGCAGGAGCCGCAGTTCACCTGGGGCAGGGCTTCATTAACAGCCTCCAGCCGCTCGTCGGTCTTGACGGCGAACACTCTTGAGACTACAGTCAGCAGCACGCCTGAAACGGCGCCCAGTGCTGCAAATATTCCTATTGGTATCAGATAACTCATTTATATGAAAACTCCATACAGCAGAAATTCATTTTGCGGCGGGCCTTGCCTGTGGGTCAGGCTCAGAAGGCCATTCCGGAGAAGCCCATGAAGCTCAGGGAGACAATGGCGGCAGCGATGAGCGTTGCCGGCACGCCCTTGAAGGTCTCCGGGATATTGGAATCTTGTATCCTTGCACGGACTCCTGAGAAAAGCACCAGAGCCAGCGTGAAGGCCAGACCGGTACCGAACGCATTGGCTAAGGACTGGACAAAGCTGTAGCCCTCGTCAATGTTGGCAACGGTGACACCCAGCACAGCGCAGTTGGTAGTGATAAGGGGCAGATACACGCCAAGAGCCCGATAGAGGGCGGGCATAGTCTTTTTCATCACTATCTCGATAAGCTGGACGAACATTGCGATGACCAGGATAAATGCGACTGTGCGCAGGTAGGTTATCTCAAAGCGGTCAAGCAGCAGGTAGACGGGGTAGGTGCAGGCGGTGGCGCAAACCATAACAAAGATGACTGCGCCGCCCATTCCTATTGAGCTTTTAAGCTGCTTGGAGACCCCAAGGAATGCGCATATCCCCATAAACTGCGACAGCACCACATTATTGACGAACACCGCAGTTATGATTATAATTATCAGCTCTTTCATTTGCCGCCCTCGCTTTCTGATGGGCAGCCCTCGCCCTTGCCCTTAGCGCCGCATATTGCTGCTGAAGGGCAGTTCTCACAGCTGATCTCCTTGGGGGGCTTGCGGTCTGCCAGCTTATTGACTGCTGCGATCACGCAGCCCAGCACGAAGAAGCCTCCGGCGGGCATAATGAAGATCAGCATAGGCTCCTTTGAGATAAGGGGCAGCTTCAGGCCGAACCATGAGCCGGCGCCGAAGATCTCCCGCAGGCTTCCCATGACGAAAAGTGCAGCGGTGAAGCCAAGGCCCATTCCCAGTCCGTCCAGAACAGAGGGGAGCACCTTATTTTTTGAGGCAAAGGCCTCGGCACGGCCAAGTATGATACAGTTTACTGTTATAAGCGTCAGGAACACACCGAGGGAGTCATAGAGCCCCGGCAGGTACCTTTGCAGCACGAATGATATGAGGGTCACGAAGCCTGCGATAATGACAATAAAGCAGGGCAGCCGTACTGCCTTGGGTATAACGCCCTTTAAAAGTGAGATGACCAGATTGGAGCACACCAGCACAAAGGTAGTGGCAAGGCCCATACCTATAGCGTTGGAGGCCATGGTGGTGACAGCCAGTGTGGGGCACATTCCCAAAAGCATCACCAGCACAGGGTTTTCCTTGATAAGGCCCTTGGTAAATTCCCGTGAGAGGGGCCTGTTCTCATTCACTGAGGATCGCCTCCTTATTGCTGCGGTAGAGCTCGACGGCCTTACGGCAGGCGGCCTTCATGCCCTTAGAGGAGAAGGTGGCTGCGGTGACACTGTCGATAGAGGCGTCGTCGGTATCGGGGCCATAGCCGATAAGCTGAGAGAGGAAGCTGTCCTCCCGGACCTTAGTGCCGACGCCGGGGGTCTCACCGATGCTGAGAAAATCTATCCCTTTGATCCTGCCCTGAGTGTCAATACCGATCAGCAGGTGGAGACCGCCCTTAGCGTAGCCGTCCTGCTCAAGCTCGATAAGGCATTTTTCCTTTCCGTCGGTAATAACGGCCTTAACGCCCTGAACGCCAAAGGTCAGGGGGACCTTTTTATCGGTATTCTTTTCCAGCAGTATACGGTATTCTTCGTTCCCGAAGATGCTTTCGCAGCTGTTTGAAAGCTGCTCGGTCATAACTCCGGTGGTATCTATATAGGTTTTGTTATAAGCGAAAACAAGCAGGGCTGACACTATTATGCAGACCAAGGTCAGCACCACCGGAGGCATAAGTTTTTCCTTCACTGGGAGGCCTCCTTTTTGTTTCTGCGGTAAATTCCGCCGAAGGCTTTCTTTTGGGTGAACATATCAATATAAGGGGTCACTATATTCATCAGCAGGATCGAATAGCTGACGCCCTCCGGCGCATTGCACCAGAAGCGTATCACACAGGTCACAGCGCCGCAGCCGATACCGAAGATCACTCTGCCCTTTTTGGTAATGGGGGTGGTGACATAATCGGTGGCCATGAATACTGCACCCAGCATGAGCCCGCCTGAGAGTATCTGATAGACAGGGTCTCTGCCGGTCACAGCAGAGATGGCATATACGGTGCCGATAAAGGCAAGGGGGGCATGGAGGGTTATCACCCGCACAGCTGTTAAGTAGATGCCGCCCAGCAGTATAGCCGCAGCAGAGGTCTCACCAAGGCAGCCGCCGCATCTTCCGATGAACAGGTCAAAATACGAGGCATTGCCGCTGACGAGGGGTGTTGCGGAGGAGACAGCGTCCAGGCCGTTGGGTATGACCCAACTGGTCATTCTGCCGGTAAAGGAGAGCATCAGCACTATCCTTCCGACGATAGCGGGGTTTGCGAAATTCTGGCCTATGCCTCCGAAGAGCTGTTTTACTATAACTATTGCCACGAAGGTGCCTATAGCGGCGCACCACAATGGCAGGGTGACAGGCAGGTTGAATGCAAGCAGGATACCGGTCACAAGGGCTGAAAGGTCGTCAGTGCTGTCGGGGCGCTTCATAATGAGGTTTGAGAGGCGCTCCCAGGCCATAGCTGAGACAGCGCAGAAGCCTATAAGAGTGAGTGCACGCCAGCCGAAGAACACAGCAGAGGCTGCCATTGCCGGTATCGTGGCTAAGATAACGTGGAACATTATCATAGTTGTCGAAGCCCCGCTTCGCAGGTGTGGGGAGGGGCTGACTGTATATTCCTTCAAGTGGATATCTCCTTAATAAGTATTACTTGCGTGACATTGCAAGGCCCTTGGCAAGCTGATTTTTCTCCGCCAGGGGGCGCTTTGCGGGGCAGACATAGCTGCAGCTGCCGCAGTTCATGCAGAGGTTGATCCTGAGCCGGTTGAGGGTTTCTCTGTCCTGCTTGTCGTAGGCACGTTCAAATTCTCTCGGCATAAGCCCAAGGGGGCAGGCCTCGATGCAGCGCCCGCAGCGTATACAGGGGGTGGGGTCAACCTTCTCTGCTTCAGAGAGGAAGGCTAAAAACGCATTGGTGGTTTTCAGCAGCGGCAGTGTCGGGTCATAGAGGCTTATTCCCATCATGGGGCCGCCGGCAATGAGCCGCTTCATATTATCTGTATCGGTATCCGCCTCTTTTAAAAGGTCTATGATAGGTGTGCCTATGGGGGCGGAGATATTGCAGGGCTTTCTGACGGCGCTGCCGTCAACGGTCACACGCCGGGAGGTAAAGGGCATACCGGTCTCGGCATAGCGGTTTATCATTCCGACGGTGGAGGCATTCAAAACGATGATGCCGAAATCAGAGGTGAGCTTGCCCTCGCTTATTATTCTGCCGGTGGCGTTATAGGCGATGACCTTTTCTGCCCCCTGGGGGTAGCTGGACCTGAGCTTCATGACCTCAAAGCCCTTTTCACCGGAGAGCTTATCCCGGAAGATCTTTATGGCCTTGGGCTTATTCTCCTCGATGCCTATGCAGACCCTTTCTATGCCCAGCACCTCACGCACCAGCTTCATTCCGCCGATAACTCCGTCGGTATTCTCCATGAGCTCACGGTAGTCGCTGGTGATATAGGGCTCGCACTCGGCGGCATTGATTATCAGGGTATCTATATGAGTTTTGGTCTCGTCAAAGGCCAGCTTGACATGGGTAGGGAAGCCTGCGCCGCCCATACCGCAGCAGCCGGAGGCTCTGACAGCCGCCGCAAGGCTTTGCTTATCGGTAATAACGGGGGGAGCGAGCTGCTCGTCAGGGGTCTGGAGGCCGTCGGCTTCTATTTCGACGGTCTTGCAGGTCTTGCCATTAGGCAGCAGCAATTCTCCTATTTTAGCCACCCTGCCGGAGACGCTTGCGTGGACAGGGCAGGTCATATTTGTATCTGCGTCACCGATAACAGTGCCGACCTTTACGGTGTCTCCAACCTTGACTCTGGGCTCGGCGGGGGCGCCTATATGCTGCGACATGGAGATCACAACTCTCTCCGGGCAGGGTGCGGCGACGGTTTCGCAGTTCTCGGTATTTTTTCGGTGGGAAAGCTTTATCCCGTTGAGTTTCATTAATACATTTGCTCCTTGCTTGCAGAGGGGTATTTATTGTATAACACCCTTGCAAAAAGATGTATAGTGTGTTATAATTATTCTATGCTCAAAGCAGGAATAGGTTACTCATCATTTCCGGAGAGCAGCGCTTCACATTCCTTGATGAAAGCTCTCAGTCTTGGGGCAAGCTCTGTGGGCAGTTCGATTTTTTTGCGGCTGCGGAGGTTACCGGCCAGACCCAGGGTGATGATCCTGTAGGGCTCGTCCCGCAAAAACTGCTCGGTAAGCTTCATAGCTTCTTCCTCCGGGACAGAAAAGAGCTCATCGGAATTATGCGGGTTTAGACTGTATACCGTTCTGAGGACCCGGTAAATACTCAGAGCCATGTAGCTGTTGACAGAAAAAGTCAGATTCGCTGAATCAGCGGAGCTGACAAGCTCATTCAGCAGCAGCTCGCCTTCGCTGGGCTTGACCTCAGGGGGCTCTGCCGAAACAGGTGAGCCGCCGAGTATGCATGAAATATCCACCTGATAGAGGCTGCTCAGCTTCCGGGCAGCAGAAATTGAAAGCCTTCTTTTGCCGCACTCCAGCTGTGAGATGCAGCTTTGGGTGACACCAAGCGCCTTGGCAGCTGCAAGCTGACTAAGCCCTCTGTCGTGCCGGAGTTCTGCCAGCCGGCGGCCGATATTTATATCAGAGAGAAATTCATCTTGGTCTTTCATACTTCGGCCTCCATTGAGATCATAGCTTATCATGACATGGGGACTTCCAAATATTAGTATCATATTTATTATACCACAATTATTTAGATTTGTAAAGTGTTATAAATATACATATTTCACCAGTTTTATCAATATTTAAATATTCTAAATGACGAAGGGAGAAAATACCAATTATGCAGGGTTACAAGATAAGATTAATACGCCACGGAATGACCTCCGCCAACACCGAAGGGCGCTATATCGGCATTACTGACACCCCCCTCAGCGAGCAGGGGATAAAGGACCTGTACGAGAAGGCGGAGAACCTTGAATACGGCGGCGTGCAGAAGGTCTACACCTCACCCTTGAAGCGCTGCAAGCAGACTGCGGATATCCTCTACCACGATGCCTTCACCGTTGAGCTGGGGCTGCTGGCGGAAATGGACTTCGGGGATTTTGAGAACAAAACTGCTGACCAGCTCATGGACGACCCGGCCTATAAAAAGTGGCTTGATGGAGGGCTGGACAATCCTCCGCCCCACGGGGAGTCTGCAAGAGATGTGGTGAACCGCTGCTATGAGGCGCTTAACATAATCATCTCT
>CADBTF010000046.1 GCA_902797485.1 uncultured Ruminococcus sp. | reverse complement strand
TTTATTCTTTCTTCTTTATTATTTATTCTTTTAGCGGTGGCACATACAAAGCTGTAATTGTCAAATACTTCTTTATCGCCACCGCGCATCAGATCGCCTGTTTTTTATTTATAAGGGTCAATCAAACTTGGGACCGCTGGTGTGGGCAGTGGTGACAGCCTTTCCAATGGTCTTGTTATCTCCCTGCCCGCCGGTGGTCTTATCCTTGGCAGCGGGGACCTTGGTTTTCAGGAAGCTGCTGAGCAGGTCCTGACCCTTGTCACGGGTGGCGGCTCTGAAAAGCTGCTCGTCGGAGGAGTTTTCAAGCAGAGTTACAAAGCGCTGGTCGCTGTCAACCCTGGGCTTGTATTCCTTGAAGGCTCAGTCGCTGACCTCAACTCTGCGGCCCTGTGCCCGCATTGATCTCAGGAAATGTGCGGTGATGATCTCGGTGTAGAGGTCCTTGGCTGCGGCCTTGTCGGGGACCTTGCCGGAGTTTGCGGCTGCCAGCTCCAGCAGCTTGGTCTGAGCAGCTACAGTCCTTTCCTCAAGATACTGACTGGCTCTTTTTACCTGCTTGACGGCAGCCTTTACAGGCTCCTCTTTCCTGGGTTCGGGCTTGTTGTTGATGTTGTTTATATTGTTGATGCTGTTGTCATTGATGATATTGTTGTCCTCGTTATTGATGATATTATCCGCATGAGCAATAGCACCCGCCTGACCGTAATAGTCAGCGAGGATAACTTCTTCACGGTCCTGAATGGAAGCAGTGACAGCGTTGAGGTCCTTGATAGCCAGGTCTATGCTTTCCATGCTCTGGCGCATAGCGTCAATGCGCTTCTGGGTCTTTTTGTTGGCGAAGAATGCCTTCTTGATCAGCCCCTGCGACTGCTTGTAGTTGAGGTAGGCACTGATCTCCTCCTTGGCGGTCTTCAAGGACTGCTTCAGCTGCTCCTTGGTAACGGTGACGATGCCGGTCTTGCAGCCCTCTGTGTAGCTCTTGTAGCTGCGGATAGCATTGTCAAGAGCATCAGAGGCATCATCATAGAAACCGCTGCCTAAGTGAACGTTCCTGCGGGCCTCGGAGATCGCAGCCGCTGATCTGTCCAGCTTGCCGATGACTTCATCGGCAGTCCTTGTGTGCTTCTTGAACTCCTGATAGCCGAACTTGCTCCTGAAATGCTCCAGCTTTTTGCGCTTTAAGTCAAGATCATCTTTAAGCAGGCTGGTGGAGTTGATATTGTTCATACCCTCAAAGCGGGCGGGGTCAAGCTTCGCCTTGGCAGAGGAGACAAAGGTCTGCAGCTGCTTGGAGAGCTCCTGCCTCTGCCTGCCGTACTTGGCAAGAGCCAGCGAGGAGTGACTTTTCTCGTAGCTTTTGGCGTCATTGGTAAGATTATCCAGCTGCTCAAAGAGCTGTGAGGTAACGAATTTTGAGGTGCGCTGCTCAGCGGTCATTATAGTACCGTTCCTGCCGTAAAGGGGTTTTCTGATCTGCATATCCACGCCGTATTTGCTGATGTTTTCAAGGCTTGCCCGCATCTCATTGAACTCCTTGGAGTTGGGGCCGTCCTCCTCCGGCTTGACGAAGGAATCCAGCTTGTCAAGCAGCTCCTTGGCCTGCTTAGCGACATTCTTTCCGGCATTTTCAAACTCGTTGATGCCCCGGAGCTCTGCGTCCAGCTTGTCGGAATAGTCCTGAAGCTGCTTCTGAGACCTGGCGTTTTTGATGATCTCGGTATCTTCGGGGTATTTGGTGATGACGGCATCGCCGGGCTTGTAGTCCTTGTTGAAGGTGTAGCCCTCAACGCCGTGGGGCTCATAGGCGGTAAATCTTTTGTTTATGGCCTTGATCTTATCCGGGTCGGTGACGCCGTTGGCCTTGAACATCTCGTCACCCCGGCTGGCAGTCCGTCCGTTGAGATAGGTGGAGAGCAGAATGCTCTGGTCCTTGCCGGCTTCGTCCTTGACGGTGCACTGGCTGGCCATGCCGGACATCTCCATTACCTGAATGGAATATTCAAGGTTCTTGAGCCGGTTCACTGCATCGGGGTCGGTGGTGATAAAGATGTTATCAACGATTTTCGGCAGGTGGTCGTGCTCGTCCTTGGCGTCGGCAAAATAGAGCCAATCGGTGCCGGGGATCGTGCCTTTCCTGGCCTCGTCCGTCAGGCTTTCGAGCTTCTTGTCGGCATCGACCTTCATTTTAACATAGCGCTCGTTGAGCTTGGTATGAATATCCTCGATGCGCTTGAGCTGCTCCGGTGAGGGGCGGCCGTTGGGGGCAGACATCAGGTACTCAAAGTAATCCGCCTTGGCAGTGGCGATAGGTGTTTCGACATTAACGCCCTGCTCGTTGAGATTCTGAGTGAGCAGGTCTGCGACCTCATCAGCGGAAGGCTCCTTGCCCTCCTGACCTTTGAGCTTAGCGAGCAGCTCGTTGTATTTTCTCTGATTATCCTGGTTTTTAAAATTAGCTGGCATTGTAATTACCTCCGTTGTGTTTTTGTATTCTGTAATTAATACCCCCCCTTTGGGGGATATGGGTGCAGTTTTTTCAATACACAATTGAAAATTCACAATGCAGCTGCCGGAGGCGCTTTGGCGCAGGAGCTTAAAGCAGCTCATTCATTGCAAAAGGGGCTGCCGCACGCCGCAGCAGCCCCCCTGTTTTTATTTTATCAGGTTGTGCCTCTTGCCTCTTTGTTTTTGTATTTGCCTCTGACGGCAAGTCCTATAGTTCCGTCTGCTATCAGTGCAGTTACATATCCGGTGAAGCTGAAATCAAAGCCCACCGATGCCATATTGATAACAGATAGGATCAGTGCTGAAATGTCCAGACCGATTATCACATAGAACAGGATCCATGTTCTCTTTTTCCCCAGGTCCTTTCCAAATACCATAATGAGCAGGTCTAATGCCTTGAATACATACAGAACAGAGATCACAGTCATTAAGGCAGTAGTCTTATAGAAAGCCAGATTAACGATATCCGAGATCACACATACCCCTACATGAAAAAGCATGAACGCTTTATAGTAGACTGCCGCTTGCTTGCTGTAGCCCTTGATAAGATACACAGCGCCCATAATGAGCATCAGGATTATAAATACCATCAAGAGGATATTTGTCAGGTTTGAGAACCTTTCACGGGTGGTTTCTGAGTTGACAGCGCTGATTATAAAATTGACCGCTCCGCCGACCGTACCGCACATCATAAGTATCATCAATGTCAGATGTACCTTCGTAATAAGATTTTTCTTTTCCATTTCAGGGCTCCTTCCAAAATGCTAAAATAGTAACAGGCTGCTATTTAAATAACAGCTGTACTATAATTATATCACAGACTGTTAAGATAGTCTACTGTTCTTACAGAAAAATATTCTGTTAATTTGGTCACAGATTTAACTTTTGACTTTTTGGTATATGCGCCTGCGGGTGTTTCATTTTCGGGCAGTATTCTTTTTTTACAAAAAACTTGTATTATCAGGCGACTTGTGTTATAATAATGATATTATAAAATACTAAGGAGTTGCTCCTATGAAAAAGAAGCGGGTCTCAAGCAAGCTCATTTTGTTTTTGGCTATCGGCTCATTTGTTGTGGCGATGCTTGAAGGCATTCTGTATTATGCCAACGAAAATATTTTCTTCAATGCCCTGATGATACTCCAAAACGGTATCAACGCCTTTATGTTCAAGCCCTCTATATCACTGACTAACGCTATGGACCTGATAAAGCAGAACGGCGATCTTCTCCATACCGTTGTGGGATATATGTACGGCGTGGCTGTGTTTACCGCTCCTTACTGTACCGTTGCGGCGGTATACAGAGTGCTGGAAAATCTTTTAAGGGTAATTTTCAGCTTCCGGAAGAAGAAGAAATGGCAGCACATCATCATCTTCGGATATAACAATGATGTCAAGGCTATGATCGACAACTACTCCCCGGAGCAGGACCAGCAGAAAAGATGCGTTCATGTGATAACCACCAAGACCATGTCCACGGATATGAAATTCGACCTTGGCAAAAAGGGCTACCTCGTACACTGCTTTGACCTGCTGAATTCCGACGAAAAAAGCATCTCCCGCTTCCTGACAAGATCTCAGGTGGATATTGCCGACAGGCTCATTCTCTTTGAGGAAAGCTCTGTCACCAATTTCTCTCTGCTGCAAATTTTCAGCAGCCGTGACGGCGACGGCCTCTATCAGCTGAAGGACGGCGCTAAGATCATCTGCCGCTGCGATGATGACGCTATCGCAGAAATGATCTCCGACCACTACAACGCCTGCGGAGGCGAGCAGTGCCGCTATGAGCTGGATATAGTAAGTATCCCGGAGCTGCAGATCAGAAAGATGTTCGATCTCACTCCGCTGCATGAGTTCTACAAGGACTCACAGCTGCCCCCGGATAAGTGGCACACAAAAATGCTTATCATGGGCTTCGGCAAGCTGGGCCGTCAGGCGCTTATACAGGCTATCGAGCAGTCAGCTGTCACTGCCGGCAATAAGGTCGAGATAGATGTTTTTGACACAAGTATCCAGCGCAAGGCCGAGCTCTTTGCCAACCGCCTCAGCTCCGAGACCTTCCGGGCAGAGGGCAACAAGATCAAGCTCAGCTCCTCCGCTGCCGACGGTGAGCTGACAGTCACCTGCTATGACACCGACGTTACCTACAAGAATTTCTATGAGCTGATAAAGCGTGAAAACGAAAAGTCCCCCTATACCTATGTGCTCATTTCTATCAACGAGATCAGCCTTGCGGTGGGCTGTGCACTCAGGCTCTCACGCCTCTTTGCTGAGAGCGGGCAGACTGTTCCCATGGTGCTCAGAATGGACACCGACCGCCGGCTGGCTAAATACATAAACGAAAACAACAACACCCTCACGGACGTTCAGCTTTTAGAGGACCGCTCAACCGTGCTGACCCTTGATTATATCCTTGCGGAGAAGCTCGACCTTGACGCCAAGCAGTTCCACTATTTCTATTCCACTATCCAGGTGCTCCCTAAGGACGGCCAGCCATGGCCCGCCGGCACCGCTGATATTGACCTTCTCTGGAAGAAAAACTCCATGTTCAAACGCCGCTCCAGCAAGGCTGTGGCCTCTCATGCCGGCACCAAGGCAATGGTGTTCGAGCGGCTGGCAAGGCTCTATGACAATATGAGCGCCGCCGGGAAGATAGATTCCCTCATAGGTAAAAACGGCTCCCTCATGCGGTATACCGACGGCATCTGGCGGCTCAATGCCGATGAGGACGGCTTCCTTGAAGCCCTGCAAAAGGACCGCTTCGCACTGGCCTGCGCCAAGCTTGAGCACAGGCGCTGGTGCTATTTTGTGGCGGCGGACGGCTGGCGCTACGGCAAAAAGCGTAATGACGCCCTTAAAATCCATGACTGCCTTATGGACTTTGACGACCTGCTTAAAGACCCCCACGGCAGAGGCACGATAATGTATGACCTGATGCCGCTCATGGCGCAGTATTTAGAGAGCAGCAAGTAAAAGAAGGAGCATACCTGCGGCTGAAATAAAAATATTTCCGCCTCTTGCTCCTGCACCCAACAGCCGCTGGGCAGGGTATTACTTACAAAAGGCCAAAATCATATAAACGGAAGAATCAAAAATGCCAAATACTTTTGAACAGTGGAAGAATAACCTTGATTCGCAGGGAATTGGACCGGAGCGTAAATTTACTCCTGCCGCAGAGGAGAAGCTGGGTAAGCTTGCCGATGCCCTCAGCACCTTCAGCACCAACCTCTCCGGCGATATGGGAGATGATTTTGAGCTCTCTGACAAGCTGCGGGATTACAGCGAAAAGGTCACCTCACTCATTGCTCAGTCAAAGGAGCTTTCTGCCTACAAAGATGATGACGTAAAAAACAACCCCGATAAGATCAGGGTCTGGGAGGAGACTGTAAACAGTCTCAACACTATCGGCGATCTCCTGAAACAGAACTACGATGAAATGGTCGATTTCGGCGCAAAGGGTCAGGAGTTGAATGCTGACGTTTCTCTCCGGGATTTTTCTGAGGGCATTGATGCGCTTTCAAATATCTATAACATCGAAATAGACCGGGATCTTATGAAGGCTCATGACACCTTTGTGACATGGCAGGGCAAGCTTTTAAAGGACGATAATGAGCTGGCTCATGTAGATGCGGAAAACGCTTATGCTCCCGAAACAGCGGTCAAGCTGAGAGAGGCTGCAGCCCAGCTCGATACTATCCGTGAGAACTTTGCGGCAGAATACGGCGACGGCAACGAGCTCTGCATTAAACTGAGCAGGTTCAGTCAGGACCTCAACACGCTGGCGCAAAAGTCCCAGTGGCTTGCTGACCCTGACAATGCCGGTGATGACGCCTATGATGACAATGTCAAGGCATGGGAAAAGACCCTTGCGAACACCGTTAAGCTCGACAGCTTCTTCAAGAACAATTATGAGGACCTGCTGCTCTTTGGCGCTGCCGGCACAGATGCCGCTGTGAAGCCCGATACCAGAAAGCTTATGGAGGGGCTGCAGGAACTCGACAGGATATACGGCGTAAAGACTGACACTGATTTTATAAAGAATTCCTATAACAAATATTCCAGGTCCCGTACTCAGAGGGTAATGTATGATTATGCGAAGCAATACGATCAGAACGACTTTGACTATGAGGCGCCTAAGCCTAACCATGCGGATTTTGATAAGGCGCTGCGGGTGCTCCCTGATACGATCAAGGACATACACACCAAATATATGCTCTCGCCCTTTGAGCTTTCCTCACCGGAGCACAAGAAGCTGGGCGACGCCGCTGAAAGGCTCAGAAAGGCCTTTGAAAACCCTGACCTGAACTATGACCCTGATGAAAAGATCGCTGCCATTGAAGAGGCTATCGCAATGGCCGATGCCTACAGGAAAAAGAAGAATGAGGACAATGGCTTTGACTTGAATGACGAGGAATTCGATATAGAAGAAAGCCCTGCCTATTGGGATATGGGCACTACCAGATACAACGCTGCCACAAGGCTCTATAATATCGGGCAAACACTCAGGAACAAAGCAGGCTCACAGCTGGCAACTGCCTCCGACGACCTTAAAGGCGCCTTGAAGCAGGACCCTGCTCTGAAAAACAACGGCACTCTGCTCAGCTCTTTGAACGGCCTTGATGCTGACCTTAATGCAAGGCGCAAAGGAGGATTTTTCAGCGGGTCATCAGAGGAGCACAGGCTTTTGAAGGAAAGCGTTGCTGACCTGAAAAAGGCCCTCAGCCCCTTAAAGCTTTACGATGCCAGAGAGCAGAAGTATGAAGCCCTCAAAAGGGCCAGAGATCAGGCGCAGTATTACATAGACCGCAAGAGAGTGGACGCAGGTGTTGCTCCCGGTGCAGCCTGGACCGGCCCCGGCAGCGATATGGGCCAATCCCGTTACAAGGCCGCTCAGAAGATACTCAAGCTTGCCAGTGACGAGATGAAGCTCATGGAGGCGGAGGTCAGGAAGAAGATCACCCCGCAGAACAGCTACAGAATGAACAACGAATTAAAAGCGGATAAGAAGGGCAGCCTTGTTCGTGATGCTTACCAGTCAAAATTCAGAGGCCTGGAGAACACCGTTAATAATAATGTTGAGGAACTGAGAGGTTCCGGATTTATCAAGTATCTTCCCGGCGGCTGGGATATCAGGGAGCATATCAGAGCTATGGACGAGGAGAATTTCGGCAATGTGACTGCCGAATCTCCTGTCGGGCTAAAAGTCGGGGCATTCCTTTCGGCTCTCAACAGTCTGGACCATATTAAGACAGAAGCGGCGGAGCCGGATAATGCGTTTAAGCACCCCGAATGGACCAAAGAGCAGATGAAGAACGCAGACCGTTACGAAAGCAAGTCCGAGAGCTACTACATCGGTATATGGAACAAGAAAAAGGAAACGGCAGAAGAGCTTGGGGAGATGCTCGCTGACAAGGAGTCAATGGAGCAGATACTCCTTGCCTTTGAAAAGGCCGAGGCAGAGTCGGAGGATTACAAGGGCCTTACTGACAAGTTCCTTGAAGCTGTTGATGCAGCAAATGAGAAGTTCAAGCTTGAGCTTGATGATGAGATAGCAGATGCAAGAAAGATCTGTCAGGATTTTAAGGAGCGCAGGATCCAGCTTTCTCAGGCTCACGAAAAGAGACTTGAGGACTGGAAGGAGGCTTTCCCCTGCAAGGCTGACGAGATCGAGGACTATGAGATAGAGGATCAGGCCGACATCGACCGCATCAACGAGATGGATAAGGTGCGCAAGGCGGTCAAGGTGATCGCTTCCGGGTCACTGGCAGTCAAGCTCGGTGAGGAGACAGATTTTGAGACTGAGAACACTTTCTCTGAGGTCTCTCAGAATCTCAAAGAGCTCTGGAGGACCGGCGATAACTTTGAAGGCGATGACGGTGCTGAGAAATGGAAAAAGCTTGGCACAGCAGTTGACGATCTCAAGATCTTCCTTAACACCGGCGACAACTACGCCAAGCTGCTGATCGCTGCGGATAAGGCAGAAAAGGAGCTTGATGACGACGCTGAGCATTTGGATCTACAGGATAGCATAGATACTGTCATCAGGGGGCTGAACAAGTATCTCGATGCGGGCATAGACCTTGAAGCGCTGGAGCTCAAGGCTGATGAGTACAACAAGGCACATCAGCCGGTGAAGAACAACGCCGGCAACGGTTTAGATGAATCCATGCTTTCGGAGGACGCCCCGGTGAACAGGGCCTTCGATAACGGCGAGCAGGCTGTATATGATGATGACGATATGTTCGATGCTGATGAGCCTGAAAACAAGGCTGACAAGGGCAGCAAGGATAAAATCGAAAAGGAAATAGACGATCTTGACGGTGAAAAGCTGGTGGACGACAACAGCTCTGAAATGTCCGATAAAGAGGACAATAAATCAGAACTGTCCAATGAAGAGGACAATAAGTCTGAGTTCGGCGGGGATAACGAAGAAGAGCCTGAGAAAAACAACGAGCCTGAAGAAGATGAAGATGACTATGAGCTTGTGGACACAGAGGCCAAGATCAAGGAGGCTCAGGACAGCATAAAGGCAAAGGTGGGCAATGCCATCAACAAGCCCTCCCTTGAGGCTATTGACGACGAGCTGAGAACTATCGCTGCCATCAACATTGCAAAGCTGAGAGGGCCCCGTTTGGTAAACTATGATTTTAAGAGGGGCAAGGAGAGCGTTGCAGATATGTCTGCCTACAAGGACATGAAGAAGATAGCTGACCCTGACAAGGTGATCCAGGCAGCCACCAACGGCAGCGGCGGACTGCTGCTCGAGACCATGAAGAATGCCAAGGACAAGATGAGTGATCTGGAGAAAAACGGCGGCAACCGCACCAAGCCGACCCTCACCAACGATCTGAAAAAGGGCATGAAGCCGTGATAAAAATGCACTTTTCCAATGCACAATGCACAATG
>CADBTF010000045.1 GCA_902797485.1 uncultured Ruminococcus sp. | reverse complement strand
ATCACATTTCCCAGGCGGTGAGCAAAAATCCCGGAATGACAACTATCGCAAAGAAGGCCCAGCTTATAAGAGTAAACACCTTTACAAATTTCCCGCCCTGCCCCGGGTATTCCCGGACGTAGATGCGGTAGTTTATCACCGAGGCCAGTGAGCCTATCAGCGAGCACAGCCCGGCAGTGTCCGCACCGTAGATAAGCCCGGAATGGCTCTGGGCAAAGGGGTAGAGCACTATAGATGCCGGCACGTTTGAAATGATCTGGCTAAGCCCTATGGCCCACCAGTATTCTCTGCCGGCAACGGCGCTGCTCAGAAAGTCAGCGATGCTCTTGTTTGCAGCGATCGACGAGGAGAACACAAAGAAGAACAAAAAGGTAAACAGCAGCACATAGTCCACATTTAAAAGCAGACGGCGGTCGAGGCAGACAATAGCTCCGAGCACTATTATAACTGCTGCCCACCACAGCTCTGTCCGGCTGACAATGGTGAATATCACCAGTGCGAACAGCCCAAGGTAGAGGGGGCGCTTCCGGCCTGCCTCTGTGTTCAGCCGGGAGCGGTCAAAGTCGATCTGCTCTTTCAGGCCCCGGCGGTAGAGCACCAGCACAAACACTGTCAGCAGCAGTGCCGAGCCGGCGCAAAGGGGGAGCATATGCAACATGAACCTGCCTGCGCTTATCCCGAAACGGCTGTATAAAAACAGGTTCTGCGGGCTGCCGAAGGGTGTGAGCAGCGAGCCTCTGACAGCTGCGATGTTTTCCATGGTTATCACCGGCAGGATATACTGCTCCTTGCCGCCGCCACGGAATGTGAAGATCGTCAGCGGGACGAATATCATCAGCGACACATCGTTTGTTACGAACATTGAGGAGAAGAAAACTCCGAATATGTAAAAAAGCGAAAGCCCCGTCAGAGTCCTGGTTTTCAGAGAGAGCCTCACCAGCGGCAGCAGCACGTTCTCCTGCTTGAAGCCCTCCAGCACGCAGAGCATCATCAAAAGAGTGCCTAAGGTGTGCCAGTCTATATCCCGAAGGAGCTGTGTGCTCGGGGGAGTGATAAACAGCGCTGCAATAGCTGCCGCCGCCGAGACGGTAAGCATAGGCTCCCGCTTGAGCAGACCTAAAGCCTTGTTCAAATCAATTCTCCTTCCGATAGTTGTTTTTCCTTTGCTGCCTTGGTCCGGCGGCTGATGACTGCTGCTCTTGCCGCAAGTATTATATCATTGAGGGCGCTGCCTATCATAAACCCGCCCATTATGCGGATACCCAGCTTGTTGAGCAGCAGCCCCGCCACGATAGTGCGGTTCCTGAAAAGCTCTGCTGCCTTATCTATAAGCTTGCCTATTTTTCCTGAGCCTGTGTTTTCCTTCAAATCTATCACCAAACATTATTATAGCACGCTTTTCTGAAATATGCAATACACAATGACTGATGAAGCAAAAACGCCGGTGCGTATTATTGCACCGGCGCAGGAACTGCGGACTGAGATCAAAATGGCAGAGAGGAGTCAGAGAGATTGATGATGAAAACACCGCTGCCGTCTCTGAGCATTATTTTAAGGACACAGCTGCCTTCCTCATAGGTGCAGCCGAACTCGTCCTCGGTGGTGGGTTCTCCGAGGAAACGCTTTACTGTGGCAAGGTCGTCACCGAGCCTGAGGCCGCCGGCAGTGGAGCCGTCGCCTCCTGCGGATTCTTCCTCTGAAACAGAGACTTCAAGGATCTTCCCCTCAAAGTTTACCTGAACTATCATTCCGGGGTAGTAATAGAATTCCACATCATGGGCGTCGGGAACGCAGGGCTTGGATTTCTGTGAGGGCTTTGATTCTTTGCCCAGCTTATCCTTGATGTCTGCAAAGGTGTCTCCTGTATAGAAAGTGACCCCGTTGTATTTGATCTTTGTCTTTTCAGCAAAGGCGGCATCAGCAGGGACCTCCGGCTGCCTTTCGTCAGCGGAGCTTTCGGCGGTGCTTTCAGCAGCACCCTCGGCAGGGCTGATCTTCAAGGATTCAAGGATAGCCTTGGTCTCAGGGCTGTCGAACTTAAACCCGGCGCCGGACACTCTCAGAAACCTGCCGTTAGAGGTGCCGTACAGTTCAAATCCGGGGGTGAAGTCGTCACCGTACTCAAAGCCGTTCCACTCTATGCCTGCAATGGTAGCTGCGGGCAGGTCCTTCTGGTTTAAGGTATAGGTCTTCTTGTTGT
>CADBTF010000044.1 GCA_902797485.1 uncultured Ruminococcus sp. | reverse complement strand
TTTCAAGCAAGTTATCGCTTCTGAAAAGCAAAAGCCGTCAGCCCGCAGGCCGGCGGCGATATACGCATATTTTGCCTGACAAGCGGATCGCCCTTACTGTCTCAGATTGGAATAATAAGCGACGATATGCCGGGGCTTATTGCTTGACGGGTCAGTGCCTTTAATATCCACACCGTTGCGGCTCATGAGCTCTGCGGCGATACACCCCTCCAGCAGGCAGCGAAACACCTCATGTCCATCACATACTATGACAAGCTCATTGCTTGACACCGAGATGCCGCCGTTCCTGCCCAGCACCAGCTCCTCTCCGCCGTTGCGTTCCACCGCATAGGAGAGCCGCTTTCCGTGGAGAGCTTCCAGTTCGGCCCGGGGAGTTGACTTTGGCTTTTTCTTTCCGAAGAGCATTACCCCTCACCTCCCAGCAGCCTGTCAAGCCTTGCTGCCAGCTGCTCCACCGGCAGCCCGACCACATTGAAAAAGTCGCCGTTAAAGCCGCTCACCAGCAGCCCGCCCTTCTCCTGGATACCGTAGGCACCTGCTTTGTCCATAGGCTCACCGGTATTGATATATGCAGCTATCTCATTGTCCGTCAAGGGCCTGAATTTGACAGTCGTTTCAACTGAAAAGCTTTCCTCCCTGCCGTCAACGGTGACACACACTCCGCTGATGACCTTATGCTCACTGCCGGAGAGCAGCCTTAGCATACGAGCTGCATCTGCCGCATCTGCGGGCTTCCCGAGTATCTCATCTCCTTTGATGACTGTGGTATCACAGCCGATCACCAGCGCCTCCGGGTACTGCGCCGCCACCTCTCTGCATTTCTGTATAGCCAGCAGCCTTGACACATCATTTGCCTTGGCACCCTCCGGCACTGTCTCCTCTCCCTTGGCGGGAGCAATTATAAAATCCTCAAACAGCAGCTTCAGAAGCTCCTGCCTCCTTGGGGATCTCGAGGCAAGCACTACCTGCCTGCCCTTCAACAGCTTATCGAGCTCAAAGATCATTTTTTCACCTCATAAAATATGCTGCCGCAGCATTAGCCTACGGCAGCAGTTATTATCGTTACATAGGGCTTCCGCACTGGGAGCAGAAACGTGTTCCGGCAGGCTCCCGGCTGCCGCATTGTGTGCAGTAGATCACATTCCCGGCGGGCATAGCCGGCTGTACCGGCGGCGGGGGCGCAACAGGAGCAGTCACCGGGGGCGGAGTTACCGAAACAGGCTTCGGCATCTCAAAGGGCTTTACCACAGGCTCAGGAGCCTTCAGAGGCTCCGGCTCTGCTGCCGGTTCAGACTCAGCAACAGGCTCCGGCTCAGCAGCGGGTTCAGGCTTTGCGGTTTCCGGCTCAGGCTCAACAGCAGGTGCAGGTGCAGAGGTCTCAACTACTGCCGGTGCGGGAGCGGGCTCCGGCATAGGCACAGGAGCAGGCTGGGCAGGCGCCGGAGAAGGCATCTGAACAGGTGCCGGGTGCTGAACAAAGCTCGGTGCAGGCATCGGTGCAGGCTGAGGCTGTACCGGTGCGGGAGCAGGGGCCTGCTTTGTGCCGCAGTTAGGGCAGAACGACATATTGATGTCTATAGTGGAATTGCAGTTGGGGCAGACCTTTACCCCCTTTATCCTGTTGAGCTCCTCCTTGAGCTTTACAAGATTTGCCAGCATAGCATCTATCTCAGAGGCCAGGCGCTTGACGTCGCTGTTATCCACCTGATCTAAGCATTTGAGCTTAACTATCCTGCCGATATCGGTATACCGCCTGTTGATCTCCTCAAGGTTGCGGTTGATCTCGTTATTCACCCGCTGGAGCTCCGGGCTTTGATTTTTATTCTGTTTCTGCTTGTTCATTCCCATATTATCAAAAATTCCCATGGCATTTGCCTCCTTGTGATCTGTTTATTATTCAGCCTTCTGCTGATCGTCGTTTGCTTCGCTGCTGTCCGACTGTTCAGGGGCCTCAGAACTATCCTCTTTATCCTCCTGCGGAGCCGGCTGCTGGGCAGCTATTCCCCGCTCTATTGCTGAGGACGAAGCGTTTGAAAGGTCAACTGTTGTGTTGACGTAGTAGTGCCTTAATATCTGGTCGTAGGTCCAGCCGGCGTCGGCGTAGAGCTTGGCTCCCCACTGGGACATACCCACACCGTGGCCGAAGCCGTATGTAGTAAAGATAAACTCGCCGTTCTCATAAGCGATCTCAAAGGCTGAGGATCTCAGCCCCAGAAGTGTTCTCATATCGCTGCCGGTGAATACTGCGCTGTTGTCAATAGTCAACGATGCCACATATTTTCCGGAATGTATCTCGTTTATCACGAACCAGTCAGCATAGTTATCCGAAAGCACCATGCCGTATTTCTTTTCAAAGGCTTCCTTTATTGTGTCCGGAGAGATATGCTGCTCAACTCCCCAGTTAGGGTCCATATCGTCATATTCGCTGACAGCGGGCACAAGATAGGGGTAGTCCATGCCGAAGATATAGCCGCTGTCCGCCGTATAGCCTGCTGTAGAAGCCGCATACACTGCATTGATGATCTGCCCGTTATAGAACACGCACTGGCCCTCGACCTCAGAAACACACCGCTCGATAATATCCGGGTAGCCGGGCTTCAGGGCGATAGTGGGAGTGCGGCCTGTCAGCTCGCTGTAGCGCAGGTGAGTATAGGCTGCAACTATCTGTGCCTTGATAGCCTCCTCGTCCCAGAGGGCGCCTATCTCGTTGTAAACTATCCTGCAAAGCATCTCGTGGGCATTCATGGTAACTATGCCGCCGGAAATCAGGTCATTGACGGTGTAATACTCATTTGCCACAGAGCGGGTATCCGTCAGGTAAAGAGGTGCAGTCATAATATCGTAGGCCTCGGTGCCGTCCTCCGGGACGACCACATTGAAGCTATCCTGCTGCTGCTTTTTCTTTTCCTCTTCTTCCTTTTGTTTTTCTTCTTCTTCCTTCTTTTTCTTTTCTTCCTCTGCGGCCTTCTTTTCGGCTTCGGGGTCCGCCACAGGAACACTCGTCACCGTAGCCATTTTATACTCGCTGATATTCGCCTTGCGGTATTCGATAAAATCGAGCTTTATTTCTTCCTTGACATCTGCCTGAGGCTGCTCTGCACCGACACTGACAGCCGCTGTCCGGCTGTTGGCTTTAAGCTTGCTGAGCCCGGAGCCTTCGGCAGACTTGACCGTATCATTCGGGAAAAGCATTCCTATTGCCAAGGCACAGGTGATCCCCGCTGCGCCTGCCGCTGCTTTGGTCAAAGCTTCTTTACGGATAAAACCCATGATATCGCCCTTTCTATCCAAAATTCATACCTAATATAATTTTACCAACAAATGAGAAAAAGTCAAGGTATTACAATAAATAGCCTTGACTTTTTGTTAAATCACACAATTATTACAAATTGGTTTTAGTTATATTGCTAATAAATTACTGACTGATTTAATTTATATTGCAAATTATAACAAATCAGTTATGCCAGCATCTCACACCTGAAAGAATCTTGCATTTTCAAGGGTAGTGCAGTAGGTCAGGTGGGTTTCAAACCACTGTGCCTTGTCAGGGGTGATAAGGTCAACAGCGTAGTAGCTGTCGCCGCCGTTTACAAGATAAGCTCCCTCGCCGTTGAGCGCCCTGCTCACGCAGGCAATAGTGTCTGCGTCCGGCTCATAGATCCTGTTGTAGTAGTTGTTGATAGCGGTGAACTGGTTGTGCTGGTGGAGCACTTCCTTGATGTTGTTGGGGAACTTGGGAGACTTCACTCTGTTGATGATCACATTGGAGATAGCCAGCTTCATCTGTTCGGAGCAGTAGCCCACCTCGTGCATTACAACACAGCACATCATGTCAAATTCTTCCTGAGTGTAGGTGATAACACCGTGGTAAACAGCCTGTGGCTTATCCACGTCCCTCAGCTGGGTGTGCTCTGCCACATTGGGGGTCTCGGCATTCTCCGGAGCACCGGGCTTTCCGACGGCAGTTTCCTGCAGCAGCGATCTTTTAACATTCAGCTTTTCAGCTTCAAGCTCACCTGCGGTCTTTCCCTTGACCTCTGTTGCCTCGAAAACTGTCTCCGGCTTATAGGCGTCAAAGGCGGACTGTGAAGAAAGATTTCCCGCAGCATAGCGCCTGCTCTCAAAGATCGAGACCCTCGGCTTTACACTCAGGTCAGTGTCAACAGTAATATTTTTCTTGTCAGAGATGCCAAAACCAACAGCTGCTCCCACGAATGTGATAATGCCTGCAGCGCCTAAAACAGCCGCTGTTTTAGCAAAGGAGACATTCATGAAGCTGTTCCATTTTTCCTTGAGAGCCAGCTTCTGCCACTTCTCCTTCAGCCCAAGCTTTTGAAGCTTCTCCTTTAAGCCAAGGCTGTGTAGCTTTTCCATTAGTGCAAGCTTTTCCATTTAGAGTACCATTTCCTTTCTGAAAGGCTCACTCTGCGGGGCTTGAAGCTAATACTGCCTTCCAAAGCAATACCGCACATAAGCTGTGCGGCAGGCTTTCAGATCAGTAGGACCAACCCAGATATTTCCTGTTATTTCCCCAGACATTTCTCCAGACTCTCGGGAAATAGATCTCGGAATCCGGCCTGTCCTTGTAGGATTTCAGGATAAGGTCAAGGTTGTCATTTGCGGTAAGCTTTTTAGCTACAAGCACCCATCTCATATCTGCTACCTCATTGGAGCAGGTGGAGAGAGTGATATAATCATCGTCCTCAGTGCACTCTACGTCGCAGGTATACCAGCTTTCCTTCCTGACATTGGAGATCCATTTCTCGAAGGAATAATCCTCATCGTCGAATATCCTGTATCTCCAATAATCGAAGATCGGGATATCGTCCTGATAATCCTCAGCTGCTGCAACAAAGGCTGCAAAGATGACATACTTCTCGTTGTTATCGTATATTGTGTTGAACTCTACTACAGGGTGCTTTTTGAGGAAATCCACACTTTCCTTATACTCAGCCAGGTGAGTAAAGGAGGTGCCGAGCCTTCTCATGTGGTGGCCGTAGATAATGATATTATCCGGCTGACCCTTTTCGTCTATAGGAACAAGGCAGTCCACAAAAATGCTTCCTGACTCGTAGTAGTTGCCGTCTATATCATGGCGCAGATAGTAGTCGTTAGCGTCATTTATGCTTCCCTCATATTCCTTCTGGACTACCGGGAAGTTGATATATTCGTCACCGTTATCATTGACAAATCCGGGAATTTTAATCCAGCCAACAAAATCGCTGCTTCTTTTCAGCAGGTCCTTGGCCCAGGTCTGGACTACTCTTTCCTTGCTCTTGGAGGTGGGGGCGTCTGTGGAAGCATCAGAGCTTGTATCCACATCTACCTCAACATTATCGAGCTCCAGGCCATTATCCCAGTTTGGCTCATACTTAACTATCCCCTGAGCATAATTCAGCTCTGCCTGGTCGGTCTTCAAGAAATCGGTCAGCTCGTTTATCGAAAGTGCAAATATCACGATAGAGCCGATAAACACAAACTTTCTGATGATCTCACCGACTCCGTCGCCCTTCCAGGGAACAAAATATTTGATAAATCTCACAAAGAAATTAGCATCATCAGGGTGAGAAAGATTTTTAACTTCGTTAGACATAGACATCATTTACCCTCACTTTCGTTTTTCAGCAGCGATTCCAGCATCTCCAACGCTCGCTGCGCACTCAAAAGCCGTATCAGTTCTCTGTCCATGCTTTCATATTCTTCATAGAGCCTGAGGTCCTTGACTGCCTCCCGCTCCTTATACCTCACAGAAACATAGACTGTCCCGACGGGCTTATCCTCAGTTCCTCCTCCGGGGCCGGCGATACCGGTTATCCCAATGGAGGCATCTGTTTTCATAAGCATCATCACTCCGATGCTCATTTCATTTGCGACCTCTGCGGAGTACACAGTATGCTTGCTCAGGGTCTCAGCCCTGACACCAAGCACCTGCTGCTTGATCTCCTCGCTGTAGCTCACAACGCCTCCCTTGAAAATTGCGGAGGCTCCCGGCACTCTTGTGACCGCTTCGGCCACCAGCCCGCCGGTGCAGCTTTCAGCACAGGACAGTGTGATCTGTGATGTTATCATATATTTTACAACACGTTCCACTGTTATGTCAAGCCCTTTTGTAACCAGTTTGTAAGCTTTGGCAAATACAGACAAACCTGCCTCGGCCTGATTTGGCACATTGCACATAAAAACCACCTCGTTTTTGAACAAAATGATAACTTAATGATCAAGATTAATCAAAAATATACGCCGGAAATATTTACGAAATTATCCTCTGATCTTCTATAAATCACACTTCTGAAACATCAGAAGATAACTGTCCGGAAAGCACTCTGCATGACCTTACCGGCAGCAAACGCCTTATTTATGTAGTTTCCGTGGCATTCCGACAAATTTCGCAGCAGATAAACAAGTCCGGATTTTCGTACATTTATCCGTGCTCACTTAAATTGACATTTTACAAGCATTTTATCTGTCCGATTATTTGTACATATACAATCACTGTATATTTTTGATGATTATACATCTCAAATTGTAACGATCTGTAATATTTGTGTCCTGAAAAATGTATCTTTATAATTCCCAAAGGTCAAGCCCTTTACACCAACGTTTATTCTTGATTTGTACACGCTGTATTAATATGTAAAAATCTCACAGTTCGTATGTCAAACATCAAGCAATATCCTTATATAAAGTGCTCTGCCTTTACAGTGTCAAACTCACTGCCTGCGCTGTTTCCGGCTGTTTTGCCCCGAAGATCATAGGAATTTTTTAATCAGCTTGGTTTCCGTCTTTTCAACCGCTTCTGCGATCAGCGGCTCAAAATCAAAGGAATCCTGCGCTT
>CADBTF010000043.1 GCA_902797485.1 uncultured Ruminococcus sp. | reverse complement strand
CGAGACCGCACAGCTCAGAAGCGAACGCTTATCACAGTCCGCAAGGGTTATCTCCCGGCAGTGGTCAAGGGTCGCTTCAAAGTCATGGCGGACATTCTGCTCTGCTCCTGTGCCGTACATATAAGTGGCACACTCAAAATGCAGGTACAGGCTCCGGTAGTCCAGATTGATAGTTCCCACCACTGCCGATTTATCGTCCGAGACAAAATTCTTTGCGTGTATGAACCCGTCAAATTCGTATATCCTGACCCCTAATTCAAGGAGGTCTCTGTAGTATGACCAGGCAATTGAGCGGCAGTACCATTTGTCCGGGTGCCCCGGCGTGATTATCCTCACGTCCACGCCGCTCTTGGCAGCATATTCCATTGCTGTTACCAGCTCATTGTTGGGGATAAGATAAGGTGTTGTGATATAGACATATCTCCGGGCATGGTTTATTATATCCAGATAGACCATTTCCCCCACATTTTCCCTGTCCAGCGGGGAATCGCCGTAAGGGATAACAAAGCCCTTTGCCTGCTGCTCCTCATCTGTAAGAGTTGGCCGGAGGCTGTTGTAGTCGTCGGTGCCGTCATCCAGGACCTCCCACATCTGCAAAAACATCATGGTGAAGTTCCAGACTGCGCTGCCTTTCAGCATAACAGCTGTATCCTTCCAGTAGCCGAAGCGGTCCCACCGGTTGATGTATTCGTCCGAAAGATTTACTCCCCCGTTAAAGGCCACATTCCCGTCTATGACGCAGATCTTTCTGTGGTC
Organism: uncultured Ruminococcus sp.; assembly: GCA_902797485.1. GTDB lineage: Bacteria > Bacillota > Clostridia > Oscillospirales > Ruminococcaceae > FB2012. The sequence goes on along the minus strand of CADBTF010000043.1, from coordinate 12,610 downwards.
ACGGTTGTTCTGTATGCTGGAGAGCATAGGCCGGAAGGGATTGAACACATGGCATTTTATCCCCTTCTCACGAAGCTTTCTGTCGTATCTCAAAGGCAGTATATCCAGCGAGCCCATGCCGTCGTATATCAGCCGGACGTCTACTCCCTGAGCGGCCTTGCGGATAAGTATTTCCTCGATCTCGCCCCACATCTCTCCCAGACCGATAATAAAATATTCCATGAAGATGAACCGCTCAGCCTTGTTGAGTTCTCTGACCATTGCCCGAAACTTTTTCATGCCGCTGGAGAAATATTCCACCGTCGTGCTTCGGCAGGTGGGGTAGCCGCCATATTTGTTCAGGTACTCCGAAAGCTTTGAGACACTGCTGCTTTCTGTCACAAGGTCACTGAGCACACGAGGGTCCTGCTTTAAGTAGGGTCTGGTGGCCTCGCATTTCTGCATATGCCTTCTGCGGGCTGCCCTGGTGCTGTACTGGTTCGAGAGAATAAAATACGCCACTGTGGAAAACAGCGGTATCGCCAGCAGCGGTATTACCCATGAGAGCTTGTACGCCGGGTTTACGTCCTGGTTGCAGATATAGATAGCAAGCACCAGCCCAAGGGAGGTCAGCAGATAGTATATCCACTGGGTATACTCCATAGCGCCGAGTATCATTGCCATTATAAAGAATATTTGCAGCAGCAAAAGCATAATGATAGTAGTTTTCTGTGAAAATAGAATCCTTGCCAGCTTTTTCCAGAATGTACTCTTGTTCATTATACTGTCCTTTCATTTTATTTTTGTCTTATATAAACAGCCCCATAAGATAATTATGTATCTGCTCATCGGTGGTCTTTTCCTCTTCGCCGACAGTTATGCTCTTAACTGTAACGCTGATGCCCGCTGAAAAGTGTACTGCTATATCCTTTCCGTCATGCCTGCCTCTGTAGGTCATTCCGAAGGTAAAGGGGTTGTAGGACCAGCCGCCCTCCTGTACAGAGCTGTCAAAGGCCTCGCCGTAGTTGGAGGAGGAAAGCTTCATCTCAGTGTCGAACCTGTAGCTGCTGTGCCTGATCCTGAACACCTGCAGGCCGAACAGCCCGAAATATATCACCGCCGCCGCCACCAGTATGACCACCAGCCTGCGAACTATCAGCGACCACCTTGGCAGCTCATCTGCCTGCTCCGCCTGCCTCTGAGGGGCGGGCTTCTTTTTAGGCTTATGGGCAGCTGCTGCCTTTGGTGCGGCCTTTGCCCGCTGAGGCTGCGGCCTTGCCTGCTGCTTTGCGGGCGGCCTGCTGCTCTTTTTGACAGCTGCGCCGGCAGGCCTCACCTGCTGGCGTTTCCGGGGCTGGTATTCATGCTTGTCTCCAATGCTTGAGATCAGCCTTCCGCAATTGGGGCATATCTTCATGCCCTCATCTATCAGAGCATTGCAGGCGCTGCATCTTTCGCTCATAAGTGCATTACCTCTTTGCTTACATATATCTCACAACTGCCACTACCTTGCCGAGTATGGATACCCGGTCAGAGTAGATAGGCTTCATGGTGTCATTTTCAGGCTGAAGGCGGTATGTACCGTTTTCCTTGTAGAAGCGCTTTACCGTGGCGCTTTCGTCCTCCACCAGGCAAACTGCGATCTCGCCGTTTGCCACCACCGGCACCTGCTCTGCTATAACAATATCACCGTTCAGGATAGCTGCGTTTATCATGGAATCTCCACGGACCTTCAAAGCAAACAGCGGATAGCTGTAGCTCTTGTTGGGCACAAAGCCTATATATCCGTCTATGTCCTCAACTGCGGTTATCGGCTGGCCGGCTGTTACCGTTCCTAATATCGGCACCAAGGTCTGTTTTGCACCTGTCAGCTTAATGGCCCGGTTCATGTTCTCGCCCTTTTCCAGCAGGCCCTTCTCTTTTAAGGAATTGATATATCTGTGAGCCGTCGAGGTTGACTTGAAGCCGAACTCGGCACAGATTTCTCTGATAGAGGGTGCATAGCCGTCTTCTATCCTATGCTTAACATAATCGTAAACCTTTTTTTCATTCTCCGATAGTTTCATAGTCATTCTCCTTTCAGCTTTTTGGCAAGCATCTTCGCAGCCTTGTACGCATCGCCGCAGCCCAGAGTTATTACCAGATCTCCCTCGCTGCAATGCTCTGCAATGTAATCAATGCACTGCTTGAAATTATATTCCTTCTGCTCGGCAGTCTGCTTATCTGCCAGAGCGTGGTCGGTAGGGAACCAGACTGCTCCCTCTATCTTCTCCGCTAAGTCCTCCGTGTAGATGCCAAGGGTATTTTTTTCTCTGCCGCCCATGATGTCAGTTATAACAGCAATATCCGCAATAGACAGCGCCTTTACAAAGTCATCAAGCAGCACCTTGGTCCTTGAATAGGTAAAGGGCTGGAACACCGCCCATACCCGCTTGAAGTCAAGGCCCTTGGCAGCAGTCAGGGTGCAGCTCAGTTCTGCCGGGTGGTGGGCGTAATCGTCAACTATAGTAACACCCTTCACCTCGTCGATCTTCTGGAAGCGCCTCAGAGCGCCGGTGAAGCCGTCAAGCCCCTTTCTGATGCCCTCCATATCAACTCCGCAGTATTCCGCTGCTGCGATAGCCGCCAGTGCATTCAGCACATTATGCTTCCCGGGAACGTGTATAGCCAGCTCAGCCTTCTTCTCGCCTCTGACATAAAGCTCAAAGTCTGTGCGCAGGCCCTTTACGCTTGTTATCTTAGCGCTGTAATCATTCCCCTCGCCGAAGCCGAAGGAGATCTTTTCCTTTTCTACCCCCTCAAGGGCTTTAAGGGTGTTGGCATCGTCGCCGTTGTAGATAACTGCCTTGGTGGTCTTTTCCGCAAAGGCATGGAAGGACTTGATTATATTATCAATATTCTTGAAATACTCCAGATGGTCGGCGTCCACATTCAGTATCACCGCAACGTCAGGGTAGAGCTGCAAAAAATGATCCTTGAACTCACAGGCCTCCACAACTATAGTGTCATTGCTGCCGGACTTGCCGGAGCCCCCGATAAGCGGCAGCTTTCCGCCGATAAAACAGCTGATGTCGCTGCCGCCGGAAAGGCAGATCTGTGTCAGCATAGAGGTAGCAGTGGTCTTGCCGTGGGTGCCGCAGACGCAGACTGCGTTTGAATACTGCCCTGTCAGCAGGCCCAGCATTTCGGCTCTTTCCGCCACAGCAGCACTGCCGGCTTTGGCAGCCATAAGCTCCGGATTGTCCTCCATGATAGCAGCGGTATAAACTATAAGGTCAGCTCCTTCAATGTTCTCTGCCCTTTGGCCCAGAAATACCTTGATACCCATTTTTCTGACTGCCTCAAGGGTCTCGGTCTCATTGTTGTCCGAGCCGGTTATATAAAAGCCCTTTTCATGCAATATCTGCACCAGCGGGTACATACCCGAACCCCCGATACCGATAAAATGAATGTGCTTGGAATTCTTTAATATCTCTGTTGAGATCATTCTTGTCTCCTCATTTCAAAAATAAAATTCAGGCATATATACCTAATTATATTATAGTACATTTGTGCGAAAAAATAAACCCCTTTTTGCATATTTTTTCAGGTTTGTGGAAAACTTACTTTACAGGGCAATATACAGCACAGAAATTGTGCATTAATCTATATCACCGGAGGATAGGAAAATGAATATAACAGACATAAAGATCCGGCGGCTGCTGAACGAGGGCCGTCTGCGTGGGATAGTCAGCATTACCCTTGACGGTATGCTGGCGGTACACGACATCAAAATAGTTCAGGGGGAGGAGCGCTTATTTGTGGCAATGCCCTCCCGCCGGGACGACTGCGGAATGTTCCGGGATATAGTCCACCCCATTTCAGCAGAGTCCCGCTCGGAGCTGGAGCAGCGTATCCTCTCAGCCTACAGGCTTGAACGTGACCGTGCTGAGGCAGAGCGTTCGGCAGAGATCTGAGGTGCAAATCAAAAAAGCTACCCTCAGCTTACAGGATAGCTTTTGCATTTATTTTCAGCCGTTGGCCTTTTTGTGCAGCGAGCGGAACTCCGCAGGGGAGAGCATTTCGTGCTTTTTGAACACCGCACAGAAATAGCTGCAATCGTTATACCCCACAGAGCGGGCTATCTCATTGATGTTCTGCTTGTCCTCAAGCAGCAGCAGCTTTGCCTGAGACACTCTCTTTCTTGCCAGATACTCAAAGGGCCTCATGTTCAGGCACTCCTTGAAAAGCCTGCACAGATACTGCGGCGAAAGGTCTATCAGGCCGGAGAGCTCCGCAAGGGTAAGATCACGGTCAAAGTGCTTGTCGATATACTCAATGACAGGTGTGAGCTGGTTGAGCTTTGCGCCGTCCTTAGCGCCGGACTGCATATTCATGACCCGGTTGAGCTCGATCAGAAACTGGTAGAGGTGAGCAGAGCACTGGCAGCCGCTGTAGTAATAATTGGTTTTCATCAGATAAAGTATCTTCTTGAAAATAGCATCAACGGCATTGATGTCGTGTATCTTAAAGACCTTGGCCTTGTCAAGGCCGATAAAATCCAGCACGGCCTTGCTTTCCCTGCCGTCAAAGGTCACCCAGTGAGTCTCCCAGATCTCATCGGTAGGGAAATACTCGTGGGGAACATTCGGCGGAAGATAGAATGCGTCGCCCTCCAGTATAGGGAAGTCGTTATCGCCAAGTCTCAGCACGCCGCTGCCCCTGACACAGTATATTATCTGATAGTTAGGGTAGCCGTCCTCTCTGATAAAGTGGAATTCCTGATCTCTTGCGCCGGCACCAAGCAGGTAAAGCGGCAGCGCCGTTTCTTCTCCAAGGACGGGGTAACAGTAATCTGTCATTTATATATCACCTCTGAAAAAGTTCATATTTTTCTATTATATAATATCACAACAAACCAGAAATGTCAATACTATAATAGGATTTTAATATTTTTTGGCATTGAATTGCCGGCTGAATGTCATCATCTTATGACCGTCAGCTGTACACAGGAGACAACATGAAAACTATCTCACCCTATCAGGCAGCGGCCCTGATGCTTTGCTTCTCACTCAGCCGCCTTATCAGCTTCAAGCCCTCCGGGGATAACCTGCTTATATGCGCTGCCGGCGAGCTCCTTGCAGGGGCAGCTCTTGCCGCTGTTTCTGTTGCCCTGCCCGAAAAGCTGAGCATTAAAGGCAGGCTTATCCCAAAGCTGTGCGCAGCTCTCTCTGCCGCTTATCTGCTGCTCCAGCTCACTCTGCTGCTCTCTGACCTGGCAGCCTCCACTCAGTATTCCTTCCCGGATTTCTATGCCTCTCCCGCTATGATCGCCTCTGCCGCAGCCGCAGCTGCCTACTGTGCATCTATGGGAAAGGGCGGCTGCGGGCGGGCTGCCTGCGCAGTGATCGTCATAACGCTCATCATATTCGTACTGACAGCCGTCGGCGCCGCAGACCGCTTCGACCCTGACCGGCTCAGCCTTGCCGTTCCGGACAGAGCGCAGCAGCTTTCCCGCCAGCTTCTATACTCTCTCGGCACCGCCTGCGAGATACCCCTTGCCCTTATCCTCCGCCAAAGTACAGACCGCCCCCGCCGAGCCGCACTCTTGTGGTTTTCAGGGCACTCTCTTTCCTGGGCGGCTATGCTCACCCTCTGCGCCGGCGTCATTGGAGACCACGCCCTCACCGGTATCCCCATCGACACCCTCTCCTCCTATTCCAAAACATCAGTCATCGAGCGCTTTGATGCGCTCCTGCTGCTGGTGTGGGTGCTGTGTACCGTTTTAGCCGCAGCCGCTCTGCTTTCAGGAACAGGCTGCTGCATAAAGATCATATCAGATAAAGCCGGCAGGTTCGCTCCGCCGATAGGCGCACTGATCTCAGGAGCCGCCGCCTGCCTGCTGACCGGGCAGGGTGTACTGCTTCCGGCATCAGTCATGGCAGCACTGCTGGGCGGGGCAATGCTGCTGGGCTTCGGCGCTAAGGAGGTGAGGGGCTGTTGAAACGGCTATGGTTTTTTCTTATAAGCGGGCTGCTGCTGTTCTGCACTGCCGGCAGCCGGGATACTATCACCGCCCTTGACCGGGCTATGGTACACGCCATCGGGATCGACAGGGCAGAGGAGGGCTTTAATGTGACCCTCCAGATCTTCCGCCCGGACAGCGCCGGAACAGACACCCAGCTGGACCCTGCCAAGGCTAATATTTTTATAGTCTCTGCCTCTGCGCCGACAGTCGGTGAGGCTATGACCAAGTGCGAAAACAAGCTGGGAGAGTTTTTGTTCATCGGCCACAATCAGCTTATCGTGCTGGGGAGCAAGGTCAGCTTAGAGCAGTCAAAGCGCCTGTTTTCCTACTTTATCAAAAGCAAGGAAAGCTATCTTGGCGCCAAGGTCGCCACTGCGCAGGACGCATCAAAGCTGCTCTCTGCGGAGCTCTCCGAGGGGGCTGTCTCCGCTCAGAGCCTGGCAGGGATAATAGATCGCCATGTTGAAAATTCTGATACTTTGGAATGTGATCTTCTGAAAGCCTTCAACGCCGAGAGCAGCACCCTGCTCATTCCTCAGCTTGCCCTTTCAGACAGTAAGGACGACAGCGAGGAACAATCCGTCACAGTGAAAAACACCGCTGTCTATGTGAGCGGGCAGCATATCTTGTCTCTTGATGAGGATACCTGCAACGGGCTGAGTCTCCTGCTGGGGGAAGGCGATCACCTGACCCTTTCCCTTGAGGGCAAAGAAGGCACCGCCGCCGTAGATGCCGCTCTCTCACGAAGCCGCCCCCGCCTCACCCGCAATGGTGACAGACTAAAATGCTCCTTTGAGGTCTGCGTTTACCTGCAAAACAACCAAAGCCTTGAGCTGCTCTTTGACAAAAAGGACCTGCTTGACCAGTCCCGCATCCGCCTTCAGGAAAGCTGCGACAAAGCCCTCTCCCTCTGCTATGAAACCTCCGCTGATCTGATCGGCCTCAGTGATATTATCCGCTCCCGTTACCCTCAGCTCTGGCTCGACTGCGGCGGTGACTTTGACCGGCTATTATCCCTGACAGAGCTCTCTGCCAATGTGAGGGTGGAGATACGGCAATAAAACAAGCGTCTGAGAACTCTGCTCAGACGCTTTATTTTTTAGTTTGCAAAGCTGTATTTTTCCTTGTAGCCCTCCACCAGCTGTGCCGATGCCTCCTCTGCTGTTGCCTTGTCAAACAGCACCAGATTGCAGGCGCCGATAAACCCGTCGTAAAGGTCAGCATTTTCGACCAGCGGGTTCATTGGCTTTATTTTCACGTTCTTCTCCATGACCTGAGATGCCTCATATTGCAGCCCCGCCAGCATACCCTTCTCGTCCAGATATTTCCGCACAACGCTGCTGGTGGGTATGCCCTTTTCAACTCCCTGAAGCTCCGCCCACTCGTTGCTGTTCAGCATAAAGTCAAGCAGCAGGGCTGCCTCCTTGGGGTGCTCTGTGTTCTTGCTTATGGCGTAGAGCGTCGCAGGCTTTGCATACCAGCCAAGGCCCGCATCAGCCGGGTCATCAGCCGGATAGTTCGCTGCTATTATATTCGTGCCTTTTTCAATAACAGCCTTATAATAATTCAGCGCATCACTCACCCATGCGACCGTTCCCCCATAGGTGCCGTTCTCAATATTGTATCTCTGATAATCCTCTACCTTGGGTATGACCTTTTCCTCCACCATGCGCACATAAAATTCTATCATCAGCTTGAAATCCTCAGCGGTGAAGGTCAGCTCGCTGTTGTCATTGAAGAACTGCTTTCCGTTCTGCTGCTCGGCGTAGGCTATGCAATAAAGCCACATCGACTTGTTCGCCCCCGACAGCGGGAAGATGTTATGCTGCGACAGGACCTTAGCCGCCTCAAAAAAATCGTTCCAGGTCTGAGGCACCGGCAGCTTGTATTCATCGTAAATATCTTTATTGATATAAATAGTCTCTGCGTTCATGGCAATGGGGATAGCATTGAGCACTCCGTTCCTTCTGCCGTAATTCAGCATCTCATCTGTGAAGCTGGAAAGGTTGATCTGATCCTTGAGCTTTTCCAGATCATAGTATCCCTGACCGTCCGCAGAATACTGCGACAGCCAGCCGACATTTATCTGCATCACATCTGCCTCGGTGCCTGAGATCATCTGCACCTGGCTCCTTGCCTCGTAGCCCGACCATTCCGAGTAGCTGCACTTTACCTTTATTTCCGGGTGAAGCTTTTCAAACCGCTGCACCGCAGCAATGGTGTATTCGTTCCGGTTGTCATTTCCCCACCATGACAGAGTTATTGTCTTTTGTTCTATCTGATCCCGGACCACCTGGTTCTCCTCGCAGCCGCAAAGCACCAGCATAGCTGCCGCCAGAATCAAGGATATAATACGCTTAACTGACCGTCTCATTTGCGCACCTCACCTTCTGCCGCCGGCTCATAGAAACTGTAGGTATCTCTGCCCTGCTTTTTAGAACGGTAAAGGGCGCTGTCGCAGGCGGAATACAGCTCCTGAAAGCTTTTTCCGTGCTGAGGCCAGCAGGCCACACCTATGCTTGCCGAGATCTTATAGCTGCCGTCCTTGCCGGTGTAATTATTGTGGTACGCCTCGCAAAGGGCAGCGCATTTGTCGTGAAGATACTTGCTGAATTCCTCGTCAGTTGCCAGACGGGTGTTGACCAGCACACAGAATTCATCTCCGCCCACACGTCCAAGGTAGTCGTCCTCGGTGAAGGTGTTTCTTAAAATATCGCCGGTCTTTTCCAGCACCTTGTCTCCGAAGGCGTGGCCCAGCGTATCGTTGACGCCCTTGAAATTATCTATATCTAAAATAACAAGAGCGTGCCGCTCGGTATCAAGGGAATTGGCAAGAGCATTGCCTGCATACTCCTCAAAGGACCGCTTATTGAGAATACCAGTCAGCAGGTCTATCCTTGCCTTGTTATCCAAGGTGTAGACCGTTCTCTTGATAGGCTTTATAAGCTGATAGGAGAGCAGCAGCGCCACCAATACCGCCAGCGCAGCGGCGATCACACCGGTCACGATGATATAGGTGGTCATTTCATTCTTCTCATTCAGAATGATAGGTGTCGGGATAGAGCAGACCACATACCAGTCCCGGCAGCTGTTGACGGACACGATATATTCATTATCCAGCACCGTTGCAGAATTTTTACTGTCAATACGGCTTGTAATATCCTGTGGCAGGGCCTGGCCCACCTCACTGCTTCTCTTTGAATAGATCATATTCAGGTCCGCATTGACCAGCCGTATCTCCATGTCGCTGAGAGTCTCCGGATTATCGAACACTGTGTCCAGCTCTGTTGCATAGAATGAGATAAACAGCACCGCATTATCGTGGACCTTTTTAACATAGTAGATGCGCTTGAAATTATCTCCATAGCCGGTGGACCAGCCGTCGTTAGTGCGTGGGCGTGAGATCATAGAGCTCAGCTCATCAAAGAGCTTATCCCCGAACAGTGAGGCAGTGCCGTTGGAGATCTTGCCCACAGTACGGTTATTCCGGTAGACGATGCCGTAGTCAACAAAGTTTTCCATTATACAAAGACTGTAGAGCTTATCGGTAATTGTTTTTTCGGTATTGATAGCCTCGTACTCGTCGTTGTTAGGGTCGGTGGCGTCGTAGGTGTAGGCGTCCTTTTCACCGAAGGCGAGAGTAGCGATAGTTTCCATTCGGGAGAGATAGCTTTCGAGGTTTAGCTTCATCTGAACATTCAGAGATGAGGTCAGTGAGATGACCTTATTTTTCAGCACCTCATCGGTCTTAGCGACAGCAAGATCGGAAACGATAAAGACTGCGGTAATAACGATCAAAGCAAAGCCGATTATCAATAATGCCTGGACCTTATTGACATTTTTCAGACTTGCTCTGCTGATTTTTTTAGCCGCCATCGCCATTCTCCTTTCCTGAAAATTTCAAATGCAAGCAGATTGCATAAGTGCCTTCTATAATAATATCATTTTTTGTAGTAAATTACAAGCGTTTTAATAAATATTTAAAAATACAATACTATTAATTGACATATTCTGAGAATGAGAGGGCTGCAAAAAAGGCTGCCCCTAAAGGGCAGCCCTGAAATATTGATATTAAACCAACTTGATTATAGCCATCTCAGCAGCGTCGCCGCGGCGCGGGCCTGTCTTGATGATCTGGGTGTAGCCACCGTTGCGGCCGGAATAACCGGGAGCAATGTCATCAAACAGCTTCTTAGCTACGGACTCCTTAGTTATATAAGAGAGCACCTGACGCTTTGAGTGGAGGTCGCCTGCTTTGCCGAGAGTTATCATCTTTTCGGTCATAGCGCTGACTTCCTTAGCTCTTGTCACAGTTGTTTCTATCTTACCGTTCTCGAGAAGGTAGGTGACCATAGCTCTGAGCATTGCTTTTCTGTGGTCTGTAGCCCTTCCGAGCTTTCTTGTGCCTGGCATAGATATTCACTCCTTAAATTAATTTTCTTCTTCAGAACTGAGGTCGTAGCCCAGCGATTGCAGCTTTTCCTTAACCTCATCAAATGATTTCTTTCCAAGGTTTCTGACCTTCATCATTTCTTCTGCCGACTTACCGATCAAGTCGTTGACGGTATTGATACCTGCACGCTTCAGGCAGTTGAATGAACGCACCGATAAGTCAAGTTCCTCAATGGTCATCTCCAGGATCTTCTCCTTGCCCTTATCGTCCTTTTCGGCCATCATCTCAACAGTGCCCGCCTCCTCAGAGAGGTCAATGAAGAGATTAAGATGCTCGTTGAGGAGTTTGGCTGCAAGCGATACAGCCTCCTTAGCGGATATAGTACCGTCGGTCCATACCTCAATAGTGAGCTTATCGTAATCGGTGATCTGGCCTACACGAGTGTTATCAACAGTGTAGTTCACCTTGAGTACCGGTGTGTATATGCTGTCAACTGCAATGATGCCTATTGGCACATTGCCCTGCTTCTGCATGATCGCCTTGTTCTTCTCGGCAGAAACGTAGCCTCTGCCTCTGTCCAGAACGATCTCCATATAGAGCTTAGCTCCTGCGCCAAGAGTAGCGATGTGCATATCGGGAACGAGAATGCCGACTTCTGAATCAGTCTTGATGTCTCCGGCAGTAACGACGCATTCGCCTTCTGCCTCGATATAAACGGTCTTAGGACCATCGCCGTAAAGCTTTGCAGTCAATCCCTTGAGGTTAAGGATAATTTCAGTAACGTCCTCCTTAACTCCGGGGATAGTAGAGAGCTCGTGGTGTACGCCGTCGATCTTTACAGATGTTACGGCTACGCCCGGCAATGAGGAGAGCAGCACTCTTCTGAGCGAGTTACCCAGAGTTGTGCCGTAGCCGCGCTCCAAAGGCTCAAGAATAAACTTGCCGTAGGTTCCGTTGCTTTTTAGCTCGGCTGTTTCGATTTCAGGCTTTTCTATTTTTTCAAGCATTTATTGACCCTCCTGTATCTGAACTCAGGCCACACGATCATGCGGCCCTTAACCCTTCTGCATGATCTGATAAAATCAGAAAGCTTACTTTGAATACAGCTCGACGATGAGGTGCTCTTCCAGCTCATAATCGAGATCGTCCTTGACAGGCATACGAACTACCTTTGCGCTCTGAGCGTCCTTATTAACGTCCAGCCACTCAGGGGTAAGTCTGCCTGCGGTTGTCTCAGCGATCTGCTTGAACTTCTCGCTCTTCTTGCTGTTCTCTCTGAGGGAGATAACGTCGCCTACTTTTACTCTGTAGGAAGGAATATCAACTCTCTTGCCGTTTACGTCATAGTGGCCGTGAACAACGAGCTGTCTTGCCTCACGTCTTGTGGAAGCGAGGCCCATTCTGAATACTACATTGTCAAGTCTCGACTCAAGAAGTGTGATAAGGTTTTCACCGGCCTGGCCTTCCATCTTCTGAGCGATCTCGAAATAGTGATAGAACTGCTTCTCAAGCATTCCGTAGATGAACTTCAGCTTCTGCTTTTCCTTCAGCTGAAGGCCGTACTCTGATACCTTCTTACGCTTGTTGGCGTCGGGGTTACGCTTGTTATAGTCCTTGGTAGCTCCCATGACCATAGGGCTGATGCCAAGGCTTCTGCACTTTTTGTAAATTGGTTCCTTGCTTACTGCCATAGTAATAAACCTCCGTTTTTTAATTTGTTATCGAGCCTTTCCGGTTCGTGGCGGCTATTAGCCGCCAGGACACCCGCCCGACTTTGAGTAAACTTAAAAACTCAAATCTGTTATTAAACTCTTCTCCTCTTGGGAGGACGGCAACCGTTGTGGGGGATAGGAGTAACGTCCTTGATAAGCTTAACTTCAAGGTCCTCACTCTGCAGCGCACGGATAGCAGCCTCACGGCCTGCGCCGGGTCCCTTAACGAAAACCTCAACTGATTTCAGGCCATGCTCCTTAGCAGCTCTTGCTGCGGTCTCAGCAGCAGTCTGAGCAGCGAAGGGAGTAGACTTCTTGGAGCCTCTGAAGCCAAGTCCGCCGGCAGAAGCCCATGAGATAGCATTACCCTGCATATCAGTAATAGTAACAATAGTGTTGTTGAAGGTAGACTGGATATGAACCTGTCCCTGCTCAATATTTTTTCTTTCACGGCGGCGACGGATAGTCGTCTTTTTCTTAGGCTGAGCCATTCTTCACACCCTCCTTACTTCTTCTTGT
>CADBTF010000042.1 GCA_902797485.1 uncultured Ruminococcus sp. | reverse complement strand
GTATAAAAGAAAAACTCGGAAACGGCGATATTACGCTGTTTCCGAGCATATGATTTGGTGACCCGTACGGGAATTGAACCCATGATTCCGCCGTGAAAGGGCGGTGTCTTAACCTCTTGACCAACGGGCCTTACTAAGGGGACAGCATTTGGTAGCGGTAACTGGATTTGAACCGGTGACACCCTGGGTATGAACCAAGTGCTCTAGCCAACTGAGCTATACCGCCATATTGTGCTGTCCCCGTAGCGACTATATTATTATACACTATATTTTTGCATTTGTCAACTACTTTTTCAAAGTTTTTTTGCTTTTTTCAATTTTTTTATTTGCTGTAATTTTCTGATCTCTACAATATGTTATTTTTTTCTCAAAGTTTTCTTTACAAGAGCTGCCTCCTGCTCTCCCCTTTCAGTTTTAAAAAAACTGTTGTAAGAAAACATCGCTGCTCCATTGGTCTTTTGCAGTGACAGATCCGCTTGTCGGCTGACTATGCCGATTTCATTTATGAATTCATCTTCCGAGTTGATTTTGTAGGCGCCTATCCCTATGATAAGCTTTTTTCCGCTCTCACTGCAAAGCTTGACCCATGCATCAACAGTTTCAGCAAAGGGCTTATACGGATTATTATACCCAAAGTATATCTGGGGGCAGATATAGTCGCAGAAGCCTTCTTCGGCACACCATTTTTTCACATCTGCAAACATATAGTTATAATTGTTCTCAATATTTCCCTGCGGCGCTATCCCAAACTCAACTGTGCTGTTTTCTGCCTTGACAGCTTCATATATTTGCTTTACCATAGCAGTACAGTTTTCAAATCGCCACTCATCAAAGGGCAGATCACTTCCCTGCTCTACATAGACACCTGCATCAAAATAGCTTTCAGTGGTGGGATAAAAATAGTCATCAATGTGTACACCGTCCACATTATAATTCTTTACTATCTCACCTGCTCCCTTTGCGATCAGCTCCCTCACAGCTTCTACTCCGGGGTCAAGCCAGTAGTGGCCGGTCTCCTCCACATACATTATATACTGCAAATATTTTTCAGGGTCCTCATACCATTTTTTGACAGGATATTTCTCAGACATACTATCAAGCACCTCTCCGGTCTCACACCTAAGAGGGTTTATCCAGGCATGGAAGGATAACTGTCTCTTGTGAGCCTCGTCGATCATTATTTCAAGTGCATCAAAAGGCTTTCCGTTAAATGCCTTGGTATAGGGATAATATTCAGAGGGATAGAAAGAATCACTAAAGGTCCTTACATGAACGTAAACCGTATTTATTCCAATATCAACACAGTTATCAAGCATATCGGCAAATTTCTCTCTAAAGCTTTCCTCCCCATCAGTGCAGATCTCTGCAAGTTCCAAATACGATATCCAAATTGCTTTGACTTCATCATAGGTCAGCGCCTGATACTCTGCCGACTGAAACGACGCTGTTTCTCTTGTTAAGCTGACTGGCACCGGCGATGAATTATGGATCAATGGCTTGTCCGTGATAGGTGTGCCGCAGGCAGTAAATAATAGTGCTGATAAAATAAAAAATAACCTTTTCATGTTTTGACCTCCTTTGTCCTGCTTAATTATACAGCCAAAGGAGAAAAAATATGCGCCCCGAAAAAACTCGGAGCGCATCGAAAAAGTTATTTTTCTATATATTTATCAAGTATGCCGGTAAAATCAAAGGTGCTGAAATAGTCAGAGGGAGTTTCTGCACGGCGAATAAGCTGAACAGAACCGTCTTCTTTCAGGAGGAGTTCAGCAGAGCGAAGCTTGCCGTTATAGTTATAGCCCATTGCAAAGCCATGTGCGCCGGTGTCGTGTATAACAAGAATGTCTCCGATGTTTATTTCAGGAAGCATTCTGTCGATCGCAAACTTGTCGTTGTTCTCACAAAGGCCGCCTGTCACATCGTATTTATGATCGCAGGGTGCCTTTTCCTTACCAAGAACAGTTATGTGATGATATGAACCGTACATTGCAGGACGCATCAGGTTGCAGGCGCAGGCATCACAGCCGATATACTCTTTGTAGATATGCTTCTGGTGAATACACTTCGTTACAAGATGGCCGTAAGGGGCAAGCATATATCTGCCAAGCTCTGTGAAGATCGCAACATCACCCATGCCTGCCGGAACAAGCACCTCATCGAAGGCCTTGTGAACGCCCTCACCGATGGCAAAAATATCATTCTGCGGAACATCAGGCAGATAAGAAACTCCGACACCGCCTGATAGGTTGATATACTTTATATCAGCGCCGGTCTCATTTTTAAGCTCAACTGCCAGCTCAAAGAGTATTTTTGCAAGTTTGGGATAATAATTATTCGTAACGGTATTTGAAGCAAGGAAAGCATGAATGCCGAAATGCTTAACGCCCTTGGACTTTAAGATCCTGAAGCCTTCAAAGATCTGTTCTTTGGTAAAGCCGTATTTAGCATCACCGGGGTCGTCCATGATCTTGTTTTCCAGTTCAAAATGCCCGCCCGGATTAAAGCGGCAGAATATAGTCTCAGGCAGGCCGCAGAGCTTCTCTAAAAACTCAATATGAGTAATATCATCAAGATTGATAAAAGCGCCAAGCTCATGGGCCTTTTTCATATCCTCCTCAGGGGTAACGTTAGAGGAAAACATTATGTCGCTGCCGGAGAAACCGCAGCACTCGCTCATCATAAGCTCTGTCAGAGATGAGCAGTCAACACCGCAGCCTTCCTCCTTCAATATCTTCAATATGTAAGGATTCGGGGTCGCCTTAACTGCAAAGAACTCACGGTAGCCCTTGTTCCATGAAAAGGCCTTATACAGGTTTCTTGCATTTTCTCTTATACCCTTTTCGTCATAGATGTGAAAAGGGGTAGGATACTTTTCTATGATCTCCTCGGCCTGGGCCTTAGTTATGAATGGGACCTTCATCTTAATCCTTCCTTTGCTTTAAAATAAAAAAGATATTATAATAATAACATCTTTTTTCTGCTTCGTCAATACCTTTCGTTAAAATTAACAAAATAACAATAAAATGAATAATTCATTTATCTTCCTTGCATATTGATGTTTCCTTGACTTAATTGGAAAAAAATGATATAATACTTTTGGAGGATAACGATTATGAAGATAGATTTTCATTCACACATACTGCCCGGAATTGACGACGGCTCAAGAAACATTGAGGAATCCGTAGCACTTTTAGATATGATGTCAGAGGACGGAGTAGATATCGTCTGCGCAACACCGCATTTTTATATGCACAAGGTCAGCATAGACAGATTTATCGAGAACCGCAACAACGCCTACGAGCAGCTTAAACCCCACCTGAAGCCTGAGCACCCGAAGATACTTCTCGGCGCTGAGGTGCTGTATAATCATGCTCTTGTACACAGCGAGGAAGCCGGCAGGCTATGCCTTCAGGGAACTGACTATCTCCTTTGGGAAATGCCCTACACCAAGCTCACCAGTGACATTATAAGAGACACTGAGGAACTTTCGCAGAACACACAGCTAAAGCTTATGATCGCCCACATAGAACGCTACCTGAATTTCACCTCATACAATGAGCTGAGCGAGCTTATGCGGCTTGATGTTATCGGGCAGATAAATGCTGTGTCTCTGACTAAATTTTCAAGCAGGCGCAGCTGCAAAAAGCTTATAGACGACGGCTTTGTTTATGTCATGGGAACTGACTACCACCGCACCAACAGCGGCCATGCGCTTCTTGGGCAGGCAGAGGAGGTCATAAGAAAGAAATTTGAGCCCCGTATGATAGAGCGCATTGCCCACAACGGAGAAAAGATCCTCAGAAACGAACCGCTGCATAAGCTGAGGTGCTTGTAAACTTTTC
>CADBTF010000041.1 GCA_902797485.1 uncultured Ruminococcus sp. | reverse complement strand
TCACCTTTGAGAGCACCGACTGGAATATAGACTGGAGCTACATGAGAAAGCCAAACCTGAAAAAATACGAGCTGGGCCGGAACAAGGCGACCCTTTACGGCACTGACATAAATCTGGAGGAGGCTGATTCTCCTACCTTTATTGCCATGCGCCAGAAGGAGTTCAATTTCAACATGGCAGTGAACATCAGGCTGGAACCCTGTGGAGACAGCAGACGGCCGGGCGAGGCAGGCTTAACGATCTATATGTGCGAGAATGAGCACTATGACATTGCTGTAAGGGAGTGCAGTGACGGCCTGGGATATGAGGTGATCTTAAAGCTGAATATCGGCGGCATAAAGCACATTCAGAAGGCATTCCCCATAAAGACTGACAAGGCAAGGCTCATAGTCAGTGCGGATAATTTCAGCTATAATTTCTCCTTCAAGAATGAGGGCGATGAGGTTGCCACAAGCCTTGGCTACGGCTACGCCAAATATCTCACCAGTGAGGTGTCCGGCGGCTTCACCGGCGTAATGCTGGGGCTGTACGCCATTGGCAGGAGCAAGGCCGCATTTGAGAATTTCGAGATAGAATACAGATAAATACAGATATAATAATGACCGCCCGGGAGAATGAACTCCCGGGCGGTTTGGTGTTATTTGTTCTCTGCCAAGAATTTTTCAGTGTCGATAGGGTAGCTCTTCAGATCGGGAAGCTCGTCAAGGGTGAGCACACGCTCGCTGTTAAAGAACTCCTTGGCCTTTTCCTCGCCGGTGTAATCCGAGATCTTCATTTCGCCGCCGTCAAAGATGAACTCGCCGTTCCAGGTGGCGAACCAGCACCAGCGTGAGCCGTCCGCAAAGGAGGCTGCCGGGTCGGGGATAACGCCGTTTTCTGTGAGGGCTATGATCTTGTTCTCTGATGTGACGGAGCGCATCAGGTCAAAGATCTGCTTCTGAGAGGAGGTGTCTCCCTTGTCGGCGTAGATGTCATAGCCGATAATATCAACATACTCATCGCCGGGGTAGTAGTCAGGGTCCTGCCCGTTCCACACCCATATCAGATTGTTGATATGGTGAACATTTGTAAGCCGGTCATACATCAGTTTCCAGAGCTCCTTGTAGGCATCGGCGCCGGAGGAGCCCCACCAGAACCAGGGGTTATGCCACTTAGGGTCGCCGCCGCCCTCATGGAGAGGTCTCCACAGGATAGGGACGTGCTGATCGTCCAGATAAGCCAAAGTGTCAGCGATAGCGTCTATGTCACGGATAATGTAGTTATAGCCTTCTTCGTCCTCCTTGCTGAGGGCTTTGGCAAGGGAGAAATTAGTGTATTCGCTGTAGAAGCCCTGCCACCATGCGCCGTTGTTTTTAGTTTCAAGATAGGGCTCGGGAGCGTTCCAGTGCCAGCAGAGGGTAACGATGCCGTTGTTATTGTTCCACCAGTCGATAGCCTGCTGCGGGACCTGCTCGCCGCCGGAGGAGCCGTGCACCAATCGGCTGGGTGAGAGCTCGATAAGGTCAAGGCCGAGGATAGCGGGCTTCTTGCCGGTGGTCTTTTCAATAACATAGAACTCTGCGCTGGAGGAGCCCATGTTGTCGCCGGAATACTGGCCGGAGACAGTATACCTGCCGTAGCAGTCCCTGAGGAAATTATATAGCCTCTTGGTCTCGTCGCCGGCGTTGGGGTTGGCAAGCTCTTTCTTGACGTTAAAGACAGACAGATCCACCTGCATGGGTGCGGCAAAGGTGATCTTGTCGATAAAGAGATTGCTCTTGATGCTCTTAAAGGTGAAGGTGTGCTTGCCGGCGGGCAGCTCGATATTCTTGATGCCGTTATCCTCGAATTTGGTCGAGGAAACTGAGATAGTCCGCAGCTCGCTGCCGTCCATAAGCACCTGGCCAGTGGCGTCCTCGGAGGCACGGGCGGAGATAATGGAAATATCGTAGTGGCCGGCGGTCTCCAGCTCCACCTCAAACTCGGCAGAGGTCTCATCGTCCTGAGCTATGATAATATAGCCTTCGCCGCTGAAATCGCCCATTGAGGATTTATTGAGCACGGCTGATTTGCCGTTGAGGGTGCCCTTCTCCGCTTCCAGCTCGACCTTGAAATCTGCCGGAACGTCTGATTCGTTCTGCACATCTGAGATGTCAAAGTCACCCATAGTTTCCGTCACAGGCTCCACCGGCAGCGGGTTGCGCTCATAGGGCTTGGATTCGTCAGAGGGCGAATTCTCACCTGCGGTGCTGTTGGCAGACTGAGAAGCGTCTGCTGCCTTGCTGTCTGCACTGCTGATCTCACCTGCGCTGCTGCTGTCACTGCTGCCGCAGCCTGCAAGAGAAGCAGTCATGGCAGTACAGGCGCATAGAGCGACTGCTTTCTTGATCCATTCCTTCATAATATTCCTCCTTATTAATCAACTGATCTTTATATCACAATTTTACTCCCATTTATCCGGTTAGTCAATAGGTCAAAATTGTCTTTTACAATGTGTTCAAAAACGAAAACGTTTGCTCTGATTTGCAAACGTTTTCAATATGGCTCTGTTAAATGTTCCAGGTATTCCTCGCCGCCGCTTCTCATACGGGTATAAAATCTTCTGGTGAACCGCCATGGGAGCAGGCACAGCATAAGCTGCATGGCGCTGGGGATCACCACGTCCGCAAAAGAGGAAAAGCCGCTTTTGTGTATCATCTTACGGACCCTGATAAAGTTCTTGGTGGAGCGCAGGCTTTTGCGCTTTTTGTAGTCCTTCTCGCTGATGCGGTAGCGCACCAGCACCTCCGGTATATTTCTGGCCTTGGCGCCGTTTGCCAGCATACGGGCAACAAATTCGTAGTCCTCGCATTCATCAAGCTCTGCATAGCCGCCCACCTCAACTGCTTTTTCACGTCTGAAAGCCAGAGCCTGCCGGCAGAAAGGGTTGCGCCTGCGGGCATATTTTTTGATCTCCTTATGCTTGGTGGGCATACGCTTTACGCCGACGGTCTCGCCCTTGTCAATGTCATAGACCTCTGCAAAGGTGCCGACCATATCCAGATGAGGCTTGGCGGCAAAGAGCTCCATTTGACGGCGGCAGCGCTCAGGGAAAGACACGTCGTCAGAATCCATTCGGACGATATACGGGCAGGTGCAGGCTTTTATGCCCTCATTAAGTGCAGCAGCTGCCCCGACGTGTTCATCTATCCTGATGATCCTGAAATAGGGCCGGAACTCGCTCTCGAAGCTTTTGGCGATGATGTTCAGCTCACAGGTGAGCTTGCCGTCGCAGACCAGCACTACTTCATCGGGCGGGTAGCTTTGGAGCAGCATACTGTCAAGGCTTGAATTGAGGTTCTCCGGTGTTTCGTGCTCGTAGACAGACATCAGCACAGAATACGCCGGCAGCCTTTTTCCTCGCCCCAAGGCTATCACTCCCTTCAACAGAATGTATTTCGACAAATTTCGCCGACACTATATATAGTATATACCAAATCGATTTATTTGTCAATGCTGCCGGGCAGATCAAAATAAAAAAGCTGTAATACACCCGAAGGTGACTACAGCTTATATTAAGCCGCTGTGCGGCTGATATCCAAGGGCAAGCTATCTGATGACTGACTCGCAGCATAATCAAAAAAATGGTGGTTTTTTTAAAAGTATGCCATCCCCCCCGATCAAAGGGCGGCCCCAGAGATCTGAGAGGTAAAATGCTGCAAACGCTTGTCCGCAATTGAGCGCAGACTGATCGGCAGCAAGCTTACTGCACACGACTTTAAAACCCAAAGCATAAAAGTATGCTGCCCAAAATGTGTGCAGAAACGTCTTCGCTTTTATTATTATAGCATATTTGCGTCGGTTTGTCAACAACGCTTTTACACATTCTTTCCGGCTTTT
>CADBTF010000040.1 GCA_902797485.1 uncultured Ruminococcus sp. | reverse complement strand
GCCTGGGGGAGCTTCATCTTCTTGATTGTCTCATTCTGGATATCCCGGACTAAGTTCAGCAGCCGGCTGACATTTGAAGCGCTTTTGTGAGCCCGGTTGTGCTGCTTGATATCGGAGAGCAGGCCGGGTCTGTCAAAGTTGCCCCATACACCCACCTGCTTGATGCCGTACTGTTTCAGTACAGTACAGACCTCGCCGGCCACAAAATTAGCGTCGGCAGAGGCGTCTATCTCCTCCTGAGTGAGCTTGGTGAGCTTGCGGCACTGCTTGGTGAGCTTGCGGTGGATATTGGGCCTTACGGTGCGGTAGTAGGTTTTAAGGATATTGTGATCCCCGTCGCAGATGACAAGCCCGATGCTCAGCAGCTCGCACTGAGCCTTATCTATATAGAAGCCGCAGGTAAATTCAAAATCTGCAAAGCAAAGATTTTCCTCAGAAATACTTCTCTCCCCTTTCGGTATGATCTGTGCAGTTATCCTCTTCGTCAGCTGACAAAGAATTCGTATTCATCAGCTTTCAGCTCCTCTGATTCGTCATAGACTGCATGGCCGAAGCCTTCGTAGATCTTGAGCCGGCAGCCGAGCTGACGTGCTATAAATTCAGAGGGCCCGGTGCCGAAGATCTTATCCTCAGAGCCCACGGCCACAAAGGCAGGGCAGCTGATATTCGCAAGCTTTTCCGTGAAATCCACGTCCACAGGCGCTGCGGAGATGTTCTCGAACCGGGTCAGGTCCTCCGGGGTTATGGCCGCGGAAGCCTCCGCAAAGATGTTTTTGAATTTCTCAAACAAGGCCGGAGTGTAAATGGCCTCGGCAAACATAAGGTTCAGTTCCCTGCTCCTGCCCTGCCTTGCCAAAGAGACAGCCTTGTCAAATATCTCCCGGTATGAGGGAGTTATCGTACATGAGGACGCAGCGACTGCAAGCCTGCTCACCAGCTCCGGGAAATCGGCAGCAAGGGTGAGGCCGATCATTCCCCCTTGAGAAACACCCAGCACGCAGGCATCTTTTACCCCGGCAGTTTTCAGCACAACTGCGGCGTCGGCAGCCATGTCAGAGACAGTGGTGCCTTTGGGTGCGGGCTGGCGCCTGTCAAGCACATAGACGGTGAAATCCTCAGCGAAGCGCTTGTAGGCTTCTGCGATCGCTCCTGCGGAGAGCATGACACTTTGTATGCTCACTCCGGGAATTATAACCATTGGCTTCGGCCCTGAGCCGAAGGAAAAATATTTGAGCTCGGCGTTATCAACTGCGACCGAACGTATCTCCGGGAACATAGCGGCCCTCCTTTGATCGTACTATTTCTATCCCTATAAATATAGCACATCTTCTGCAAAAAAGCAAGCCTTTTTTTAACTGGCGGTGCCTCCGCAGCTGACAATAATTTCAAGGCTATGAGGGACCTCTTGCAGCAGAATCATCCGGCCGGAACGGTCTGCTGATTTCAAGCCAAAAAATCGAAAACGATTTCGCACAGCAGATGCTCAAAATAAAGTGTTTTTATAAAAATATATGAAACTCTGAAAATTTGTCAAGCTGAAATAATCTGAACATTTATCAGATATATTGGAAACCTTCTGTGAACAGATATAACAAAAACTGACGAAATATAAAAAATGTTGAAACCAAATCGGGATTGTATACAAAATATTTTTGCTCATTTCGTCAATCTGCCTAAATAAAAAAGAAGGAGTAAAAACCTTTTTCTCAAACGTTTAAACTCCTTGACAAAACTGTTTATAATTGTTATAATTATTGTTAGCAAAGTGCGCCATTTTGGACAAATCATATAAAAATCATGCGAAATATGATAATTTTGTCTTGAATATTTGGTTATAATTACTACATATTGTTGTCTGCTAAAGCGTGATACACAATATGTTTGATTTGCATTGCTTTTTTTGAAGCCGGCACCTGTTCGGGAGCTGAAAAATGAACAAAAGCGGCCAGGCCGTGAGGATTTTCTATGGGGAATATTATCTCTACTAAAGGGCTTTGCCGTGATTTCAAGATCGGCGACGGCAGTGTGGTCTCGGCCCTGAAAAACATTAATATCGACATCGAGCAGGGAAAACTGACCATTCTCAGAGGCCGCTCCGGAAGCGGAAAAACTACCCTGATAAACATTCTCGGTGCGCTGGATAAGCCCACCAAGGGGAGCGTGTTCTTCGACGGGAAGGATATTACCAAGCTCTCTGAGCGCAGGCGTGACGAGCTGCGGCGGTATGACATGAGCTTCGTGTTCCAGTCGGTGGCGCTGATGAGCAGCATGAACGCCTATGAGAATGTGGAGTTCGGGCTCAGGCTCTCCAAGTTCCCTTATGACAAGCGTGATGCCAGAGTGCGGGAGGTTATGAAGAACGTCGGGCTGGACAAGCGAATGTTCCACCGGCCCAGCGAGATGTCAGGCGGCGAGCAGCAAAGAGTGGCGATAGCCAGAGCGATAGCTCACGACCCGAAGGTGGTTTTTGCTGATGAGCCCACAGCAGAGCTGGATACTGCAACTGCTCTCCATGTGGTGAAGCTCTTTAAGGAGCTTGTGGCAGAATTCGGCATGACGATCATTATGACGACGCACGACCCAAGCATGATGGACATTGCTGACAAGGTCTACACGTTAGAGGACGGTGAGATCGTTGAGTGATGCAGCAAAACTGGTCTCGTCAGTTTACGACGGGATAGATGAAGGCCCCTCTGATGATAGCATATCACCCCGTAATGATGATTATATGATACGGTGTGAGAATCTTGTGAAAATTTACAAGACCGACGAGGTCGAGGTGGTGGCCCTTCAGGGGCTTGACCTTGATGTGAAGCGGGGCGAGCTGATGGCGATAGTCGGAAATTCGGGAAGCGGCAAGAGCACACTGCTGAATATGCTGGGCGGCCTTGACAAGCCCTCGGCGGGGAGCCTGTTTGTGGACGGAAAAAACCTTTTGAAGTTCTCAGACAAGGACTACATGGAATACAAACGGAATACGGTAGGGTTTGTGTGGCAGAACAATGCGAGAAACCTTATCCCGTATCTTACGGCGGTCCAGAACGTGGAGCTGCCAATGCTTTTGAAAGGCTCAAAGCAAAGGCGGAAACGGGCGCTGGAGCTGCTGGAAAAGGTGGGGCTCTCTCACCGGAAGAATTCCAGGCTGGACCAGATGTCCGGCGGTGAGCAGCAAAGAGTTGCCATTGCGATCGCACTGGCTAATAACCCAAGACTGCTCCTGGCAGATGAACCCACCGGCTCGGTGGACACAAAGACCTCCAATATCATACTTGACATATTCAAAAAGCTCAATGAGACCGAGGGGCTGACAGTCGTCATAGTTACCCACGATGTTAAGCTTTCAAAGCGGATAGACAGAGTGGTGGCTATAAGAGACGGCAGGACGAGCTCGGAGATCGTCAGGAAAAAGAGCTACGCTCAGGAGCTGGACGAAATGGGAAATATCGTCAATGCTGCCGAAGGAGAAGAAGAAGAAACACATGAGGAGCTTGTGGTGCTTGACCGCTCCGGGCGGCTGCAGCTGCCGAAGGACCACATGGAAAAGCTCGGCATCAAGGGCGGAGATAAAGTCAAGGTGGAGTTCGACGAGGACAGCCGCAGAGTCGTGGTGTTCAAGTCGGGAGAATAAGACTATACTATTTTAATAATATATAGTAGTTTGAGAAATAGGAGTTTCAAACGGCAAATAATTACGAAAGGTGGAAGAATCTCTTGAAAAGCACTATTTTTAAACGTGTTATTTCATCTGCACTTGCATTATCGCTGGCAGCATCCTGCGGGCTGACGGCGTTTGCAGCAGAAAGTGCTTCGCAGCCCAAGGACCTCTCTGCTGAGGTCATTGATGCGAGCAACCGCGAGAATGCGTACAGCAACTATGTTAAAAAGCACGCAGATGCGGCAAGACCTGATGTTGAGGTCATGATCAACGGTGCTGACTATGTGAGCTCCGGCGATGGCGCCGAGATCTCCAAGGAGACCGTTGACGGAGAAGCCAATGTTATGAAGTGGGCCAATCAGGTAGGTACCGTTGACTTCAAGGTCAAAGTGCCCGAGACCGGCTGGTATAACATTGAAGCAAAATATGAGGCCCTCGAAGGCGGTACGACCTCTGTTGAGTTTGCACTGCTTATTGATGATGTCTGCCCATATACTACTGCATCGAGAATCACCCTCCCCAAGAGATGGGTGAACAAAACTGATATTGAGCAGGACGTCAGAGGAAATGACATAAGGCCCGGCCAGATCGAACAGGTCTGCTGGCAGGTCAGCCCCCTCAAGGATATTGACGGACTGAGAAATGAAGCACTGGGCTTCTATATCGAAGCAGGCGAGCACAAGATCACCCTGCAGTCCCAGAAGGCTCAGTTTGCACTGGCTTATTTAAAGCTTTTCAATGAAAAGACACCTGAACCCTATTCAGCCCCCGGAGATGTGTCAGGCTCGCAGGCCGACAGGATCCTCCTTGAGGGCGAAAGCGCCAGCTACAAGTCGGACAGAACCCTGTTCCCGACTGCGGACAGAAACTCCTATTTGACCTCCTCTGTGAACGGCCAGAGCCCTACCAAGACCAGATACAATACCATAGGCAAGGATAACTGGAACAAGGCTACTCAGGCTGCTACCTGGGAGGTAGACGTTACCACCGCAGGCTATTACAAGATCGGTATCCGTGCAAAGCAGGATTCCATGAGAGGTATGTATTCAAACAGAAGACTTTATATCGACGGCGTTGTTCCCAACGCAGAGTGCGAGCAGATAAAGTTCTACTACGATACCGACTGGACCCTCACAGTTCCTTCAAAGGACGACGAGCCGATGTATTTCTACCTTGATACCGGAAAGCACACCCTCACCCTTGAGGCAGTCCCCGGCGAGATAGGCGAGATCATGGGCGACATCGACGAGATCGTTTATCAGGTAAACAGTTATTACAGACAGATCCGTGCGATCACCGGCCCGAACCCTGATGAATACAATAACTACGACATCAAAGGCTCTATCCCCGGTATCCTTGACAGATTCAAGGAGTATTCCGACAGCCTGAGAGAGCAGATGAAGAAGATCGAAAAGCTCTCCGGCAGCGGCGGAACTGAGGCCGTTACCCTTGACAAGCTGGCTATCGTGCTTGACAAGTGCGTTGATAAGGCCGACAGGATCCCCAGCATGATGAGCCAGATCAAGGATAACGTTACTTCCGTTTCCTCCTGGGTGAACCAGTACCGTGAGCAGCCCCTTGAGATCGACATGATCGAGGTGCTCACCAGCAATGAGGAGTTCACTGACTGCGACGAAAGCTTCTTCAAGTCTATCGGCTTCGGCTTCCAGTCCTTCATAGGCTCCTTCTTCGAGGACTATAACTCACTGGCTGATGACGATTCAGCTGCTATGATCTGCTGGACAACTCTCGGACGTGATAACGCCACCGTTATCCAGAACCTTATAAGCAACGAGTATAACCCCACCGCTAAGACCAAAGTAAATATGAAGCTGGTACAGGGCGGTATCATCGAAGCTACCTTCGCCGGCAAGGGCCCCGACCTGGCGCTCTTTATGGGCGGCGACTTCCCGATACAGCTTGCTGCAAGAGATGTGCTCGTAGACCTGAAACAGTTTGATGACTACGACGAGGTCATGAAGCGGTTCGCACCGCAGGCCGGTGTGCTCTATGAGTATAACGGAGGCTGCTACGGACTTCCCGTTTCTCAGACCTTCCCTATGCTCTTCTACCGCTCCGACGTGCTCTCGCAGTACGGCATCGACCCCAAGACAGACCTGGCTACATGGGACGGACTGCTCAAGGTTCTGCCTACACTCCAGAGAAACTACATGGAGGTCGGCCTGATACTCCCGATAGGCAGCGTTATCTCACCTGTTACTGAGGCCGGAAACACCTTCGCCTCCATGCTGCTGCAAAAGGGTGTAAACTACTACGACGAAGGCCAGACCAAGACCAATTTCGACACTCAGGAGGCTATCGACTCCTTCGATGCCTGGACTAAGTTCTATACCACCTACAGCTTCGAGCAGACCTATGACGCATTCACAAGATTCCGTCAGGGCGATATGCCTGTACTTATCCAGAACTATACATTCTTCAACCAGCTGACTGTTGCTGCTCCTGAGATCAAGGGCTGCTGGAGCTTCCAGCCCATGCCCGGTACAGTTCAGGCCGACGGCACTATCAATCACGCTTCCTGCTCGCAGGGCTCTGCGGCTATCATCTTCTCCACTCTGGACGAGGATAAGCAGAAGGACGCATGGGAGTTCATCAAGTGGTTCACCTCCGATGAAACTCAGACCAGCTACGGCAACGACATCGAGGCTATCCTCGGCACAATGGGACGCTTCGATTCCGCTAACCTCAACGCTCTTGAGCAGCTCTCCTGGACCACCAATGAGGTCGCTCTTCTCAAGGACCAGCTGCTTGCACAGGTAGAGATCCCTGTAATCCCTGCCTCCTACGGTGTAACAAGAGGCCTTATGAACGCCTTCAGAGAGACCGTAAACAACGCAGAGAATGCAAGAGATACACTGTTCTGGTACAACAAGGACATCAACGACGAGATCACACGTAAGCGTGAGGATCTTGGACTGAATAAGTAAGGAAGGAGGAGAATCAACGAATGGCTAACTCAAATGCCCCTATAAACAAACAGGGTAAATGGGCCTATACATGGCACATGATGAAGGTAAACAAAGGCTGCTACGGCCTTCTGGCTCCGTTTATGATCCTCTTTATAATCTTTACGGTGGTACCTGTTGTTATGTCCCTCCCTATGGGCTTCACAAACTTTAACATGATCCAGACCCCTAAGTGGGTAGGCTTCTCAAACTTTTATACATTGTTCCTGAATGACGATGTATTCCTTATCGCTATCAGAAATACCCTGATCTTTGCGATATTCACCGGCCCCTTCTCCTATGTGCTGAGCTTCTTTATCGCTTGGCTCATCAATGAGATGCACCCGTTTTTGAAGACCTTCTTCACATTCGTGTTCTACGCTCCTTCAATGACCACCTCCGTTTACGTTACCTGGCAGCTGATCCTCTCGGGCGACAGCTACGGTTACCTGAACGCTATCATGATGGACATTGGCCTCTTCAATTCGCCTAAGCAGTTCCTGACCGATACCAACTACATTCTTCCCGTAGTTATCATCGTTCAGCTGTGGATCTCCATGGGCGCAGGCTTCCTTGCTATCCGTGCAGGCTTCCAGAATATCGACAAGTCCATGTACGAGGCCGGCGCTATCGAGGGCATCAAGAACCGCTGGCAGGAGCTTTTCACCATTACTATCCCTTCAATGGGCCCGCAGCTGCTCTTCGCCGCTGTAATGCAGATCTCCTCCTCCTTCACCGTCGGTGCAGTAGGACAGATGCTGGTGGGTCTGCCTTCCACAGACTATGCGGCCCATACGATCATGAACCACGCCACAGACTACGGCTCCATACGATACGAAATGGGCTATGCGTCTGCGATATGCTTCGTGCTCTTTATGGCCATGCTCTTAGCCAATAAGGGTGTAAACTGGCTGTTGGGCAAATATCTTGATTAAAGGAGGGAGGACTGAAAATGGCAAGAAAAAAGAAAAAGCAAGTATCCATTGACAAGCTGAAAGTCAAGGATAAAAAGAAGCGCATTAACGGTTCTCTCGGCGGAGATATTGCGAT
>CADBTF010000039.1 GCA_902797485.1 uncultured Ruminococcus sp. | reverse complement strand
TGCCCTCTCCGACGAGGAGCTCTCCCTCATGTAATTATCCCACAAATACCAAAATGCACTTCTGCCCCTTTAAAGCAGAAGTGCATTTTATTATTTTCAGCTTATCTTGCGCTGTCCATCATCGCAATTATATCCTTTGTGTCAGGCCATAGCTCGTCTGCGTACCACGCCAGCCAAACTTCACCGTCCGGCTTTCTCACGATCACCGTCAGGCCGTTGTCAAAGCCGTCAGAGCCGTAATTTCTCTGTATGGAGACCTCTCTGCCGTCCTTGGGGTAGAGATATATAAAGGCCGTGCCGTCAGAAGGAACGAACCTCGTGCCGTCTGAAATAATGCCGTCAGAGGGCAGGTGTACCACATCTGTTTCATGCGCTCTGAACCAATCCTTGACCTTCTCATAGTCCTCCGCAGAAAGGTATGTCACCCTGTCTCTGTAGGTGCTGCGGTCAGCATATATCAACGCGTTGGACGCACCGTATTCATGGATGATCTCCCTCGACGCCCATTCCTGTATAGACTCAAAGGAGTATACCGTATAGCCCAGCGGTATCTCATAAACTGCTTTTTTATTATAGAACGTATTGTATGCAATATATGGGATAACATACTGCCTGCCGCCGCTCTCAAAGCAGTACAGATACAGTCCCAGCGGAGTGTATTCAAACAGCGTGTCCTTGGTGTGGTCAGGGTATCTTTCCAGCAGCTTTTCTATCCTTGCAATGTCCGGCAATCCGCTGTACGATGCACCGATTGTGTATACCACACCGCTTTCTGCGTTGATAATTATATCTCCGTTCATTCTCTTATTACTGAACGGCACCTGATAATAATGCTTATTCTCATCAATTAGTGAAAAAATATCATCTGTACCGAGCAGGTCCTTCTTATCATCAAGAGTGTAATAGCTGAAGCCCTTGTCCAGATCATAGTTCTCCACCTTCAGATACCACATCTCCTCCGGGTTTTCAACATACAATCCCGTTTCTTCATCTGTATTTAGTCTCTTCTGCTCCTCCTCAACCAGCTGACCGATCTTTTCCTTCTCAGAGCTGTCAAGCTTCACCGCCTCCGGCGGGGCCTGCTCTTTATCGCTGACCTCTTGGCTGCTGCTCTCCGGCTCAGAAATGACCGTTCCATCGCCCGCCTGCTGTGAGGATACCTCCTCAGCAGCGGAGCTCAGTGCCTCGGTCTCTGCCTTGCTTTCAGTCTTTGATGACATCTCCTTGGTATCATTGGCAGAGCTGCTGCTGTCCGCTTTCGTTCCGTCTGACACCGCTCCACCTGCAGCAGATGCAGTCACAGATGAAATACCGCCTTCAAGCACAGATGCCTCTGCCGACGTATCATCATCAGAAACAATAGCCTCCGGTTCCGCAGCCACAGATGCAGTCCCCTTTTCCGGGCGGGAAAGCTTCATAATAACTCCCGCTCCTATTCCAAGGACCACCGCCGCAGCCACAGCTCCCGCCACAGCATACCTGCTCCTGACGTGCGCCGCCGACGATGTACGCTCCAAAAGCTCCTCCGCAGACAGCTCGTCAGCGCACCTGCCGGTGTAGATCTTATCCATTAGCTCTTTATCATTCATTTCGCTCTCTCCTCTCTGTATCTGCGCCTGATCTCGTCCAGGGTCCTGTAGAGGTGCATCTTCACAGAAGCCTCGCTTATCTCCAGCTCCTTAGCGGCCTGCGGGATAGTCAGGCCGCGCCGGTAGTAGAGAAAGAACACCTTTTGGGTGATCAAAGGCTTTCGCCGCAGCAGCGCATATATCTCTGTAAGCGCTGCCCTGTCAATGATGCTGTCCTCAATGGTGAAGGGCTCGGCGTATTCCTCCTTCCAGTCCTCTGCAGTGCCCATTCGGAGTGCTATTTTCTCTCTAAGCTTTCTGGCAGCAGAATAGTATTTTGCCAGCTGCCTGTTGCAGATGAGCATTACAAACGCCTCCGGGTTCGGCGGGGGAGCGTCAAGGCCCTTCAGCGCTTTGAACACTGCTGCGTAAGTATTCTGAAAGATGTCGTCCACATCATCTATCGCATAGCACTTGGCAGCGATGCGGTTGTATATCATTTCCTTTGTCTGCACATATATCTTCTCAAACTGCTCTCTGCTGTCCTCCAAATCGGCACCCCCTTTCTCTGATTTTTGATCGCCGGCTTTCACTATATACTTGCCCCGCCTGATACAAAAAGTTATTAACAAAATGTAAAAATGCCGCACAAGAAATTCCTGTGCGGCATAGTGTTTATAGCTTAGTGTGCAGATGCAATAAATCTGTTCAGCTCGCCAACATTGAGGCACTTTTCCAAAGCGACCTCCTTGGAGATCTTCTTCTCCTTGACCAGCTTAGCAAGCTCCTGGTCGAGGGTCTGCATTCCAACGTTCTTACCGGTCTGCATTGCAGAGTTGATAAGGTGAACCTTATCGTCACGGATCATAGCCTTGATATTATCAGTAGCATTCAGGATCTCACAGCAGGCAATTCGGCTTGTGCCGTCAAGAGTGCGGCAAAGAGTCTGTGTGCAGATACCAACAAGAACAGATGCCAGCTGAGTTCTGATCTGGTGCTGCTGGTGAGCCGGGAAAACGTCGATGATACGGTCGATAGTAGAGGGCGCATCAGTGGTGTGAAGTGTGGACATAACAAGGTGTCCGGTTTCAGCAGCGGTAACAGCAGCTTCGATAGTCTCGAAGTCACGCATTTCTCCTACGAGAATAATATCCGGGTCCTCACGGAGGGCAGCTCTCAGCGCCATTGAGAAGCTCGGTACATCAGGGCCGATCTCTCTCTGGTTTACCATGCACCTCTTGTGTGCGTGCATATACTCGATAGGGTCCTCAACTGTGATTATGTGAGCCGACTTGTGCAGGTTAACATGGTCGATCATAGCAGCCAGTGTGGTGGATTTACCGGAACCGGTAGGCCCGGTAACAAGCACCAGTCCACGGGGGCGCATTACGAACTCAGCCAGTACAGGCGGCAGGTTAAGGTCAGTCAGAGTAGGAATATCATTTCTCAGAAGACGGATAGCGATAGCTGTGTTTCCACGCTGTCTATATACGTTTACACGGTGACGGAAGCCTCTTGAGGAAACGAATGTAAAGTCGGTATCAATATGGTCCTTGATCTGCTGGCGCTGCTTATCAGTACACATATCCTCGCAGATCTTCAGAATATCGATCTCTGTCATATCAGGATAGCTCGAAAGCTTTCTCAGGTTACCGCCCTGACGAACTATAGGGGGAATACCTACTGTGAAGTGTAAGTCCGAGCAGCCCAGTGCTCTTGACTCGTCAAGAATTTTGTTAATATCTACTGACATAAGATATTTACCTCCAATTTATATTTTTGTGTATCAGCACGGCAGCTTCCGGCATGATACCGATGATCTTGATTATACAGCGTAGGTTACACGAACCAGCTCGCCAATGTCTGTAACGCCTTCCTGAACCAGCTTAGAAACGTTATCACGAAGCAGACGGCAGCCCTGCTGCCTTGCAAGGGTCTGTATCTGCTCACTCTTAGCGCCGGCTGCAATGATCTCCTTCATCTCAGGTGTAGCCAACAGTATCTCATGGATAGCAGTACGTCCCTTGTAGCCTGTCTTGTTGCACTTTGCGCAGCCGCAGGCCTTGTAGATCGGAACAGAGTGATCTATCTCCATCAGTGCGTTGTCCTCCGGAGTGGACATAACTGCCTGTTTGCAGGAGCAAAGCACCTTGGTAAGACGCTGTGCAACAACGCCGATAAGTGAGGTGGCAACCATGTAAGCGTCAACACCCATATCAACAAGTCTCGTTACTGTAGAAGCAGCATCGTTGGTATGAAGTGTGGACAGCACAAGGTGCCCGGTGATAGCAGCTCTTATACCGATCTCGGCAGTCTCGGTATCACGCATCTCTCCTATCATTATAATGTCAGGGTCCTGACGGAGGATAGACCTCAGCGCTGCGCCGAATGTCATGCCGGCCTTTTCATTGATCTGGCACTGATTGATATTTGCGATCTTCTTTTCTACAGGGTCCTCAACTGTGATAACATTGAGGTTCGGCTTGGCTATCTCACCGAGCGCCGCATAAAGGGTGGTGGATTTACCGGAACCTGTAGGCCCGGTAACCAAAACAACTCCCTGGGGAACCTTCAGGCAGGATACAAACCGCTTGTAGTTGTAGTCAGTCATACCAAGGTCCTGAATCTTTCTTACAGACTCATCGCCCGCCAGAATACGGAGAACGACCTTCTCGCCGTAAACCATAGGAAGATTGGATACACGGAGGTCAACAGTCGTTCCGTCGATGACCTGTGACATACGGCCGTCCTGCGGGATACGCTTCTCAGCGATATTCATGCCCGAGAGGATCTTGAAACGTGTTACCAAAGAAACGTGAAGCGCCGGAGAAAGAGTCATCAGCTCGATAAGGTCGCTGTTTACACGGATCCTGATCTTTGTAATATCCTTGAAGGCCTCGATGTGAATATCCGTTGCGCCCTTACGGTAGCTGTTCTCAACGATAGCAGTTGCCAGCTTAACGATAGGCGCATTCTCTATACGCTCCTCAGACAGATCTCTCAGGTCCTCAAGGTTTACCTCTGCTTCCTTTTCGTCGGTAGCCTCTCTCGCAATGGAGTCCGCCTGGCCCTCAGAGTACATACGTCCGATAGCCTTGTTGATAGCACTCTTTGTAGACATAACTGCCGAGATATTAGCTCCCGTTACAGCACGCAGGTCCTCAAACATATAGAAATCGAAAGGCTCACTGGTAGCGATCTGCAATCTTGTACCCTTCATGCCGTAGGCGATAACCGTATACTTTCTCGCAGTAGCCTCCGGTATCTTTCTGACCAGCTCAGCATCTAACTTGACATCGTCAAGGTCAACGAATTCAATGTTGTTCTTCTTAGCCAGCGCCTGTGCGAACTGCACATCGGTAATAAACCCCATTGAAAGCAAAACATCACCGAACTTCTGCCCCTTGGACTCCTTCTGTTTTTCAAGCACCGCATCAAGCTGTTCAGGAGTAATGACTTTTTCTTCCACAAGATACTGTCCTATAGGTATATTTCTCATCTTTCTTCTCCATTCTCCGCAGTATTGTATTTCAAACCCCTTGCCCGCTGCAGACGAGCAGAGATCAAAGCAACATTGTTGAAAATAACACTTGTAATTATTAGAAAAGTGTGTTAAAATAGAATAAAATCATATTAGGAGGGCCGTTATGGGTACTCAGTATTATATTTATTACGGTGTAATATATTTGTTCGTGTTCCTTTTCGGAGCAGCCGTAGGCAGCTTTTTAAATGTCTGCATCTACCGCCTGCCAAAGGAAGAATCTCTTATCAAGCGCAATTCTCACTGCATGACCTGCGGCACCGAGATCAAGCGCCGGGACCTTATCCCGATAATCAGCTGGTGCCTGCTGAAAGGCAAATGCCGTGCCTGCGGAGCTAAGATCTCCCCCCGCTACACTGTAGTCGAAGCACTGAACGCTCTTGTGTGGATATTCGTTGCCTATAAGACCAACGTACTCCTTCACCCGCTGAATTTCGTCCTGACCGCCCTGATCTTCTCCGCACTTATCGTAGTGTTCTTCATGGATTGGGACACTCAGCTGATCTCCACCTACGTCTGCATTTTCATAGCAGTGATCGCAATAGTCTACATCGTCTTCAACCATTCCGACCGGGATATTTCCATATCCTCCCATATAATCGGCACCTTTGTGGTGAGCGTGCCCCTGCTGCTTATCGAGCTTCTCTCAAAGGGCAGAGCAATGGGCCGTGGAGACGTCTATCTCATGGCAGCCTGCGGATTGTTCTTAGGGATACAGGGTGTGCTGGTAGCCTTGGCAGTAGCCCTCATCACCGGTTCGATAGCCGGCCTGATAATCAAGCACTACACCTCAAAGTCAGCCTTTGCCTTCGGCCCCTGGCTCTCACTGGGAGTAGCCGTCGCCGCTCTTTATTCCGAGGTTATCGGCGAGTGGTATATGAACTTCACCGGCCTCAACGAGCTTGAGGAGCTTGAAGCCGCCGTTGCCCGCCTGATGTA
>CADBTF010000038.1 GCA_902797485.1 uncultured Ruminococcus sp. | reverse complement strand
ATTTCAGATTTTAGGTCTTGCTATTTGCTCCTGCCGGTGGTATAATATTTGACATATCCTACGGAGGTAATGAACATGAAATACAGAGCACTGTTTTTAGCAGCACTGACTTCCCTGCTTATGCTGGCAGGCTGCGGCAAGAGCGTGGCACTTTCCAAAGCCGGGGACAGCCCGGCAGATACAGGCCCTGCCGGAGCATCATCAGCGGCCGAAGATGCCAGCAGCACGGCAGAAGCAATTTCCATGACAGAGCTGAGCACAGCTGTTACAGGTGCAGACTCCGGCAAGCTTACAGGAGCCGCCTGCATCGGGCAGGAGCTGTTTGACAGCAACATCAAGCGGCTCTACCGGTGCGAACTGACAGAGCTTGCAGATGGCTTTATCGCCTATAACGAGGAAGGCCGTATTGCTGACGAGGTTTCTGTTATCAGGCGGGCGGACGGTGATACCGCAGCCGCTGAAAAGGCTCTGACAGACAGGCGTTCTGTCCGGTATGAGGATTTCAAGGGATATGTCCCGGAGGAGCTGCCCAAGATAGAAAACGGCAGAGTGTTCTCTGCCGGCGGATACAGCGTCCTTATAATCTCAGACAAGGCCGATGAGCTGGAAAGTCTGCTTCGGGAAAAACTTGCATAAAGGGAGGAACAGCTATGAGATCAGCTATAGTAACAGGCGGAGCCGGAGGGATAGGCAGCGCTGTTTGCAGACGCCTTGCGGCAGATGGCTATGCAGTCGCCGTCGGCTATAACAAGTCAGAGCAGGAGGCTTTGACTCTCTGTGAGGAACTGAGGAAATCCGGCACTGCAATGGTCTTGCAGCTTGACCTTACCGACCCTGCATCGCTGCTTGCAGCCTACCGCAGGTTCCGGGCTGAACTGGGGGTTCCGGAGGTGCTGGTGAACAACGGCGGTGCTGCACATATAGGCATCTTCACCGATATGAGTGACAGTGAGATACTGAACCTGATAAACACCGACCTGACCGGTGCCGTTCTGCTGACACGCCATGCAGCGGAGGATATGGTCCGGCAGCACAGGGGCAGGATAATCAACATATCATCAGTATGGGGCGTGACAGGTGCCTCCTGCGAGGCGGTGTATTCCGCTGCCAAGGCAGGGCTTATAGGCTTTACAAAGGCTCTCGGCAAGGAGCTTGGCCCCAGCGGGATAACCGTCAACTGCATTGCAGCAGGGCTTATAGACACCAAAATGAACTCCTGCCTGACTGATGAAGATAAGTCCGGGCTTATCAGCGAGATACCCGCAGGACGTATGGGCTCCCCGGAGGAGATAGCTTCTCTGGCAGCATACCTTTGCAGCGGGGAGGCAGCATACATAAACGCACAGGTCATCGGCTGCGACGGCGGCTGGATATAAGGCTCCGCAGTGCGGAGATGCCCTTGCTGACACAAAGATTTCACCTGATTATCATTGACATTTGTGTTAATATATGTTACTATATGTCTATCAGGCATGGCAAAACAACTCGATATTAATTGAAGGGAGTTTTTGAAAATGAAAAAAATATGCGCAGTATTATGTTCAGTTATTATGGCTGCCGCAGTTATGACAGCCTGCGGTGATTCCAGTTCTTCAAGCAAGTCCGATGCAAGCGCTGCTGTAAGTGCAGCCGAGAGCACCGCTGAAAGCAAGGCAGAGGAAAGCAAGGCTGAGGAGAGCAAGGCTGAGGAGAGCAAGGCTGAGGAGAGCAAAGCTGAAGAAAGCAAGGCAGAGGAAAGCACTGCTGAGGCCGAAGGTGAATGGGGTCCTCTCGGAAAGGCTTATACCGAAAAGCTGGCCTCCGGAGTTTACGCCCTTGATATGACTGTCAAGACAAGCCTTACCGGAGAAACACCGATGCTTCTGGAAGTAAACGGCAATGACCGCCACATGAAGCTCACTACCATGGGCGTGGAGATGGAGACCTATCTGATCGACGGAAAGACCTATAATATCCTCGCAAGCCTGAATGCCTATACAGTTTCCACCGACGGGGACGATACCTCTGAAACTATCCAGACCTACGGCCTGACACCTGATATGAAGCTGGCTGATTCCGGCGAGCAGGACGGCTTGAAATTTGAAAAATATGTTGTAAGCTTCGGCGATGAGGCAGACAGCAGCAATGATGTCACCACTACCTATTATTTCGATGCTGACGGCAATATCAAGAAGATCTCCGCTGATGCTCCCATCCTCGGAGAGACAGAGGCTGTTGTGAATTCTGTCAAGTTTGATGATGTCAAGATCGAGCTGCCTGATCTCAGCGGCATGACTGAAATGAACGGCGACTTAGAGAACAGCTTGTCCAATGAGGACAGGATCAAGATGACCATGAGCATGCTGGGTATCACCGAGGATATGGTCACCAAGTCCGGCTACACAATGGAAGGCCTGGCTGCAATGGACGAAAATGAGATCGGAAAGACACTTGTTCAGATCGCTAAGGATAACGGCCTTGAGATCGGTTCCCTGCTGGGCGGACTTGAAGGCTCCTTAAATGCTGACAGTGCCGGCGAATAATAAGATCAAAACATAAAATCAAGGAGCTGCTGCGTGTGCAACAGCTCCTTTTTTGTAACTGTATCAAAAACATTCTCCGATAATATCCCCGACTGTATTTACCTGATGGGCCCCGCTTTGCAGTGCTGAGACTATGCCGCTGTATTCCTCTGATAGAGCGTCCCGGGGAGGGGTAACAAACAGCGGCCTTGAAATGGCTGCCGCATGGCGCATGGTGCTCATGGAGCCGCTGTGAACAGCAGCCTGCGCACAGAACACGCATTTTCCGAGGGCTGCGATTATACGGTTGCGGTGCAGGAAATGCTCATGCAGCGGTGCTTCCAAAGGAGCATACTCAGAGACCAAGGCACCGTGTTCTGCAATGGAATCCTTGACCCTGCTGTGGTCCTTGGGATAATCAAAGAGTATGCCGCAGGCAAGCACGGCAATAGTCCTCCCGGAGGCCTCCATTGCTGCCCGATGAGCGGCCTGGTCTATTCCTCTGGCAAGGCCGCTGATGATAGTAATACCGCAGCGGGCAAGCTCATAAGAGAGCCTGTAGGTTGTCTCAATAGCACAGCTCTCCGCATTTCTGGCGCCTATCACCGAGCATGAGCGCTCATATGGCTCTAAGCTGCCCTTTACAAACAGCTGCTCCGGAGGACTTTCAAGATCAAGCAGCCTGTCGGGGTAGGCACTTTCTCCCCGAAAAATAATTTCTATCCCGGACTGCTGACATTTTTCAGCTATCCGCTTGGCCGTGTCAAGAGAGCTTTTTTCAAATTTCTCTGCGTCCTTATCAGAAAGTAGCATACCGGCAGCTAAGCGCTCGTTATATAGATCGGCAGCGTCAGAATACATTTCAAGGGCTTCCCTGCCATGCCGGGAGAGGCCATTAAGGGCCATAGCCCGCCAGAGCTTATATGCAGTTTCTTCCATATAGTTCCCCCATATCAATGCACAAAAAACGCAGCTCCTTCAAGTCGGAAGGAGCCGCTTGATGCTTGTTTATCAATAAGCTGTTATGCCTTTACAGCTGCCGGGTCAAAGAGCTGTTTGCGGTCTTCAAGCCGGATAGTTCTTATCCTTTGGCGAAGCGGCAGCACCTGCGAGGGCGTTACTGAGATCTCGTCGATACCCATTTTCAGGAATTCCTCTGTGAGAGTGAGATCTGCGCCCAGCTCGCCGCAGATACCAACCGGTATTCCGTGCTTGTGAGCGTTATCGCATACAATGCGCATTGCCCGCAGAAGCGGCTCATGGCTGCGGTTCTCAAAGTAGCTCTCAAGGGTCAGGTTCTGGCGGTCAAGAGCCATTATATACTGTTCAAGGTCGTTGGTGCCGATGGAGAAGAAATCCACCTCACCGGCAAAATCGTCACTCATCAGCACAGCCGCCGGAGTTTCCACCATTATGCCGATCTCGATATTCTCATTATACTGCACGCCCTTTGCACGAAGCTGCTCCTTGGCCTCCTCGATAAGGCGCTTGGCCCTGTGTATCTCCTCGGAGGCGGTTATCAGCGGCAGCATGATAGCAAGGTCACCGTAGACAGAAGCCCGCAGCAGAGCCCGAAGCTGTGTCTTGAACATTTCCGGGCGAAGCAGGCAAAGCCTGATAGAACGCACGCCCAAGGCCGGATTTTCCTCCTTGGCAAGGCCGAAGGATTTGATGTTCTTATCAGCCCCGGCGTCCATTGTGCGGATTATGACCTTCTTGCCGCCCATGCGTTCCAGCACCTGGCGGTAGTTATAGAACTGCTCGTCCTCATCCGGCATCTGATTGCGGCCCAGGTAGAGGAACTCGCTCCTG
Organism: uncultured Ruminococcus sp.; assembly: GCA_902797485.1. Lineage (GTDB taxonomy): Bacteria > Bacillota > Clostridia > Oscillospirales > Ruminococcaceae > FB2012. The sequence goes on along the minus strand of CADBTF010000038.1, from coordinate 3,098 downwards.
AAAAGCCCGATGCCGCCTGCGTCATTTTCAATGGCATAGTTCAGGTCGTTCAGTCCGGCAATATTGGCAAAGACCTGTATCTCGGTGCCGTCCAGCGTTATATTCTTTCTGCCCTTGAAGCGTTTCAGCATCTCACGCTTCTTGGCCTCGGCTTCCTCCAGCTGGGAAAGCCTGCGGAGAGCGTTCTCGTCCGGCTCGATATAGACCTCGCCGTTGTAGCCGTCAACAATAGCCTCCATATCTCTGAGCATACTCAGCTTCTCTGCCCCTATGCCTATAATGGCAGGGATATTCATAGTCCTTGCAAGGATAGCAGTATGAGAGTTAGAGGACCCGTATCGGGTGACGATCGCCAGCACCTTGGAGAGGTCCATCTGCATAGTCTCGGAGGGCATGAGCTCGTCCGCACAGAGTATGACCTTTTCCTGGAGCTCGATGCGCTTTTCGTTCTTATTCTGAATATGCCTTATCAGTCTGTCGCAGACATCTTTAAGGTCAGCGGCACGCTCCTTGATATAGCTTGAACCGAGGCTGCTGAAGGTGCGGGTCAGGTCACGGGCAGTCTGTGCCACTGCGTAGTCAGCGCAGAAATGGTCGTCAACTATCCGTTCGGTAACGCTTGTGTGGAAAGCATTATCTTCTATCAGCATTTTATGGATAATAAAGATGCTGGCTTCATTCTCGCCCACCTTATCCAGTGCAGTCGTATAAAGCTCCTCAAGCTCGGCAATCGCACTATCCTTAGCGTATTCATATCTCTTTAATTCAAGCTCTGTATCCTTGATAAGTCTCTTGGTGACCTCGTTTTCGTCCTGCTGGAAATAGAAGAGCTTTCCTCTTGCGATTCCGCCGAATACAGGCTTACCTGACAGGATCAGCATTTTTGCCTTACTCACTCCTTTTGTTCACATGTATAAATATACCTCTTTATATATTTTAAATCAATTAAGTGATAATTACAAGAAATTCCAAAAAAGTTTACAATAAATTAAGAAAGCCTATTCAATGCACAATGTACGATTCACAATGCACATTTTTCTGACGTTCTGTCCGGGTGTCTGCGGTATGTTCATTTTTTGCGCCCGAATGTGCATTGTGCATTGAAATACATTTGACTTTTTAGGATAAGTGTGTTATAATAAAGATGTCTGTAATAATATCCGGGATAATGCCGGATAATTTGTGAAGGAACTGAAAAATGGATAAAAAGTTTGATAAACGTGCCGACCGTCGTCCGCCAAGTGAGAACGGTCAGGAGGACCAGCTGATAATCGGCAGAAACCCTGTTACAGAAGCCTTAAAAGCCGGCCTGCCTATCGACACCCTCTACGTCAACCCAGATGCGGGGGGCTCTGTGGGGCATATCAAGGCTTTGGCTAAAGAGCGGGGCATCGTCATTAAGGACGCTAACGACCAGAAGCTCTCCAAGCTCTGCAAGGGAGCTTCCCATCAGGGAGTTATCGCTGTGGGGGCCTGCGCCGAGTATGCTGAGATAGACGACATCTTCAAGGCCGCTGAGCTGAAGGGCGAGGAGCCTTTCATCATCATCTGCGACGAGATAGAGGACCCACATAATTTGGGAGCCATTATCCGTACCGCCGAGACCGCCGGTGCTCATGGGGTCATTATCCCCAAGAGAAGAAGCGCCTCCCTGAACTATACTGTCTTCAAGACCTCGGCGGGAGCCGCAAGCTATGTGCCTGTGGCAAGGGTGGCAAATCTGGCTGCTGCAGTGGAAGAACTCAAAGAGCGTGGTGTTTGGATATACGGTACCGACGGCGCAGGGCAGGATTATACCGAGGTCAGCATGACAGGTGCGGTGGGGCTGGTGATAGGCTCCGAGGGCTTCGGTATGGGAAGGCTCATGAAGGATAAATGCGATTTTCTGCTGAGGCTGCCAATGGCCGGGAAGATCACATCACTGAACGCATCAGTGGCCGCAGGGATTTTTATGTATGAGATAGTCAGGCAGCGCAGAGCTGCCAAGGGTTAGGAGTGAATAGCTTGAACGATAAGCGTTCTATACAGGATATGAGTGACGAGCTGGACGGGCTGATGAAGCGCAGCAGACCCGCTGAGCCGGAGACCCCGGAGGAGCCGGAAATAATGCCTATTATTCCGGAGAAACCGGAGGACGAGATCACCAGCCGCGCCGAAAAAAATGCAGAGAAGATAAGTATGCTCATGGAGGAGCGCCGCCGCAAGGGTGAGCTGAGCTATGAGAGCGACGAGACCCCCGTTACAAGAACGGATGTCAGCGAGATTGACATGGAGCTCACCGATAAGATACTCCCTCAGACCGGTGCATTTGAGCGTGTGACGGACATACCCAACGATCTGAGCAGCGAGGAGCGGGCTGATATGCTCCGGGACAGGCGACAGAAAAAGGTGGAGCAGTTCAAGTACAAGCATAAGGAACAGCCGGAGCCGGAAGATGACGAAACTCCCACCAAGCACAAGGGCCAGCATGAGTTCGAGCGCTTTGACGACGCCAAGGACGTGCTGAGCGATATTTTGCAGGTAAAGAACACCCTGACCTACAGGCTGACTGTGCTGCTTTTCACCGGGATATTCACCCTGCTCATCACACTGGCCAACGATTTCTCGCTGCCGCTGGTGACTGTCTTTGACAAGGTGGAAAACCCCTCGACCTTTATGTTCACCAATACCATTCTCGGCATCATTGCTATCGCTGTAAGCTATACGGTGGTGGTGGAGGGCATGAAGAACCTCTTTAAGGGCCGGGCAGACTGCGACAGCCTTGCAGCCGTCGGCATACTGGTAACGGTGCTGACTGGCATCATCACGCTGTTTGAGCCGTCGATAGTCAGGCAGCAGTTCTACCATGTCTATACCTCTGCGGCTATCTTCGGGCTGGTGTTCAACACCCTCGGAAAGCTGATGATAGTCAAGCGCACCGAGCGCAATTTCAGATTTGTTGCCGAGGACTTTGACAAGTACGCCCTTGTGACTATGGACAACGAGGACACCGCTGTTAAGTTCACCAACGGTGTGCTGGACGATTTCCCGGAGCTTTCCACCATGAAAAAGACCGAGTTCGTCAAGGACTTTATGAAGAACAGCTATTCCTCCGATAT
>CADBTF010000037.1 GCA_902797485.1 uncultured Ruminococcus sp. | reverse complement strand
GCGCTTGTCTATAGTCAGAAATAAGAACATATCATTTTTGTGCAAACTGCACAAAGCCAAAAACTGCCTTTTCGGCGACCGCATAAACAAACTGTCAATGACAAATTTTTATGCCATTTCCTCTCATAACGGTTGACTTATAACAGAAAAAGATGTATAATTAAAGCATCAGAAAAACACATAACGGAGTAGATCATGAATAAAATCGATGAAGCCCTCTCAGCCCTCCTGAGCGACGAAAAAAAGCGCAAGCGGGTGCAGTTCAGGACTGTATATATAACTCTTGCTGTGATTTCCGCCGTGATGACTGTCATTAACTTTGCGTCCGGCACTGGCGCCCTTTCCATAGCCACCCTCACCTTCTGCCTGCTCTGCCTTGCGGACCTTGCCCTCTCAGTAATTATGGACGCCAAGCTGGAAAAGCTCTCGGCGGTGCTGTTTATTATCCAGCTCCTGGCACTGCTGATCTTCTTTACGGTCTCCGGCAGCCCGGAGGGATTTTCCGCTGTCTGGATAGCTATGCTCCCCTCCTGCGGTATGCTGCTTTTCGGCAGAAAGGTAACAGCTATCCTCTCCGGCACGATGCTCATAATAATGATATTCTTCTTCTGGACAGACCAAGGGCAGTCTGTGCTGATGTATAACTATACTCAGGCCTTCAGGCAGAGGTTCCCGGTGCTGTTTGTGTCTTCCTTTGTCATGAGCTGGCTGCTGGAAACTATCTACGTCCACACCTACCGTGAGCTCCGGCAGGCAAGAGCCAATATGCACGAGCTCTATTCCCACGACTACCTGACCGGCTCCCTGAACCGCTACGGCCTTGACGAGTGGTATAAGCGCACCTCCCCCGGCAGCAGGCAGGCAGTAATGATGTTCGACCTTGATTTTTTCAAGCAGGTGAACGACACCTACGGCCACGATGCAGGCGACGCTGCTTTGAAGGCTGTTGCCGCTCAGGTGGATAAGCTTACGGAAACCGCCCTTTGCAGGTGGGGCGGCGAGGAATTCGTGGTGTGGTACCCCGACAAGGATATTTCCGACGAGCTGGCCGAGGAGATACGCAGGGCCGTTGAGGTCCTCTCTATCAAGGACCCGGACAGCGGCGCCATTGTGCATATGACGATCAGCATAGGCATAGCCCGTGGCAGCGCCGAGGATAACCTCTACACCCTCATCAATGACGCTGACAAGTATATGTATCAGGCCAAGCAAAGCGGGCGCAACTGCATCATCTCAGAATAAAAAGGCAGGCGGAGGGCCTGCTTTTTTTGTCCTCATTTCCGGGCCGGATATCCTCTTTTATGAATATCACCAACAGGCATCAAATAATTCATACCAAATCAATAATGATTTTAGCATATGTAACAATAATACAAAAAAAGCATTGCAATTTATAAAATACTGTGATATAATATCAATAACACTACCCCTATATTTTTAGCTGAGACCGGAAGGAGGAAGCTTTGTGAAAAGAAAAACTTATGCTGTCTGCATAACAGGCTTTGACATTGAATATGAAATGGACGTGGTCCACGGTGTGAGCAAGCGCTGCAAGGAGCTGGGGATAAACCTGCTGGTCTTCTTCAACCCCACAAGAAAGCCCCAGCGAGGGCTTGACCTTGTGCTTTCCGATGCCATTCTCGGCGGAGAGATGTCCGTCTACAAGCTGATAAATTACGATATTATCGACGGGTTTGTGGTCTTTGGAGAATCCCTGCTGAGCGAAGATACCTATTTTGAGATCACCCAAAAAGCAAGAGAGCATAATATCCCGCTGATAAATATTGACGACCTTTTCCACACGGAGGAAAAGAGGATAATCCTCAGCAACAAGTATGCCATGTCCTCTGTGGTGGAGCACCTCATCACCGTCCACGGGCTGACTAAGATAGATTTTATCAGCGGATTCAAGGATAACAATATCCAGTCTGAGGAGAGAGTGGAGGCCTATAAAGCCACCCTTGAAAAACACGGTATCCCCTTTGAGGAGGACAGAGTGTATTACGGCTGGTTCTGGAGCAAGGCTGTTGAGTGTACCGAGGAGATACTCAAAAAACCGGAGCTCCCCCAGGCTATCGTCTGCGCCAACGACACTATGGCCTTCTTCTGCATGGACACTTTAAAAGAGCACGGGATCAAAATACCGGAGGATATTATCGTCACCGGCTTTGACTCCCTGAAGGATTGCGATAACTACGTTCCCGCCCCCACAACAGTCAGACGGGCCACCTTTGAATCCGGCGAGATCGCTGTGGATATGCTGCTCAAAATGAACGGCGGCTGGGTGCCGGAGGACATCACCTATGTGGACTCTGTCCTGAAGCTGGGGCAGTCCTGCGGCTGTGTGCCGATAAAACGTGTAGACGAGGTCAGCTATAACCAGCGCTACGCCTACTATAACGCCTTCAAGGAGTTCACCCGCTATATCCTTGATATGAATATGGACATCTCCAACGCCACCAGCTCCGCAAGGCTTTTCGAGACCTTAAAACACGGCGTTGACTTCTTCAAGTTCAAGAAATTCTATGTCTGCATCAGCGAGGATATTGAAAAGATGCAGAACAAAATAAATATCGACAAGGACATTCCCCCATGGTTTGTGCCGGAAACAATGGTGTCTATGGGTATGTTCAATCACAAGGTCCCGGTGGGCTATGAGTTCCCCACCAAGGAGCTTCTGCCCGACGGCCTTGATGACAGCGAGGAGCCTATCCTTATGGCCTTTGCCCCGCTGTATTTCAAGGACCTGTTCTTAGGCTATGTGGCAGGCACTCCCACCACTATCGAATTGGAGGGCGACCTGCTGGCTACCTGGCTGACAGCCATTTCCAACAATGCCGGCAGCTTCTATATGAACAACAAGCTTGAAAAAGCCCTGGGCGAGCTGGAGATACTCAACCTCCATGACGCTCTCACCGGTATGTTCAACAGGCGGGGGCTGAAAAAATATGAGGACGAGTTTTTGAAGACCGCTGTAAGAGAGAAGAAATATTTCTCTGTTATCTGCGCTGATGTGGACGGCCTGAAACCGATAAATGACGGCTACGGCCACGAGGAGGGCGACAACGCTATCACCACCTGCTCCACCACCCTGCTGGAGGTGTTCCCGCAGGACAGCATCTGCGTCCGGACCGGAGGCGATGAATTCCTTATCATGGCCCATGTGTCCTCACCCGACGAGCCTGATGAGCTTATCAGGCAGGTGTACGAAAGGCTGGAGGTCTATAATTCCGAGGAGCACACCCCCTACAAGATAGGCTGCAGCTGCGGGCACGTCACCGTTATGCCGGACGAGAACACAAAGCTGAACGAGCTGAAAACAGAAGCCGACAGCCGTATGTATCTGGAAAAGCACAGGCGCAAGACTATCCGGAAATTCTGACCTGCGTTCAGCTGACAGTTTATAATAATTATTTTGGGAGAGCATTTTGCTCTCCCTTTGCTTTTATAAAAAAGAAGCTAAACGCACAAGCGCTTAGCTTCAGGCTGTTTTTATTCAGCTCAGTCTTGCGGTAAGCTGCACCTTCAGGGCTCCGTCGCCTACCTTTTCTATAGCTGCCTGTGCAGCAGCCAGAGCGGTCTCGGTGCCTGCTTCCTCGTAGGTCTCAACTGCTTCCTCTGCACGCTCCTCATAAACGAGCTGGTTCTTTACAAAGTTTACCACCTTTTTGGTCCATGCCTCATTAGCTTCATTTGTCAGATGCACATAAGAATCAGAGGTGTACTCGTCCTTGAGGCCGCCGGCATCGTTCTTCATGATAGAGTTGATGTCAATATAATACATATCCGGATTGCTGTCGCAGTATTCTTTTAAAATGCTGTTGAGCTTGTCAACATTCTCGTTGTTCAGGTATTCGGTCTCGCTGCCGATGTATACAGGGGTGAGAGCCTCAATGTAGATCAGCATATCCGGGTTTTCTTCCCTGATGCCTGCGATGTATTCCTTGAAGGTCTCACCGACACCCTCAGCGTCGCCGTACATATCATTGGTGCCAAGATTAATGAATACCGCCTTGGCGCCGGTGTCTTTAAGCAGCTCCCTGACAGGAGCGGTCTTGCCGTTGTAGCTCAGCTGGTAATCGCTGCCGTTGATGCCGCCGTCATTATAGATGCCGTAGCTGCTGAGAGCAAGATAAAGAGGTCCGCCCAGATAGTTCTCTCCCTGACTTTCCAGATAGAGCTGATGCCCTACCCCCAGTGAGCAGCCCACGAATACGGAGCTGCCAAAGTATTCGTCCAGCTCCGCCTGGGGTATCTTTGTGGCAGGCTTGCTCTTATACACATTGAGCACTGTCTTGTATTCCGCAGTCACATCTCCAAGGGTGGCCTTGGCGGTGATCTCTGCATCTCCGGCTGCAACAGCCTCGATCTCACCTGACTCTGAAACAGCAGCAACGGCCGGGTCAGAGGAGCTGTAGACCACCTCATCTGCCCCCTGCACTGCGATAGAATCGGTACTGCCGATCTTCAGTGCGCTGTGCTGCACATAGCCGGGAGCGCTTTCGGCAGAGGTGATCTGCTGCGGGGTATAATCTATGCTCTCATCAAAGCGTGATATGCTGACGGTGACATTTACGGTAGTTATCAGATCAACGTCACCCACCTTAGCAGCTGCGGTCAGAATGGCGTCGCCGCACTTTTTAGCTGTGACCTCAAGACCGTTCACGCTGACAATGCTCTCATCAGAGCTGGTAACTGTTATATCAGCCGGAGACTGCACTGCGGTAAAATCCAGCGTGCGGGATTCACCCTTAAAAAGCGAAAGGCTGCTTGTGCGGGTGATACCGGTGCTTACCTCCGCCTCCGACTGGACGCTCTCTGCGGCAGCGTCCCCGGAATTCAGCGGTGAAAGCCTGGACTGCCCCTCGATGGTTTTTCCGCAGCCCGTCAGCAGCAAAGCGCAGGTCAGCGCCGCCAGAGCTCTGTATTTCATTGACATTTCAAAACATCTCCTTGCAAAGTGGTATTCTCCCGGCCAGCCCGGGATAGCATTACAACTATTTATTATAACACACTTTCCCATTTATTGCAAGAAAAAATTTGTCCGCTTGTCAAAAAGCAGTCACAGGCCCTGCAAAAGCTCTGATAAGCTGCCGCTCTCATCTTCAAAGAACGGCTGAGCACTGGCCTTGTCAAGGGAGAAGATCTTCACATAATAGCTGCTGCGATCAAAACCGCTGTCGAAATAGACACGGCTCACCGCCTCGCAGACCAGAGTTCTTATCCGGTTGACAATGCTTCTGATGCCAAGGTTGGTATAGCTCACTGCCAGAAAAGCATCAACAGCCTCCGGAGCAAGCTCGATGAAAAAGCCTGTCTCCTTTGATATGAGCCTTGCCTTGTCTTCAATAAGCATTCTCATGTCCTCCTCGCTGAGGCGGTGCAGATTTATCACCTGCATCATTCTGCCCGCCAGCTCCTCCAGCATACCGAAGCTTATCATGTCATCAAGGGTCACATCGCTGTAAAAGCACTCTGCACTGTCAGGCCGGCAGGTGCAGCCGCTCCTTGAGCCGAAGCCTATATGCGCAGCCGGGGCCTGCTTCTTCTGCCGGCTGTCTCTTATTGACTGGAATGCACCCATGAGCACGAACATGGTTTTCCCGGTGTCGATAGAACGGTCCGGCCTGCCCCTTTTCTTCACTGCATGGACGCTCCCCTCGATGATCGTCAGCAGATTGGCCTGTGCAGCGGCGTTATGGTCCATGCCGGACATACCGATGCTGGGGCAGAATTTCTTATCAGCCTCGTCAAGAAAAACGATAGCAGTCCCGTCACTCTGCTCACTGGCCTCACTGATCTCGTCTATTATCTCTGTGGCCTCTCTGCCCTTGTAGCCTGCATCTGAAAACTGGCTCAGATCCAGCTGCAAAACGGGAATGTCTATGTTCTTCTCCTTGAAGAAATCCCGCAGTATCCTGTAGACCTCCGTCTTGCCGCAGCCGCTCGGCGCAGTCAGCACCCAGTTGGGAGCTCTGAGCTCCTCACCCCTTGAAGCAGCAAGCAGATACTCATAGAAAAGATACACGATCTTCCCAGTCTCCGCCTGCTGGCCTATGAGCCGGCTGTTGAAATAATCAAGCATCTCCCGCTGGGTGAACCCTCTGACAGCACGCCTCAGCTCGCCCAGACAGCTCTTGTCCTCCTTCATCAGTGCAAGCTCCTCCTCTGAGTGCAGCACTGCCCCCCCGCTCATAGCAGGTAAAGCTCACCTTGTAGGCCTCGCTCCGGTTCATTGCGCATATGCCGATAGCCCGCCCCTCTGAACAGATAAGCTTCATGTCCGGTGAATACCCTCCCGCAAAGAGATAATTCACATCGTCATATTCTATGTCGTCCAGATCGATCTTATCAGCAGGGCAGATCAATTTGCCGGGGAACCTTATCATCAGGCCCTCGCTTCTCTTTTCAAGAACAGCCTCACCTGCTTCGACGGCCTTCTTTACAGCTGCCTTATCCCCATGCTCTATGCAGCCCGTCATCAGCAGCATACCGTGGACCTTCCCGAACCGGTATATGCCGTTAGCCAGCTCCGGGTAATCCTTGGGGTAGTATATCCTTCTCGGCTTTCTCTCATGTATCATGCAGGGAACAGTGCCGTATCTGCCAAGAGCGCAGTCCTCACACAGTATCTCACCGTCCAGCATTATAGCCAGGTCGCCCTCCCGGAGCCCTACTCCGCAGCTGCCGCAAACGTATGAATATTTGACCTTTGTCCAGTTCTCATTGGTGCTCAAAACAAGATCCTCCTTAGTGTGTCTGTTGCTTCCTGCAATTATCATACCACACTTTCAGGAGGACCGGAATGCCATTTCGGACCATATTTTATTTATTCTCCCAATTTCGTTACATATTGCTGACAGCACAATTATGCGCTGTGTTTTGGGTGCAAATGCGTTATGTTTCGGGTGGATATTCGCTGTGTTTCGGGTGCAATTGCGCTGTTTTCCGGGTGGGCCCGGCCCCGCAAAGACCGTATCTGTGCGGTTTGGACGGGGTCAGATTTCTCCGTACTATTAGTACTTTTAGTACTATCAGAAACGCCCTTCCGCCTTGTGGGGCGGAGGGCGTACTCATAAGCTGTCCGGCGTTTCATTATGGGCGTTTATCAGCAGCAGCATCCAGCAGTACCACTCATAGCCCGAAAAGCCCGCTTTCATTTTAAGCTCCTCCAAGCCCTCGCTCATGATGCCAAGGCTGTGTATCAGGCGCTCAAAGCGGTGGATATTCGTATCTCCCCTGCTGCGGCGGCCTTTTCTGCTGCCCGATACGCTGTCCTTGCCTGTCACCAGCGCCCGCATATCCGTTACAGTGTCAAAGAAGCAGATCTCCTCCCAGTCAGCGTCCATAGGGTATGGGGTGACGGCGTTTTCCTCAAGGGCAAAAACTGTATCCTCCCGCTGGGTGTCAGAAAGCCTCATAAGCTCCTGCATCTTCTGCACCCGCCGGGAGTAGGTAGCTATCATGACCGTCACACGGTCCTCAAGCTGCTGCTCTGTCTGCTCAAAAAACGCCCTGTAATGTGAGAGCACTTTTTCCTGCATATCCATAGGCAGCCCGCTGAAATATTCCAGCAGCTCACGGTGCCCGTCAGCGCTGACAGCTTCGCCGGAATCTAAAACCTCGTCAAGCACCGGCTCCTGCTCTCTGCCTCCGAACAGCATTCCCTCCAGCCTGGCAGCTGTCAGCAAATGCCGGTCAGCAGTGCCGTATTCCAGCTTGACCGACTTATAGATCGAATACAGTATAAAATACTGCTGTTCCTTGTCAGCGGCAAGGTCTCCGGTTATGTACTGGCTGACAGTTTTCTGGTCTCTGCCGATAAGCTCTGCCAGCTGCTGCTCCGTGAGCTCCGCCTGCCTTAACAGCTCCTTCAGCAGCGCTCCGAACCTCTTGGGTGAGGGAATGTAATAGCCTTGCACACCGTTCTGCCGCCAGTCGATATAGCTGCGTATAGCAGCTCTGACCTCCTCCGGGAGCGGCTTGTAATTATACCCATGCAGGTAACCCGCCACTGTCCTGCGTGACTTGCCGATAGCCCTCGCAAGCTCAATGTCGGTAAATTTCAGCTGCTTCTTCTGCTCCCTCAGCCACCTGGCGTAAAGCCCCGCCGGGTCGTTAGCCGCCAGCAGCTCGTCTGTTGTTGGCTCCTTCATATCCTACACCCCCTGACCCTTGTTCTGAAATTCAAATTTGACAGTCCGCTCCGATCTGTCGATATAAAGCACCGCCGAAAAGGGCTTGCCCGTCTTGGACCTGAACCCCTTTATAAGCCCGGTCCGCCCCTTGGTGAGCAGCGCCGTCACCTGGGGGACAGTCAGCCGCTTGCGGCAGATCTCCGCCGGAGCCTGAAAGCCGCATTCCCCGCCGGAGCACCTGTAGCTGTAGCGGCCCTTTTCCATCTGAGCCCCGCAAAAGGGGCAGCTGAAAGACTTCTCTGCCTCTGAGCTGAAATCAAAGGTGATCTCTCCGCTGCTTTTATCCAGCACAAGATAGGCGCTGAATTTCTTTCCTGCCTTTGACTTGAAGCCCTTGATGAGCCCGCTCCTGCCGCTTTTCAAAAGCTGAACTGTGTCCTCCTGTGAGAGCCGCACCCCGCAGATATAGGTGCTCATTCTGAAATGGCAGTCCTCCTCGTTTTTGCCCAGTTCGCTGCACCTGCATACTGTTGACAGCCGCTCCAGAGGCTTCCCGCAAGCAGGGCAGCTCAGAGCCGCAGCCTGCTCCGCCCTCCCGATATGCCTTTCGGGGGCAGCGGCTACCTCTGCGAACCAGCGCCGGGCGGTCTGCATAATATCCCCCACGAACTGCGACATATTCTCCCTGCCGAGAGCGATGTTATTCAGCCGCATCTCCCAGTCACCGGTCAGGTCTGCGGATTTTATATCCTCCACCGGCAGTGCATCTATCAGGAACATTCCCTTGTCGGTGGGGAAGATCGTCTTGCCCTTCCGCTCAAGATAGCCCCTGTCAAAGAGCCCTTTCAATATCGGCGCCCGGGTGGCATCGGTGCCAAGGCCCTTCTTTTGCAGCTTCATGAGAGTGCGTATCTCCTCGTCCTCTATGCTGCGGCCCGCCAGCTCCATAGCCGCCAGCAGGTCAGCTTCGGTATACCGCTTCGGAGGTTCTGTCTCCCCCTCTTTCAGCGAATAGCTCCCGGTGAGCTTTTCTCCCACCATAAGCGGAGGGAGCACCTGCTTCTGAAGCCGCCTGTTATCCACCGCATACCAGCCGGGAGCCGCAAGCACTGCCCCCGACGCCTTGAACTCCACACCGTTGACATCTATCAGAGCTGCGGTATCATCAAGCACTGCCTTGGGGTAGATGATCCGTATAAGCGACCGGGCCAGTAAGTCATAGAGAGCCTTCTCATCAGCCGTCAGGCCGGAAAGGTCCTTCGGCACATTGGCTGTGGGAATAACAGCCGGGTGGGAGCCCACCTTGCTGTCATCAAAATGCCGGCGTGTGAACCGCTCCCACTGGCTGCGCGGGAGATACAGTGCGCTGTATTCCGGCATATTAAGCAGCCGCTCTATGGTCTGTGAGACCTCCGGCATCATAGCAGCCGTCAGGTGCTCGGAAGATGTCCTTGGGTAGGTCATGAGCTTTTTCTCATATAAGCTCTGCATGACCTTTGAGGTCCTGTCCGCCGTCCAGCCAAACCTTTTGTTAGCTGCGATCTGCAATTGTGTTGCGTTGTATAAAAGGGGCGCTGACTGAGTGCGGCGGCTGGTGTCCACACTTTTAACTGTGCCGGGGGCGCTGCCGCATTTTTCCAGCATCTGCTGCGCCTTGGACGGGTCATCAAACCTGCCGCCTGAATACTCCGCCTCAAAGCGCTGACCGTCAACGTTTGCAAAGTCAGCCGTCAGTCTCCAGAAGGGCGACTTTACAAAATCTCTTATCTCCCGCTCACGCTCCGTCACCAGCGCCAGAGTCGGTGTCTGCACACGCCCCACAGGGAGCAGCTCATCAAAACCGCCGAAACGCTTTGTGGCGGCAACAGTCAGATTGTTGCCTATCAGCCAGTCAGCTATATCCCTTGCTCTGCCGGCAGCCTGAAGATCGTTGGGGGTGCCCTGTCCGTGGGGTGAGATCTGCTGGTCGGGAGCGATCAGCCCGGCAAAGGCCTTTCTGATCTTGGCGTCTGTAAGGTCCTCTATCCACGCCCTCATGACCGGTGCACGGCAGGCACAGGCCTCATAAACATATGAGAAGATAAGCTCTCCCTCCCGGTCAGGGTCGGTGGCATTGATGACCCAGTCTGCCCGCTGCAAAAATGAGCGCACCAGCCTTGCACAGGCCACAGTCTCCGCCTTTGCCGCCAGCTTGAAGCTCTGCGGTATGCAGGGGAAGACCGACAGGTCCCATTTGGAAAATTTTGCATCATAGCTTTTGGCAGGCGCAAGCTGCATCAGATGCCCCACCCCATGGCAGAGCACTGCGTCCTCTCCGTTATATTTGAACTGATAATACCCCACCGACGGCTCACCCTTCAAGGGTATGCGTGCTCCCGCACGGAGAACTGCGGCAATGGTCTTTGCAAGGCTTCCCTTTTCGGCATATATCACAAGCATAAGCGGCTCCTTGGTTTTTATTACAGAACTGCATTTATTTAATGATAGCATCATTTCGGTTTTTAGTCAAGCGATATAAAGCGGAGCATTATGCCCGTGCGGGCCGAGCTGATTGTACAATATCCACGAACTTTATATCAGATTTTTGTCACATCCTCCAAAAATATAATTAAGTAACAAATGATTGATGAAATTATTCTGCTGATATGCTATAATTATAATGATATATTGTTTCAATTCAAGGCTTATCTATACATCTCATTTTAAGGAGGACCATTATGAAGACAGATTATATAGCCATTACAAGCGAGCTTGCCGGCAGAGAAAAGGCTCTCAAGGCTGCTGATAAGTTTATCGCCTATAACAACCTCACCGGAAAGACAGCCATGCACATTCGCCTGCTTACGGAGGAAGCCATAAGCATGGTACACGGCATCATGGACGAATTCAGCGGTGATTTCTGGCTGGAGACCGACAAGACCTCCAAGGGCACAGTTTGCAGGATCTGCGTTTCTGCCACCGTTACCGCCGATGCCCGTCAGGAGGGGCAGCTGCTATCCGTAGCCTCCAGCGGCAAGAACGAAAGCGCCAAGGGCATACTCGGAAAGATCAGAGAGGCCGTCCGCCTCACTGCACGCTCCACTGCCGACGCTGCCTATCTGAACGAGTACACCGCTGCCAACGGCTGGTACAGCCTTGGTATGCAGGGAGTTGACGGCTATATGTATGCCGACAGCAATATGTGGTCGCTCAAGACCTACAAGGACAATCTTCCCAAGGACAGCGGTCAGGCCGACGAGGAATGGGACGAGCTGGAAAAATCCATAATCGCCAAGCTCGCAGACGATGTTAAGGTATGGCTCCGCAGCGGCAGAACTCAGGTCGCTATCGAAAAGCTCATATAAACCGATACTACGCAAGATCATTGAGGTGGACCTATGAAAAAAGTTTTTGGAATTACTCTCGGAGGCTTGCAGCAGAAGATAATGAACCTTGTGCTTATCTTCCTGCTGGCACTGATCGCCGTATTTATGGGGATCACGATCTATCAGACCAATAACCTGAATAAGATCGTCAGCCAGACAAGAGACGAACAGCAGGAGGCTATCGGAAAGGTCTCCGGCAATACCATGCAGCAGGTGATACAAAGCTCTATGACCAAGACCACCGCCCTGCAGGCCTACATAGCAGATGATATGTTCTCTGACATAAAAACAGATGTGGCAACTCTCCAAAGCCTGGCAACAGGCCTCTTTGAGCATAAGGACAGCTTTGAGCCCTTCCCTGCCAGCCTGCCTGATAAATCCCTTGACGGACAGCTTTCGGCTCAGGTGCTCTATGAGGAGGGTGTTGATTACACCAAGTCTGAGCTGCTGGGCGTCGCCGCTCATATGAGCGACACTATGATCGCCATGTGCAAAAACTCCGACTACCTGAACAACTGCTTTGTGGGCCTTGCCGACGGCACCCTTATCTGCGTGGACGACAACGCCGGCAGCAAGTACGACGAGAACGGCAAGCTCACTACCTTTGCAGTCCGCCAGAGACCTTGGTACACAGGCGCAGTGGAGGCCGGCGAGCTTTGGTTCTCCGGCATTGAGACGGATACCTACACCGACAAGATCGGCGTTGAGTGCGCAGCTCCTATCTATCTGAACGGCGAGCTTGTGGGCGTCGTAGGTGCTGACCTGTTTCTGGACGCCATGGGCCAGTATGTCAAGGATTCCGCCAATCAGGGCGGGTTTGTAGCTGTTATCAACAATGAAGGTCAGGTCATCTTTGCTCCGGAGGGTAACGGCATCTTTGAAGTCACCACCTCCGATATGGCGCAGGACCTGAGAAATGACAGCAATACCGAGCTGGCAGATTTCATCAACAATGCCCTCACCGAGAGGACCCAGCTCACTACCGTAACGATCAACGACAAGTCCTATTACATGGCCGGATCTCCTATGAACACCGTCGGCTGGGCTGTGGTGTCATTTATCGAAAAGTCCATAACAGAGCAGCCCACACAGATCATGCTGGACGAATATGACAGGATCAACAAGGAGGCTACCGACAGCTTCGAGACCGGCGCAGGCCGCTCCAAGCAGACCATGCTCATCATGATAGCAGTTATCCTTGCTCTTGGGTCTGTTGGCGCTCTTGTGGTCGCTAACAGGATAGTACGCCCGGTGGAGAAAATGACAAAACGCATGGCTGACATCAGCGGCACCGACCAAGCCTTTGAAATGGACGATGCCTACCGCACCGGCGACGAGGTCGAAGTGCTGGCCCAGAGCCTTGCAGAGCTCTCCACCAAGACCCGCCAGTACATCAGGGATATAACCGAGATCACCAAGGAAAAGGAGCGCCTCGGCACCGAGTTGGAGCTGGCAAGAAAGATTCAGGCGGATATGCTTCCTAACCTGTTCCCCGCCTTCCCGGACCGCACCGAGTTTTCAATATACGCCTCCATGACCCCTGCCAAGGAGGTAGGCGGCGATTTCTACGACTTCTTCCTGGTGGATAACGACCACCTCGGCATGGTAATGGCGGACGTTTCAGGCAAGGGCGTTCCCGCAGCGCTGTTCATGATGATGTCCAAGATACTGGTAAACAACTTTGCTATGCAGGGCAATTCTCCTGCCAGAGCCCTTGAGCTCACCAATGAGGTCATCTGCCAGAACAACGACGAGGAAATGTTCGTCACTGTATGGCTGGGCGTGCTGGAAATTTCCACCGGCAAGGTGACCGCCGCAAATGCCGGCCACGAATACCCTGTCATCAAAAAGCCCGGCGGCAAGTATGAGCTGCTGAAGGATAAGCACGGCTTTGTAGTCGGCGGCATGGACGGGATAAGATACAAGGAATATGAGTTCCAGCTTGAAAAGGGCGGCGCACTCTTCCTCTACACCGACGGTGTGCCGGAGGCCACCAACGCCAACCACGAGCTATTTGGCACCGACAGGCTGCTTGAAGCCATGAACAGCCTCCATAACGAAGAACCCAAGGATATGCTGACGGGCGTTAAGAACGCCATAGACGAATTCGTGGGCGAGGCAGAGCAGTTCGACGACCTGACAATGCTTGGCCTGATACTCAACTGAACATTCCCGCATAAAAACAATTAACGGCACTCCTGCTTTTCCCGCAGGGGTGCCGCTGCTTTTTACTGTTTATCGTCAGGCGTTACCTGCGCCGCTTAACTGTCATAACAGCGCCTGCCAAAAGCCCCATTGCTCCAATGCCTAATGCCGCAGTTCCGCTGGCTGGGTTTGAACTGCTGCCGTCTGTGACCTTGTTTGCCTCCGGGCTGCTTGTCACAGTCATGCCGGCTGACTGGCTGCTGTATGAGTACGAGTAGGAGCTGATGTCTGCCCGGCTCTCTGCCTTGCTCTCTGCTGCACCGGAAGCAGCCTGACTCTCAGCCCTGCTTACCTCCTCCACTGTTCCGTCAGATGCCGCAAACACAGCCGTCAAGTTCATAGCCTCGTTTACCCTGACGCTTATCTTAGCCTCTCTGGAATATACCTCGCCGGTGTCGTCATTTTGCCACTCCACAAAGCGTGAGCCCTCATTAGCCCTTGCTTCAAGCACCACGCTGCTGCCCAGAGGCACCTCCTCCTTGATGGACAGCTTCGGGAAAACAGGGTCAAACTCAACCTCTCCCCCTTCGGCATTGCAGCCCACCTCGCCGTCGCCGGAGGTCTTGGCCCTCAGCAGAGCTGTCTCGGAATCAATGTTGAACACCGCCACCAGCTTGACCGCCTTGCTGGCCCGTATCCTGATCTTCTGCTCCATAGAGTAAATATCAGAGGTGTCCTCGTCCATCCAGCAGATAAAGCTGTAGCCCGTATCCGCCTTGGCTGCAAGGGTGACGATATCCCCCTCAAGCACCCTGAAAACCAGCTGAGTGTTGTGCTCTGCCGGGTCGAACACCGGAGAGCTGCCGTCGTCTGTTCCTTCGATCGTCCCGGCGCCGGAGGTCTTGGCCGTAATAAGCAGCCTGTCCTCCTGAGTGTTGTCAAAGACTGCGGTAAGGCTTAGGTTTTCAGAGGCAGTCACAGTCATTACCGGCTCTGATGAAACAGCTAAATTTGTGGCATCGTTCTTCCAGCAGATAAAGCTGTTGCCCGCATCGGCAGTTGCCTTCAAGGTCATTTTCTGGCCCTTGTCCAAAGTGACTACTGCATTTTTGGTCTGCTTCAGCTCAGCTGTTGAGCCCTCTATGGTGCCTTCGATAGTTCCGTTGCCGAAGGTGTTCAGATCAAGCACGACCTTGCCCGACTCCACTGCCAATGCCTGAGTATTGCCGGAGGGCACGCTTCCGGCTGCCATAGCAGTTGAAGTCATGCAGGCTGCCAGAGCCAGCGCAGCAATTGCCGCCAAAATCTTTTTCATATATCTTCCTCCTCGTAAAGGTCTACTCGTCGTTCTGCGGGCGGCCATAGTATTTCATTTCCAGAAATGCTCTTGTCTCCTCCGCAAAATCGTACTGTGTCATATACTCTCCCGCAAACTTCGATATAGCAAAGGGGTCTCCCTCAAGATAGCGGTAATAATCGCAGTCCAGCAGCGCAGTGTTCACCCCGAAGGTCCCCGACGATTTTATTATCAGATCTTCGATACCCAGCTTGAAGAACGAAACTATCAGATCACCGATATACACCCGCATCATGCTCTTTGTGGCATCGTCCGCAGGCTTTTCCGGCTCAACGTTCCCGATCATCATATCCATAGTGCAAAGTGCGCCGTTGCGGTCTATCAGATAAGCCAGCAGCTCCTTGCTTTTCTGCCGCTTGTATTTCACCGGTGCCCCGTTGACGAACACCTCAAAGCTCCCGAAGCACTGCACCTTTATCGGCCGGTCGCTGAGGTCCGGCAGACGGTAGCGCCTGTGGGTCAGAGCGTCTGCTATTTTCTTTTCTGAAAAGGGCTTTAAAACATAGCCGCTGGCGTGCAGGTCAAAGGCTGTGGGCATATACTCTGAATAGCCCGTCAGAAAAATAATATTGCAAAGAGGGTAGCGGTGGGTGATCTTCTTTGCCAGCGCAATACCGTCCATGCCGGGCATCTCCACATCAAGGAAAGCCACCTCTACCGGCTTGTCCAGCTCCTCAAGGGCCTTTAACGGGTCGGTATAAAACCTGTGCTCACCGGCAGGGTCCAGCTTTTTCAGTATTTTTTCCAGCATCACGATGATCGAGCTTCTGTCGTCAACACCGATCATATACATTTCATTACCCTCCCGGTACATCTTATATTTCCAGAGCCCTGTCAGCCCGGAAGTGTTATCACAGACGTTGCACCTGTGTCAGAAAGGTTCACCTCTAAGGTGCCGCCGAACTGCAGGCCCAGCCGCTTCCTGACATTCTCTATGCCCACGCTCTGGTGCTCCTTCTGCTTGTCTGTCAGCGACGCACCCACACCGTTGTCCGTAACGGTTATCACAATGTTTGTGCCGGCTCTTTCCGTCCTGATCTTAACATAGCCCTTTCCGTCCCTCCGGGAAAGCGCCCCGTGCTTAATGGCGTTCTCCACCAGCGGCTGCACCGTCAGCGGAGGTATCTTGAAATTCTTTTCCCTGAGCTCATATATAACTGTAAAGTTTTCATCTCTGCTGGCCTTTTCAAGCCTTATATACTGCTCGATATGCTCCAGCTCCGAGGCAAAGGAGATCGGCTCATCGGAGGAAAGGGAATTGATATTTGCCCGCAGATAATCTCCGAAAACATCTATGCAGTCCGCAGCCGCTTCGCTGTCGGTATAGCACAGAGACTGAATAGTAGCCAGCGCATTAAAAATAAAGTGCGGCTGTATCTGCACCACCAGCAGCCTGAGCCTCTGCTGCTCCAGCTCTATCCTGCTCTTGTAGAGCTTGGCCTGTGTTTCGCTGTAGTTAATGGCTGCCAGAAAGAAATAGTAGATAATCATTTCCGCCGCAGTGACTGTCTCTGTAGTTCCCTTGGCAAAGCCCAGCTCCTCCCCAAGGGCGGTGACGATAGCTGTGAGTGCCATAAAAAGTGCGATAAGCCCCTTGGAGCGCTCTCCCTGCCTGAGAATGTGCATGGATTCTATCCCCAGCAGCATAACATAAAATATCAGCACCGAGACCGGCAGTATGCTCAGCGGCCCTCCAAGATAGTTGTGCTTCTCATTAAAGTAATAGATGAGCCTTGTATCAAAGAGGTCAATGAACACCAGCACAGAGCTTACGATATATGGTATCAGCAAAAGCTTCTTATGCTTTACTATCGCCACAAGGTAAAGCTCCAGCAGAGCCATAAGCGGGTAGAGCAAGTAGATCATGGCAGTCTTGACATATAGTATCCTGGGGCTCAGCATATAGCTGTCGCAAATATCCTCCACTGCCTCGCAGATCGTAATAACAAGCACTATCCCGATGATCGCCCAGATATACTGCAAGCCGCCGATCTTCATTCTGCGGTTGATGATAAGCAGCATTGCCAGAGCAGTTAAAAGCAGCAGGGTTATATAATTATTCGTAACATAATCCAAAAAGCTGTAGCTTCCGATAAGTAGCCCTCCTGTCTGCCAATGCGCTGTTTACCTTTTCAGGTACTCGCCGGAAACCGGGAACTCAAAGTAGGTGTCAGGGTAGGGCTCGTTCTTCAATGTGAAATGCCACCACTCGCAGTCTATGGGCTCAAAGCCGTTCCTCACCATGACGCTTTGCAGCTTCATGCGGTTCTCATACTGCTCAGGGGTCACCTCCCTGGAATCCGGGTGAGATACCTCGCTGAACAGGTCAAAGGGGCTGCCCATATCCAGCTCCTTGCCGGTTTTCATGTCCAGCAGCGTCAGGTCAACTGTGCTGCCTCTGCTGTGGCTGGACTTGCTGGCGATATAGCCCTTTTCAAACAGCTCCTGCTTTTGCAGATCGGGGTAGAAATAGGGCTTCATTCTCAGGTCAAGGTCCTCAATGCCCCACATCACAAAATGCCTTACCGCCCCTGCCGGACGGTAGGTGTCGAATATTTTCAGCCTGTAGCCCTGAACTATCATCTCATTGCTGACAGAAAGCAGCGCTCTGGCTGCCTCCCTTGTTATCAGCGCACAGGGCTCCTCGTAGCCGTTTATGCGGTCTCCGATAAAATTATAGGTGGAATAGTAGCGTATCTCCTGAACTATGGCAGGCACCATATCTGCCAGCATCACAAACCCGGAAGGGTCCATAGCCTGTTTTCTTTCGGCATCTGTCATAACAAAACCTCCTTGCTATTTGCTGATGAGATCATTCCTCAGTCTGTGCAGGAACACCGCTGCGCTTTACAAGGCAGTGGATAGATGTGATGACCAGTATAAACAGCAGCATCGGAACAAAAACATAAGCGACCAAAGTTCCGCCGATCTGCTCCTTGTCACTGAGGGTGGCTGCAATAGAATCCACATCAGCTGCGGATACACCGTTGGCAGTCAGGCTGGAAATAAGGCTTTCCTTGTCGTGGGCTGTGATCGAAAGGCCGGAGTAGTTGCCCAGCTTGGAGATCGCCATAGGCACCTCTGCACCGCCGAAGAAGACCAGCACGGTCAGGAGCAGGGTCAGAGTCCTGAATATAAAGGATACTATCTTTGCCTTGTATCTTGTCAGCAGGCTGAGCAAAGCTGTGATGCAAAGGAATACCAGCTCAACATAATAAAGCGTGAAGGCCCCGGTAAACTCATTCAATGATCCCAGAAACTGCTCAACTATCACTCTGCTCTGTTCTTCCGTGGAAAGCCCGGCGATTTTTACACCGGAATCTACGAATGCCTTGCCAAATGCTTTGAAAAACGCTCCCCACAGCACGATCATCATAACAAAGGAAACAAAGATCATACATCTCAGAGCAATGTTAAGATACTTATTTGTCTTGTTCATTCAAATCCCTCCTGAACGGTTTTTCATACTCCTTTTATTATAACATATTTTTTTCAATAAATCACCTATAATGCGGCATTTTTATACGCCGTCACTATAACGAATTTCAGGGCGCACAGCAGCCCTGATTTATGCAGCTTTTACAAAGGCGGATTAAAGGCAGCACTGCTCAGCTGCCGGCAGTGCTGCCTTTATCTCAGAACCGCAGATCGTCCACCCGGGCTGAAAGCGCCCTCAGCCGCTCTACAGTGTGCTTTACACGCAGGGAATATATCCCGCTGCTGTCCTCAGAGCCGTCATGTATCAGGAAAAGGAACCTTATACACCCCACTATGGAGATCTTATCCCATAGCTGTGACAGCCTTACCTGATCGCCGGTGGCAAAGTAATAACCGGGGAAGCTCCTCCAGACTTTTTCTGCCACCTGGTTTGAAACTCCGAGAAAGCTCATGCTGTTGTCAGGGTCGTCCTCCTCAAAGGCAAAATAGGTCACAAAGACCGATTGCAGATCAAATATCGGGTGCCCCTGACAGAGAGTGTCCATATCTATCAGCATCGGCTCTCCGTTGCCGATCATTATGTTTTTCATCTGTGCATCTCCGTGGATAAGGGTGTTCTGCTCCGGCACCCCCATGAGCAGCTCCTTCAGGCGAAGATAAAGCGCCTCATCAAGCAGCCCCCTGACAGCTTCAAGGTAGCCCGAGAATATCTCTTTGGCAGACCTCAGCTTCCCCTGCGGAAGGCTCTGGCTGTTCACCAGCCGCATAAATTCAGCATACTGCTTTACTATGGCCTCGCAGTTTTCCGGCTGCTCCGCCAGCATATCTCCGAAGGTGACCGCATTAAGCAGCTCAAACACCGAGCCGTAGCTATCCCCTACCTTAACGATGTCATAGGAGATCGCAGTAGGCACCCCGGCCACAAGAGCAGTCCTTGCCAGCTTTTTCTCGTTGCGTATCATATCAAGGCAGTCCGGAGAGGAATAGACCTTCACGATAGTTTCTTCATCAATGCGGTAGACTGTTCCGTAAAAGCCCTTTCCGATCACCGGGCAGCCCTCAACGCTTATCTCACGCATTTTCTTTGACACCTTAAAAAGCTCCGTAAAGCCGGTGGTCTCAAGTATCTCATATATCTCCTGAGAAGCGCCGATCATTTCCAAAGCCTTGCCGGACCTTTTTCTGACCTTCATCAGCACCCTTAGCCCGGCGCTTGAAATATATTCCAGCTTTTCCAAGTCAAACACCGGCTCCTCAACGCCCTCCAAGCCTTGCAGCAGCTCTGCTTCGGCCTCCGGCGCATTTGAGGAATCTATCCTCCCGGAGAGCACTGCATATACCTTGCCGTCCTTTTTCCTGAATCCTATCATTAGTTCTCCCTCCTTTCAGCGGAGCGCTGTTATGCCTTCTCCACTTTAAGCACTTCAATAAAGCCCGTCTGCTCCAATATCTCATCGACTGTCTCGCTGGTGTTGAACAGGGTCACACCGGTCTTTCTGCCCCCGGCGGGACAGCGCTCATTGCAGCCTTGGTGTGGCTGTCATCAAAGCTGAGCTCCGCCAGCAGGCGTCCGGGATCCTCATCGCCGGTGCTGACAGTTGAACTTTCAGCAGAAAAAACCGGGGTTGCTTCCTCTCTCAGCTGCTTTATAGTCTGATCAGACATATTCTTTTCTCATCAGAATTATAATATGAGCTCTCATCATTATTTCTATTATAGCACATTTCCTGCAACAAATCTACTGCACCCCGCAGGGGCCCCCGTTCTGAAATGCTCCGGGCAAACCGCCGTTTTATGCGTTTCGGCTGATTTTCTTAACGCCCTCCGGGCCATGAAAATCAAATCTTTTAGCTTTGTAACAATAAATTTACAAAATGTCAGCCGTTTTTGATGCTCATCTGCCGCACTTTTAACATAAACAGTTGACATCTTGCTCATATTACTGTATAATATTGTCAATCAGCAGTTCTGTCCATTTGGAGCATCAGTGCAGCACCGCACATCTCGCCACGCCGGGCAGAACGTCAGGGACCGTAAACTAAAAAGGGAGTGATATGCTTGCAGTACAGAAAGGATAAGCACGGAGATAAGCTGTCTGTCTTAGGCTATGGGTGCATGAGATTCAGCAAAAAGGGCAGCAGGATAGATATTCCCAAAACAGAAAAGGAGCTGCTCCGTGCCTGCAAAGCAGGGGTCAACTACTTTGACACCGCCTATATCTACGGCGGCAGCGAGGCAGCTGTCGGAGAGATCTTTGAGCGGCACGGCCTGCGCAAAAAGGTGAAGATCGCCACCAAGCTCCCGCAGTATCTTATCACCGGCCGCCAACAGCTGGATAAGTACTTCAACGAGGAGCTTTCCCGCCTGCGCACCGGCTATATCGACTACTATCTTATGCACCACCTGACAGATATAGCCATGTGGGAAAAGCTGAAAAATGTCGGCATCATTGACTGGATAAAGGAAAAAAAGAAAAGCGGACAGATCCGCAATATCGGCTTCTCCTACCACGGGAACACCGAGAATTTCCTGAAAATACTCAACGACTACGACTGGGACATCTGCCAGATACAGTACAACTACTTCGACGAGTATTCTCAGGCCGGCGTGGAGGGCCTGCGGGCTGCCGCTGCTAAAGGCATACCTGTTGTTATTATGGAGCCTCTCAGGGGAGGCAAGCTTGTGAATATGCTGCCGGAGAGAGCTCTCAGGATCATGGAAAAAAGCGGACGGGGCTGGTCGCCGGCTGAATGGAGCTTCCGCTGGCTCTTTGACCAGCCGGAGGTCACAGTTGTCCTTTCGGGCATGAATTCCGCTGCTATGGTCAAGGAGAACTGCCGCACCGCATCAGAGGCCGGGGCGGGGCAGTTCACCAAGCGTGACCGTGCGGTGCTTGCCGCAGTCACAAAAGCTATTCGTGCCAAGGAGAAGGTGGGCTGCACCGGCTGCCGCTACTGTATGCCCTGCCCCAAAGGTGTGGATATCCCCGGAACATTCAGGTGCTACAACGCCATGTTTATCGAATCCAAAAGTCAGGGGCGTTTTCAGTACGCCCAGACCGTCGGCCTGACAAAAGAGCCCGCATTTGCGACCCAATGTATAGGCTGCGGCAAATGCGAGCGTCACTGCCCTCAAAGCCTGCCTATCAGGGAAAAGCTGAAGGAAGCGGATAAAGCCCTCCGCCCCCTCCCCTACAGGCTCGGGATAAACGCAGCAAGAAAATTCATGTTCAGAAAATCAAAATAGCGCCTTACTCATCAGCGGTGAAGCTGAGGTCTCCGTTCTCACAGCGGCCCTCTGTTTCGACCAGGATATACACCGAGCTTCCCGCCGGGAAGTCAAACGCTCTCTCAAGCTGCTCACCCGAGCTCAGGGTGAACAGCTTTTTCTTTTCACCCTCATTATCGCAGGATACCGTTATATCCCCGCTTTCCAGCCTGCCGGAGCAGTGCAGCTTGCCGGCATCGGCTTTCAGCTTCATCACCATTCTCCCCTCAAACCTGTAAAAGTCCATATACCCCTCGTGAGGGGTGTTCGAGTGAACAAACCCCACTGCATTGTAGCTGGAGGAATAGCAGCCTCCCAGCATAAGCACCGCAGCAATTGACGCCAGGATAAAAAATATGCGAACCGTTCTTTTCATAATAAACACTCCTTTGATGTTTTCTGTGCATATTATACATCAAAAGATATTAAGAAATATTTAAGAAAATGCCGCCCAACTCCTGTTAGCTGAGGGTCGTGCGGCGTTTTCTTATGACTGTTTTTGTGCTGTGCTGTCCAAGGGCTCCTTATCAGCATTATCCGGAAGCATCTCCTGATCTTTTCCCTCCTCGCTCTTGATCTCAGAGTAGAAGTTCACAATGATAGATGTTATCAGCGCCACTACAACTATTCCGTAAATGCCCAGCACCACAGACAGCGCCCGCCCGACAGCAGTGACAGCTGTTATATCTCCGAAGCCTATAGTCGTCACCAGAGCAAAGCAATACCACAGTGCATCAACAAACTTGCTCATTGCCGGCTCGACCATGGTGAGCACTAATGAGACTGCCATAATAAGCAGCACAAGACCTCCGATTATCTCTGCGGCCATTGATCGCTCTGCGATCCGCCACAGAATATCCAGCCTGAACCGCCCTAAAGACAGCGCCATTATTCTCAGCATCAGGTACCCGGCAATGATCACCATCAGCATGATGAGCCCCAAAAAGATAATTAAGGAATCATTGATCATATCAGCCGGGATATCACTGCTCCCCTCAAAATCCAGCCCGGGTATCAGATATGTACCGATATATATAACAGCAATAATTATTATCCCGTTGAATATATAGCTGCGGATATTGCGGTTTTTTAAGATCGAAAAGATCCTCCCGCACAAAAGCACTCCCAGGACCAGCACAGTGAGAATGCTGACTGAAAGCTGGTTCTTTAAAAAGGCTATACAAACAACAGCGCCGGCTGCAAAAAAAAGCCCTTGAATGAGCTTGTTCATCCGGTCATATTTATTTTCCTTCGGCTGCTTTATATATCCCGCAGCAGAAGATATCACCAGCATCATCATAGTCGCAAACAGCTCTGCTTTGGTATTCATGGGGATCACAGCTTCGGCTTTGATAGTTTTCAGGCAGGTAAGGGTCAGTATCATTGCCAGAAGCAAGGACGCCCCGTCTATGATCGTCAGCATATTCCCTTTCAGCTTGGCCTTCCGCTCCATGACATCAGCTCCTTTAGTTTATCTGTATTCATTATAGCATATTATTTTCCTAAAATCAACTGTAATTTCCCTCTGCATTGATCGCCTTATATACACAACGCCCCCGAGCGCCTTAAACGCTCAGGGGCTAAGCTATTATACAGCCGGTTCTGCTGTGTCTGAGAGCTGGCTCTCATCAAGGGCGTATTCGTCCAGAAGCACCGTCCTGCCGAACCGGGGCTGCTCACCCTGTCGGATAAGCCAGTGGGTCATGTAGGGCATATTCAGCAGCTTCTCCAGGGGCTTGTTGGTGAGGGCGGAGAAATAGGAGGCTGTGTCAGGGTCGCTGCCTCCCATGTAGACCTTGACGGCACAGTTGGCCATGATAGTCTTGGCACCTATGCCGTAGCCCTGCTCAAGCTGTGCGAGGGACTGGAGCATGAGCATTACCGAAATGCCCCGGGAGCGAATGTTGGAGATCATGCTCTCAAAGCCGTCTATGCGGGAGCCTGTGCCGAAGTCGTCCAGAATGAACCTTACCGGGACGGGCAGGTGCTTGTCTGGCAGACTGTCAGCATAACGGCAAAGGGTGTCCATGACCTGAGTGTAGAATATGTTTATGGCTGTGTCCTTGGAACGGTCTGTGTCTGATACATTGATGAAAAGAGCTGTCTTTTCATTTGCCAGGGAATTGATGTCAAAATCGTTGGAGGCTGTCATCTGCCTCATTTCGTGAGTGTCCAGAGAGCTGAGGTCTGAGTAGGCGCTCACAAGCACTGTGCTGAAGGTATGCTCCGAGAACCCCACGAATTTATCAAACTGCTCACAGGCCCAGCTTTCACGCCCGGTCCGCTTCTTGTAAAGCTCTTTGTGGTGCTCAAATATCCTTGTGGCGTCGCAGGGCTTCCTGCTGCAGAGAGCATCTGCATCAAAGGTGGAAAGAAGGCGGTTAAGGCCGTAGAAGCTCTTGTCAAAGCCCTTGCCGTCCTCCATGAGGTAGCCTATGCAGGCATTGAGCAGCATCTGCTCCGACTGCGGCCAGAAGGGGTCCTTAACGTTCTCCCTTATCAGATTCAGAAAAACTATCATGTTGGAGACCTTCTGAACATCGTTCGTGACCTTTAAATAGGCAATGGAGTTGTAGTGCATACTCTTTTCCGGGGCTATGAAATCCAGCTGCAGCACTTTGAAGCCCATTTTTTCCAGCTCCGCTGCGCAGCTCTCATAAAGCATACCCTTGGTATCCGCCACCACCATGCTTGCGCCTCCGGCGCCGGATAATATCTCCTCGATCGTCATGCCGTAGGTCTTGCCTGTTCCCGCCGAGCCCACCACAAGGGTGTTGCAGTTGCGCCTGCCGGCTCTGCCGGTGTTCTTCATTATTTTTCCGTTGGGGTAGATGTAATCCCCGCTCCTGCGGGCATTCAAAAGATTTGGATTAAGCTTTGCATTCATGGTCTTTTCCTCCTTAGAATTCTTCACTGTCTGCTTCAAAGCCGGTGGCTATGGCATCACAAAGGCCGAAGTCAATAGCCTCCTGAGCATTGAAGTAATTGTCGAATGATGTGTTCTCGTCGATCTCCTCGATCGTCCTTCCGGTGAACTCTGCCAGCAGGCCGTTGATGATCTTTTTGGTCTCTATGATAGACTCTGCGGTGCGCTGGATAGATGTCGCCGAGCCTCCCATGCCGCCGGCTATAAGCGGCTCGTGTATCATCATTTTGGCATGGGGCATCATAAAGCGGTGGCCCTTTCTGCCGCCTGCCGCAAGCACAGCTGCCATAGAAGCTGCCACACCTGTAACATAAATATCTATGTCATAGGGATAAGCCTTTATAGCGTCGCACATCGGGAGCCCGCTGGCTACCTTTCCTCCGGGGCTGTCAATGAAGATTTTTAATGACATCCCCCTTCTGGCTGCTATCCTCAGCAGCATGATAAACTTGCTTTTGACCTCCTCGTTGATCTCCGAGTCGATGTGAATCTCCCCGGCCTCAAAGGCCATTGCCGAAAGGGGTATTGCCTGTGCTCCCTTGGCTGTCTCGTAGATAATGTGGCTGGGCAGTGCCGAGCCGTAACCATCGCCTCTCTCGTTTCTGATCTCTTCAATTGTGTTTCTCATAGTGATTACCTCCGTTTTATCTTTTGGCCTTGCGTCCTTCGCTTGCCTTGACTACAGCATACCATAATTTTTCAGCTTTTCTTCCGGCACCCTCCGGAAATTTCGGGGCATCGCACTCCTCAAGACACGCAGCTGCGCAGTTTCTGCGCCATGAAAAAATTTCTTGAGTTTTATTTTTTTCAGCGGCAGTAATAATGCAAGGCTCCATTTGCTCTATAACCGGTCAGTTTATCCTCCATTTGACATTTTATAATTTTTGCTGTACATTATAACCATACCCCCCTGCAAAACGTCTTATATACAGAAGCCCATTCTCATTTGATAAATGCGTGGTGATAAGTATGGCCTCCCTGAACAGGCAAGCTCTCGAGGAGCTCTTTAAAGAATACAGCCCCCGTCTGACCCGCTTTGCTGCCAGGCAGGTGGGTGAGTCCGACGCCGAGGATATAGTCTCCGAAAGCTTTGTTGCTGCCCTTGAGCACATAGACGAGCTCAAAAACCCTCAGTCCGCCGGCTCATGGCTGTATTCTATCGTAAACAGAAAATGTATAGATCATATCAGGCGGGAAAGCCATGCCCCTGTGCAGCCTGACAGCACCCTCACAGAGCAGCTCCTCCTGCCGGAGGATTACGCAGAGGACCGTGAGCTTACAGAACAGGTCCGCAAGTCAGTCAGCAGTCTTAAACCTGATATGCGCACCGCTGTGCTCATGTATTACTATGAGGAGCGCTCAGTGGCAGAGGTAGCAGAGGCTCTGGGCATCAAGGAGAATGCTGCCAAGCAAAAGCTCTATCAGGCCCGCAAGAAGCTTAAAAAGAGCCTTTGCCTTGCAGGGGCGGGTATGACTGCTGTGCCGCTGGCTGCCCTCCTTGAAGCCGCCTTTGACGCTCAGTCTGCTGCCGCAGCCTTAAAAGCCGGAGCTGCTGTAGGCAAGGGCGCTCTGGCTGCCAAGCTGATAGGCGGCATAGCTGCTGCGGCTATTGCTGTCGGTCTGCCGTTGGGCCTGCATTTAAGCTCAGGCGATGAGTACCCCACTGAAGACAGCAGCATCGTTATCCAGGACACCACTCCAGAGCCGGAGCCCACCCTGCCGGACAACAGCCTTCCGGTCTTTCCATTTATTGCCATACCCGCCGGAGCAGCTGCCTTTGGGGGGCTGGTGTATTATGCGGTAAAATGCGGCGCTGTTTCAAAAAAGCATGTTATAAAGCTCGGCGCAGTAACTGCGGGTGTTGTCATAGCTGAAACGGCTCTGCTTTCAGGCAGCGGAATGGGTCACAATCCCCTTACCTATCTCGCCGCCGTGATAATGAGCGAGACCGGTATCAGCAGCTCTCCCATTCAGGTTCAGAGCTACCCCGACAGGATCTATGTTTTTCCGGGGCCGGATATGCTCGCTTCCAACCGTGCCCCCTCACTGGGTATGATACCCATTACCAGCAACCTTGAATCGACCCCTGACCGGCTTTACGGCTACTCGCCCTCGGAACGGGAATATTTCTATATCAAAGGCGCCCCCACGCTGGACGGGCTGACTGTTTCACATTCCGCACCGCCGGTGAAGGAAGTCGGGTATTATGACGATGTAAAAAAATTGATAAAGGAAAAAACCGAGGCCGGTCACAGCATATCCTCAGACCCAAGGGAATATCTGGGAATTGAATTCTATGACCTGATACGCAGCAGCTGCAGCAGTATAGAGCAGATAAAAAAGCTGGAGGAGCTCATCAGCGAGGGCGGCGAAGAAGGCCTTGCGGCAGCACTGGCACTTGATAAGCTGACCGACTGTGCAGCCACCGAAAACAGCGGCAGCTGGCGCACGCCGGAGGAGTTTGAAGCTCTCTGGAAGGACTT
>CADBTF010000036.1 GCA_902797485.1 uncultured Ruminococcus sp. | reverse complement strand
GAAATTGCACTTTGAGAACGAGCAAAAGTCGAATATATGCTTTTGCGAAGTTCGCAAAGAAGCAATTTCAATGTCGTTTAATATAATTCTGTTTTTTGAAGCCGGACGCACTTTGTCCGGCTTCTTTTTTTGACATTCTCCCCCGAAACGGTGAGATGTGCTCATGCAGATGTTCTCACCTGAAATTGGTTACATAATATTATCAAATAAGAGCCGATAAATTACAAATGATTATCAAAAATTTTGCTTTTATTATCATAGAGCTATCACATTCGGGGGTATAATTAGATATAGAAACAAAAAAGACAGGCCAAAGACCTGATAGATAAAGAAATCTTTTGGAGGCATTATCATGGACAACTACAACAACTACAATAATTTTAACGACCAGAACAACAACGGCTACCAGAGCCAGCAGCAGAACAACTACACCGGCTACTACGGCAGCTATCAGAATTATAACGGCGGCAGCGAGGTCATCTACAAGCCGGAAAAGAAAAAGGGTAAGGGCAAGAGAGTGCTTGCAGGTATCGTCGGCTTGCTGACAGTTGCTGCGATCGGTGCAACATCTATCGTCGGCTACAACCTCATCAAGGGTGACAGCAAGGTAAGCACCAGCGACACCACCTCCTCTGAGGCTGCACTTAAAACCGCACTCCAGGCAAACACTGACGACAGCACAGCCACAGAATCCACCGCTGAGACCCGTGAGCTTCCCTCAGTAGTTCAGCTGGCTTCACCCTCTGACGCTATGAGCATCCCGGATATAGTAAACAAGAATTCCTCAAGCGTTGTAGGCATCAACTGCGTTACCAGCAGCGGCATGGCAATGGGCACAGGCATCATAATGAGTGAGGACGGCTACATCATCACCAACGCTCACGTTGTTGAGGGCGCACAGTCGATCTCCGTAAAGCTCCCGAGCAGCTATGCTGATGACACCTCTGACATTGAAAGCACTGATGAGCTCACCATAGGCGCTGAGCTTATCGGCAAGGACACTATGACAGATATCGCAGTGCTCAAGATAAACAAGACCGGCCTCACCAAGGCTGAGTTCGGCAAGAGCAGTGATCTGCAGGTGGGCGAAGTTGCGATAGTAATAGGCAACCCCCTTAGCATGGAGCTTGCAAACTCTGTTACTGCCGGCATCATTTCAGCGCTGAACCGCTCTATCACTATTGAGGACAGAACAATGAACTGCATACAGACAGATGCTTCCATTAACAACGGAAACTCCGGCGGACCGCTGATAAACGCTTACGGTCAGGTAGTGGGCATCACCTCTGCAAAGGTAACATCTACCTACGGTGAGGGTCTGGGCTTTGCGATCCCTATAGACGAGGCTATCCCCATTATTGAGGAGCTTATCAAGAACGGCCACGTTACCGGCAGACCTGCTCTTGGTGTATCCGGTGAGAACATTTCCGAGATCTACGCAAGATACTATAATATGCCCAGCGGTTTCAGAGTAAAGCGTGTAAACTCCGGAAGTGCTGCTGAAAAGGCAGGCATTCAGGTCAATGATATAATTATCGGTATCGAGGGCAAGCTTATCAGCTCTCTTGAAGAATTCAACAAGATAAAGAACCAGTATAAAGCAGGCGACACCGTCAAGATCTCTGTTTACAGGAACGACGAGATAGTTGACCTTGATGTAACTCTTGACGAGGCTGCCACTGAAGAAGAATCCGCAGAAAAGAACTACCAGAGCGACGACGACGTTTATAACAAGTACCGTGAATTCTTCAACCAGTTCCCCTTCTAAGGGTTAAGATCAGATCTCTTCCAATTTTTCATATTCTTTTACTTCTCGAAAAGGGCCGCCCGTAAAAAGGCGGCTCTTTTTGAGTTCTTTATTATCTGAGATCAGCGGGCTTGCTGAACTGCGTTCATCAGATCGTCGGCGCTCTTTTGGAGCTCAATGTAGTTGTCAGATGCGACAGAAAGCTGCTTATACAGGGATTCAGAGCGGAAGGTACCAAATTATTGGCAATTCATTTCCAGCCTATATTATAGAACCGTACCCATAATATGTCAACTGTTAGCGGACGAAACAGAAAAATATTACAAACTGAATAAATTTGTTATATCCCGCCGCAGGGGAGTTTGGAGTATGCGTAAGCTTGTTGTGCAGACTCCACAAAGGTGGGAGCATTTTGATGTGCAGATATACAAAAATAATCGCAAATGAAAGAAAATGACGAAAAATGCTTGATTTCTCCTTAGAAACGTGCTACAATAATTTCAGAAACAATCAAAATAATTCAAAAACGTTCAAATCAAACAAATTGTATACGGATCTTATGTCAGCCAATACTGCAAAGGAGGGATCGGATTGCTTACTGAAGAACGGCACCGGCTGATCTTGAATGAGCTGAACATCAAAAAAAGTCTGTCTGTGAGTGAGCTGTGCAGCCTGCTGGAGGCCTCTGAATCAACAGTCCGCAGGGACCTGAATTATCTGGCAGAGCGGGGCCTGCTTGTGAAGGTCCACGGAGGTGCGATGTCGCTGAGTGACAGATTCAGTAATGTGGAGCAGGACATTGAGGAAAAATCAAGGCTCTATAACGAGGAGAAAACCGCTATCGCAAGATTTGCCGCTTCGCTTATCGACGACGGAGACTTTGTTTTTATCGACGCCGGCACCACCACCGAGAAGATGATAGATTTTATACCCGACAAAAACGTGACCTTTGTTACCAACGCCTTTGTTCACGCCAAGAAGCTGGCACAGAGAGGCTTTAAGGTGTTTCTCCCGGCAGGGGAGATCAAGCTTATCACAGAGGCTATTGTGGGCGCAGAGTGTGTCAGCAGCCTGCAGGGGTATAATTTCACAAAGAGCTTTATCGGCGCAAACGGCATATCCTTTTCCGCAGGAGTCTCCACTCCCGACAGGAACGAGGCAAGCGTAAAAGCAGAGGTGATAGCTCACAGCCGTACAGCCTACATTCTTGCAGACCATTCCAAATTCGATCAGATCACATCAGTTACGTTCACAAGATTAAATCAGGTGAAGATGATTACCGACAAGCTGTCGGACAAAAAATATCTGTCAATAGCAAACATCAAGGAGGTGTTGTAGTTGGTATACACTGTGACCTTCAATCCCGCTATCGACTATGTGGTGCATATCAGCATCATGAAGCTGGGAGAGGTGAACCGCTCCGCCAAGGAGGAAATGTATTTCGGAGGAAAGGGCATCAATGTTTCGATCGTGCTGAAGGAGCTGGGGATCAGCTCCAGAGCGCTGGGCTTTACCGCCGGCTTCACCGGTGAGGCCATAGAAAACGGCATCAGAGCTATGGGCATTGATTCGGATTTTGTAAGGCTCAAAAGCGGCAGCTCACGCATCAATGTCAAGATCAAGGCTCTTGAGGAATCAGAGCTGAACGGTCAGGGCCCGGATATTGACAATGAAGCTCTTGAAGCACTTTTTAAAAAGCTCGACAGGCTGACAGACGGAGACATTCTGATACTTGCGGGCAGCATACCAAGCAGCCTCCCCTCGGATATTTACGAGAGGATAATGCAGAGGCTCTCCGGCAGGAACATAAAGACAGTCGTTGACGCCACCAAAGATTTGCTGCTGAATGTGCTGAAATACAAGCCCTTTCTCATCAAGCCCAACAATCACGAGCTGGGAGAGATGTTCGGAGTTGAGCTCACCACTGATGAGGAAATAGAAGCCTACGCCAGAAAGCTTCAGGAAATGGGCGCCGGGAATGTGCTCATATCCATGGCGGGCGACGGCGCAATGCTGATAGATGAAAACGGCAAGGTCCACCGCTGCGGTGTCTGCAAGGGAACAGTCAAAAATTCTGTAGGCGCCGGGGATTCAATGGTAGCGGGCTTCGTGGCCGGCTCCCTCAGCGGGGATTATGAATACGCACTCAAGCTCGGCACAGCCTCCGGCGGCGCCACCGCCTTCTCGGACGGGCTTGCCAAAAGGGAACTTATAGACCGGCTGCTGAGCCAGCTCGGATAATTACAGTCAGGAGGTAAAGTATATGCGAATAGTAGATTTGCTCAGCAAACAGAGCATAAAGCTGAACGCTTCACCCAGAT
This sequence comes from uncultured Ruminococcus sp., assembly GCA_902797485.1. Taxonomy (GTDB): domain Bacteria; phylum Bacillota; class Clostridia; order Oscillospirales; family Ruminococcaceae; genus FB2012. Next base: position 21,077 of record CADBTF010000036.1, on the reverse strand, counting down.
CGAAGCAGGAAGCGATAGATATGCTGATAGACCTGCAGGTCAAGGGCGGCAGGATAGCAGATAAGGAAGAATACAAAAAGGGTATCCTTGCCAGAGAGGAAAAGGGCTCTACCGCAGTAGGTGAGGGGATCGCTATCCCCCACGCCAAGAGCGAAGCGGTCAAGGCTCCTTCTCTTGCAGCAATGACAGTCCCGGAGGGAGTTGACTATGAGGCTCTGGACGACGAGCCCTCTAACCTGCTCTTTATGATAGCAGCCCCCAATGACGGTGACGTTCACCTTGAGGTGCTTTCAAGACTTATGACTATCCTTATGGACGAGGATTTCAGAGAGAATCTGCTTGGCGCCAAGGACGCTGATGAGTTCCTTAAAGTCATTGATGATATGGAAAAAGAGAAATACCCCGACGAGCCCAAAGCAGTTGAAAAGTCGGCTGACGGATACAGGGTGCTGGCGGTAACAGCCTGCCCGACAGGTATCGCTCACACCTATATGGCAGCAGAGGCTCTTGAAAAGGCCGGCAAGAAGCTGGGCATCTCTATCAAGGTGGAGACCAACGGCTCCGGCGGCGCTAAGAATATCCTTACTCAGGAGGAGATCGACGCCTGTGACGGCATCATAGTAGCAGCCGACAAGACTGTTGCCATGGCACGATTCAACGGCAAGAAGGTCATAAGGACAAAGGTCTCTGACGGTATAAAGATACCGGAGGAGCTGATAAACCGTATCGAAGCCGGCGACGCACCGGTATACCACCATGAGGGCGGCGCAGACAGCAGCAGCTCCGGCAGCTCCGGAGACGGCGAAAGCTTCGGCAGAAAGCTCTATAAGCACCTGATGAACGGTGTTTCAAATATGCTCCCATTCACAGTTGCGGGCGGTATCTTTATCGCACTGGCATTCCTGATCGACTCCATAGGCGGCGCTCCCCAGGACGGCGATTTCGGTACTCACCTTGCGGCAGCGGCATGGTTCAAGACCATAGGCAATTATGCCTTCCAGTTTATGATACCGGTGCTTGCGGGTTATATCGGCCTCAGTATTGCTGACAGACCCGGCTTCCTGGTAGGTATGGCTGGCGGCGCAATGGCAGTTGCAGGCGCCACCTTTGCAGCTCCCGGCGGCGACATTCCCTCCGGATTTCTCGGCGCTCTGTTGGCAGGATTTATCGGCGGCTACCTGACCCTTTGTCTTGAAAAGGTCTGCAACGGTCTCCCCAAGGCTCTCAACGGCATCAAGCCGGTGCTTATCTACCCGCTGGGCGGTCTGGCGATAGTCGGCGTTATGATGTGCGCCGTAAACCCGATAATGGGCCTGCTCAACGACGGCCTTTCCAATTTCCTCAGCAGCATGGGGGATTCCAGCAAGGTGCTGCTCGGCTGCATACTTGGCGGAATGATGTCTATTGATATGGGCGGCCCTTTCAACAAGGCAGCCTATGTATTCGGTGTGGCAGCTATCTCTCAGGGCAACTACGATATCATGGCGGCAGTTATGGTAGGCGGTATGGTGCCTCCGATAGCTATAGCTCTGGCGACCACATTCTTCAAGAACAGGTTCACAGAGGAAGAGCGCAAGAACGGCCCGGTAAACTATATCATGGGACTGAGCTTCATCACAGAGGGCGCTATCCCCTATGCGGCAGCTGACCCGGCAAGAGTTATCCCCTCCTGCATGGTAGGCGCAGCGGCAGCAGGCGGACTTTCAATGGCCTTCGGCTGCACATTGCAGGCTCCTCACGGCGGCGTGTTCGTATTCCCGGTGGTAGGTTCTCCGGTGCAGTATATTATCGCACTTGCCATAGGTTCAGTGGCAGGAATGCTGATGCTGGCGCTTCTGAAAAAGAAGCAGCCCAAGGCAGAATAATAATTTCGGAAGATCATTGAAATTCAGATAAGGAGTGATTTGTTATGGTATCAAAGAAGGTAACTATCGTAAACGCAGAGGGTATGCACATGAGGCCCGCAGGAATGATCGCTAAGGCAGTCAAGGCTCACGCCGACAGCGAGGTCATTCTCAAAGCAAACGGCAAGGACATCAAGGCTAAGGCAGTTATGCAGATAATGGCTGCCGGCCTGAAGAAGGGCACAGAGGTCGAGATCTGCGTCAACGGCGGCGAGGAGCAGGCAGTGCTTGACGAGCTGGCCGCAATGTTTGAGGACGGCTTCGGAGAATAAGCGGAATGTTCAAAAATGGGGCGGCAGTGGTTGCTGCCCCATAGCTTTAAGGGAGGTGCATCAATATGACCATATTTAATGGCAAGGGAGTTTACGGGGCTGTTGCTCTGGGAAGGATCTCTGTTTTCAAGCGTAGGGAGGCCGCAGTAAAAAGGCTGCACATAGAGGATACCGAGGCTGAGAAGGCGAGGCTTGCAGCAGCTAAGGAGGCGGCAACAGCCCAGCTTCAGGAGATATACGACAAGGCGCTCAAAGAGGTGGGCGAGCAGAACGCCCAGATCTTTGAGATACACATGATGATGATCGAGGACGATGATTACAACGAATCTATCGAGAGCATTATCGACACCCAGTCTGTAAATGCGGAATATGCTGTTGCGGTGACTGCTGATAATTTCGCAGAGATGTTCGCCTCTATGGAGGACGCCTATATGCAGGCACGTTCAGCAGACGTCAGGGATATTTCCAACCGCATAATCGCCTGCCTCTCCGACGAGGGAAATGACGAGGGCGGCAGTGATGAAAAGGTCATTATCTGCGCCGACGACCTGGCTCCCAGTGAGACTGTGCTGCTGGACAAGGACAGAGTACTGGCATTTGTCACAGCCTATGGGTCCTCAAATTCCCATACGGCGATACTGGCAAGGAACATGAATATTCCTGCCATAATCGGTGCCGGAGATGATTTCCTTAAAGCCGTAAGCGACGGAATGTTCGCAGCTGTGGACGGCTATACCGGTGAGATCTTTATTGAGCCGGACGATGAGACCCGCACAAGGCTTGAAAAGAAGCAGCGTGAGGACGAGGAAAAGAAGCGCCTGCTCCAGGACCTCAAGGGCAAGGAAAATGTCACACTGGACGGAACAAAAATAAACATCTATGCCAACATAGGCGGCGTTGACCATATCGGCGCAGTGCTGGCGAACGATGCCGGCGGCATAGGCTTGTTCAGAAGCGAGTTCCTCTACCTTGAAAGCAGCGATTACCCCACCGAGGACCAGCAGTTCGCAGCCTACAAAAAGGTGCTGGAAAGCATGGCTGGCAAAAAGGTGATAATCAGGACGCTGGACATAGGTGCTGACAAGCAGGTGGATTATTTTGGTCTTGCCAAGGAGGAAAATCCGGCTCTCGGGTTCCGTGCAATACGCATCTGCCTGACCCGCCCGGAGATCTTCAAGACTCAGCTCAGGGCGCTCTACAGAGCCTCGGCCTTCGGAAATCTCGGCATCATGTTCCCGATGATAACCAGTGTGTCCGAGCTGGAGAAGATAATGGAAATGTGCAGCAAGGTCAAGGGGGAGCTCAAGGCTGAGGGCATCGCCTTTTCAGAAAAGGTCGAGCTGGGCATAATGATAGAGACTCCTGCCGCCGCAGTTATCAGCGACAGGCTGGCTCCCATGGTGGACTTTTTCAGCGTGGGCACCAACGATCTGACACAGTACACCCTTGCCTGCGACAGGCAGAACGCCGCAGTGGAGCAGTTTGTAGACACTCACCATGAGGCCATTCTTCGGCTGATAGAGATGTCTGCGAAAAACGCTCATGCCAACGGCGCATGGATAGGCATTTGCGGTGAGCTGGCAGCAGACACCTCACTCACTGAGACCTTCCTGCGAATGGGTATCGACGAGCTTTCTGTTTCACCGACCTTTGTATTGAAGGTAAGAGATGCAGTAAGGCACACCGACCTTTCAAAGTAAAAGCAAATTCAGTTATGAGACACTTTCGCCCGGCTGACCCCAACACCGGTGCTCCCACAGCCCTGATAGGTATTATTACTCTTATCTGCGCTGCGGCAGCGGTCACAAAGAAAAAAGGCTGAAATATAACAGCTTGAAATGTAAAAAGGCTGCGCAGATACGCTCTGCACAGCCTTTTGTTTTTTGTGTCAGTCAGTCGCTTTCATTCAGCGCTTTCCAGGCAAGCACACAGCCGGCAGCGATAGCGGCCACTGATAATGCAGCTGCGGCAACGGTCTTTCTGATGAACGGTACGTTGTAGGAAAGGCTCGCATAGGAGGCGTTCAGCCAATAGTCAAGAAGGGGATAAAGCTGACGGCGCTGTTCCTCCAAAACCTCCTGCTGAACATGGGGCTTATCGGAGAGTATCATTGTGGGGCGGCGGGCTTCCACGCTGTAGGGTTCCCAGTGAAGGCCGCCGGTGCTTGGGTCGCCGGTCTTGGCGAACTGCACCCATGCCTCCATAGCCAGCTGAGAGAGCTCCTCGTTTATGTTGTTTCCTGTGTAGATAGTCTGCTCCAGATTTCCGAACACATATGCCAGCTCCACCGCATGGCAGGCTCCCCGGTAGGGAATTGCAGAGGGCTGTGTCCAGTAATACATATAGGCTCTGCCGCCGTTTTTGGCATGGGCCTCTGCCTGACGTACAGCCGGCAGGCGGAACATAAGCTCGTTGTAGAACTCGGTTATGCGCCACATTTTCTTCCCTTTCAGGCCACGCATAAATTGCTTGACCCGCTTCCTGTCCTCTTTGCTGAAGCCGGGCAGGTCATTCTCAAACTTGACAGGCAGGCCGAAGAAGTAGGGCACGATACCGCCCAGCTCGCCTATCCAGTAGTTAAGCTCATTGGCGTTGGTGCCGATGAGAATATCTATATCTGAGGTGTACCCGTTTTCATAAGGGGCGTAGGCGTCAAGGGGTATCAGCACACCGTCCCGCTGGGGGAAATTGTTGTAATCGTTGATCTTCCTGTTGATCTGCTTTAGCTGGTCCTCACTGAGAGAAAGCAGATCCTTCATGCAGCCGGCTCCTGCAGCGGATAAAAAGCGCCTTGTGAAATCGGCACATTCCTCCTTGCTGTAGGTCAGCGCCACAGAGCCGCTCTGGGCTATGACCCTCTTGAACAGCCCTCTTGCCGCCGGGATCAGCGGCAGCAGAGAGACCGATCCTCCGCCGGCGGATTCCCCGAAGATAGTCACATTGCTCTTATCTCCGCCAAAGGCAGAAATGTTTTTCTGCACCCACCGCAGCGCCTCTATCTGATCCAGTATGCCAAGGTTCGGGGCATCGGTATACCCTTCCCCGCCGGGCACGCCGGAGAAATCCACAAAGCCCATAAGTCCTGTCCGGTAGCCAACAGTTACCAGCACTATATCCCTGTGTGCACAGACAAGGGAAAGGCCGTCATATATAGGGTCGGCAGTGCCGCCCCAGCCGTAGGAGCCCCCGTGGAAAAACACCATTACAGTCTTGGGGCTCTTAACGCCGGTGTCTGACCAAACATTCAGGTAAAGGCAGTCCTCCCCCTGGGGGTAGTAGGAGGCCTGCTCGGATCCAAGCTCTGTCTGGATAGGTGTCAGCCCGTTGTAAAACGCCTCATAGGTCTTGTCACTGTCTCTCACCGGCATTGGTGCACGCCAGCGCCGGGCTCCCGTAGGGGGCAGAGCAAAGGGTATTCCCCGCCAGACGGTCACACCGCTGCGCCGCCTGCCCACAAATGTACCGTTTGCGCACCTTGCCGCCGCAGAGCTGTCATACCCGCCCCTTATCTCCCGGTTGATGCCGAAGCGCTCATAGGCCGCTGCACGTTTTTTCTCCGCCAGCTTCCTCCTGGAATACAAACCGCCCGCCATTATCTTTTCCTCCTGAACAGTCCGGCTATGCTCTGGAAGAAATTGCGCTTATCTTCAAGCTTGGCCTTGATCTCCCCAATGGTAACATCAGCCTGAGAGTTGTGTGTCAGCATAGAATGTGCCAGCTTTATATAAAGGTCCTTGAATTTTTCGATGCTTGCTTCCTCATAGCGGCTGGCGGCAAAGTCGATCATAAGCTGCAGGCCGTCGGCTCCGTCAAGTATCTCCATATCCAGTATGGTCTGGCTGGCTGCCTGATTCTGGCGCACGTCAACCGTTTCGATAGGCAGGCCGTCAAAGCCGCCCATGTCTCTTATATCCTGCTGATAAAGCAGATAAGCGCTCTCTCCGCCGCCCACCTGATTGTGGGTGTCCACATAAGGGTAGCAGCTGTGCTCTATGCCCTTCTGCACCTGCTCATGAACGTCTGCAAAGACATTGCGCAGTGTGTCGGTGTCCTTAAAGCGTATGCCTATGGGCAGGTCACGGAACAGCAGGCCCACGGTCGTCATGTTCTGCATATCCTCACGCCCGTTGTAGATCCAGCTCAGCTTAACGTCGGGGGCGTTGTTGTAGATAGAGATCGCCAGTGCAGCCACAGTGATGAAGAACTCGTTCCGGGTGATCTTATAGGCTCTTTCAGCTGCGCTCAGCTGGGGCTGCTCGATCTCCAGAGGAACACGCAGCTCGCCCATTTCGTTCTCACGGGATTCGTGGTCTATGTTCGGATATGAGGACCATGCCACATTGTCAAATCTGTCCTCAAAGTATTTTCTGCTCTCCTCGTAGAATTCAGTCTCCACTGCTTCCTCACGCCGCTGCAGCATCAGATAGTAGTAGTCCGGCTCTATGGGCGCCCCCATGAAGGCTTTGCCCACGCCGCCTAAGAACACCTTCAGGCTGGTGCCGTCAAAGAGCGAATGGTGAACGTCAAAGAAAACATAGATCGCCTTTTCGGTCTCGAATACCCTGCAGCGGTACAGCCGTCCGCCGACGATCTTGAATGGGTATACCAGCGTGTCCTTGACAAAGCGGAATTCAAACTCGCTCAGGTGCTCAACGTGTATCGGTTCAAATATCTCCGGAGTATAGCTCTGCACCAGATCGCCGTCGCTGTACCTAAAGGTGGTCAGAAGCGCAGGGTGAGCCTTGATAGCCTTTTCCATAGCCTCTGCCAGCTTTTCGGCCTCAAACAGTTCCTTGTCCATTTTCATGACGGAGAACAGATTGTACATAGTAGAATAGGGTGTATACAGCTGGTAGTCTATCATGTAGAGCTGCTCAGGGGTCAGGGGGTGCTCTGTCTGCATAGCAGCAGCATTCTTTTCGTTCGGGTCGCCGTCGCTGCTTTGCTCCTGCTCAGAGTAGAGCTTTGCTATTTTCTCCGGTGTCCTGCCGCGGAACACAATGCCTGCGTTCAGGTCGGGCAGGGAGGTCTCGCAGGCGGTTATCAGCTCGATAGAAGCCAGAGAGTCGCCGCCCAGCTCATAGAAATCGTCGTGTATGCCCACCTGCTGTAGCTTCAATACCTTTGCCATTGCGTCGCAGAGAGCCTTTTCCACCTCATTGGTGGGGGCAGCATAGTCGCTGACAAAGTCGCTGAGGTCCGGCTCCGGCAGAGCCATTCTGTCCAGCTTCCCGCTGGCCTTCAGGGGAACACTGTCTATCTTGATGAAATAAGCGGGTATCATGTAATAGGGCAGGCGCTTTGCCAGCTCCCTGCGCAGCGCATCGGTGTCCACCTTGATGTCTGCGGTGTAGTAGGCGCAGAGGAAGCTCTTGCCGTTGTTGTCAAAGCCCCGTGCCGCTGCCCAGTCGATGCCGAGCACCGCCTTTACCGCTGCCTCGATCTCCGCAGGCTCGATTCGGTTGCCGTTTATTTTTATCATATCCCCGCTGCGGCCCAGCAGCACATAATTGCCCTTTTCGTCACGTCGTGCCAGGTCTCCCGAATGGTAAACGCCATTCACAAAGGCCTTGGCGCTTTCCTCCGGCAGATTGATATATCCTCTTACATACGGGTCCTCAAAGCAGAGCTCGCCGGTCTCGCCGTCGGGGACCTCATTGCCGTCCTCACCCAGAAGCATTATCTTAGTTGCGATCTCCGGCTTGCCGATAGGGCAGGTCTCATAGGCCTTGTCGATCTGGAAAACTCCCACAGCAAAGCCGCTCTCGGAGCAGGCGTATATATTTATAAGGTCAAGGTTCTTATTATAGAGATTGTTGGCCGGCTCGCTGCCCACAAAGAGCATACGCAGGAACGGCCCCGTCTGGTTACCTAACATTCTCACATAAGAGGGCGTCAGGAAGGTAATGCTGATGCGCTTGAACAAAAAGAATCTTGCCAGCGCAGAGGGGTTCTTTATGGTAGAGTAGGAGACAACATACATCTTGGCGCAGTAAATACTTAGCACCTCCAGTATAACTATAACAGAGGCCACAAAATTCATGGGAGCCAGCAGCGCCAGACTGTCCTTTTCGGTAAAGGGGTTCTTTCCGTTCAGACGAATGGAATCAATTGCCCGCTGCAAATTGCCGTATTCGTGCAGAACCCCCTTTGGGTTGCCGGTGGTGCCGGAGGTGTAGATAGCATAGGCTGCATCGTGGTCGTCAGCCTTTTCGTGACCGGCAAGGCACGGCGTGTGCATGACCTCGTCCCAGTTGGCGGCGTTCAGCTCTGTCTTGCAGCCGCAGTCCTTGCGGATATAGCTTATTCTGTCCGGCGCATAGGTGTCCTCCACCAGCGCCCATGCAGCGCCCGCCTTCCAGACGCCCAGCATTGCCACGATAGGCATTACTCCTCTCGGCAGGTTTATAAGCACAAAATCCTCTTTGCCGATACCGTGTTTTTTAAGGTAGGCATATACCCTGCCGGTCATATCATCGAACTGTGCATAGGTGATGCCCTTGGAATTTGTCTCGTCAAAGAGTATCGCCGTTCCGGGGCTGCGTTCGGTGTATTCCTGCAAGGTGTCAAGTATATTTTTCATACTGTTCTTCTCCTTTATACAGTAATGGTCACTGCCGTGTCGGGCAGACCAAATATCGCATATATACCATTATAACACAAAGTTGAGAAAAATACAATATGCTTTGCAAATTTAGCATCTATCCCGGCTGACAAAATAAAAACAGGCACACCGTAAAGTGCGGTGTGCCCGCCGGCAGACGGGATAAATGATCTCCCCCGGCAGCCGGGATAGCCGCAGGGGGAGTGTGACTGTTATTATTTTGCCTTGCCCATTTGCTTTTTCTGATTCAGAGCGTGCTGTGCATTTACTGCGCTTTGTGCAAAGGAATCACCGTTATCTCTTACAAAGTATCTTGCTGCATTGCGGTCAAGATTTTTAACAGCCTCTTTGAAGCCGGCCTTGGTCATGGTGTTCTCTATCAATTGATTCAGCTGGCGGGAAGTGGAAGGCTCATTGCCCTTGTTGATGTTGTTAAGCTCTACCCAGCACACTCTGGCGGCTGCCATATGTCTGCCAAGCTGTTCTTTATCCTCGGCGGTGAGCGCCTTCTTTCCGTTAAAGGCTATTTTGTCTATCTCCCGGTTGGCCTTGAACCACTTTTTAGCAGCCAGCTGCTTTTTCCTGGGCATGAGCTCTAAGCATTTAGCCTCAAAGGTCTCTCTGGACATTCTCACTTCCTCAAGGGCCTTCTTCATAACGTCGATACGCTTCTGAGTTTTTGGGTCGTTTATCTTGTCAAGCTTGCCCTGTGTGTTCTTGCGCTCAAGATACCTGTTTATCTTGTCCTCGGCCTTGCGCTGGCTGGCGAGCACGCCTCTCATAAGCTGGATTTTCTGATTGTTGGTAAGATCCGGATACTCTTTCATCTGGGTAACAGCATTTCTGTAGGGCTCGTCCAGCTCCCTGATGGCTGCTGCTGCCTCGTTATATTCACTGCTGCCTCCCCATACGCCGACCTTGGCAGCCTCTGCCTTTTCAGAGAGCTTGCCAAACACCTTAGAGATCATCGGGGTACCGAATATCATAGGCTTTGAAGGAAGGTTCTTCATCTCATATCTGTTCTCATCAAGCTTTTTATAATTCACACTGTTGAGAACATCAGGGTCGAGCACCCTGCTTACAGTTTCCATTCTTTCCTTGATCGTGATGTTCTCAGGCACCTTATACAGGTTTTTGAGTGCTTTACCGATCTTCTCCTGTGCTTTTCCGCACTCTAAGTATGCTTTGTTGTTTTCACTGCCTATGGTGATAGGGGGTTTATTCGGATCTTTCTTGATCTCACTGATAAGAACGTCCTTCAGGTTATTTACGACAGCAGTGTCCCGCAGTATATTGTTTATCCTGCCGTCAGGGCTTTCCATGGGGTTTGCCATTGTGAGAGCGTCTGACTGGATAGAGCTGATCATCTGCTGGATATTGAAAAGATAGCCCTTGGAATTGTAGCTTTCACGCAGCTGCTCAGGGTCGCCAAGATCATTTTGGGTGACATACTCCCTGAATTCTTCCTTGATGCGGTCAAGCTCCTGAGTGGAGTCATGCACAACATAGGAAAGCGATGCCATTATGCAGAAATCCTTATCACTGAATCCGGCCTTGTTCGGGTCAAGCTTTCTTGCGTGCTCGTTGATAGCGTTCTGCAGCTTCGGCAGGCCCTTTGCATACTGTTCAGCCACCCATTTATGATCCTTGTTCGGGCCTTCGCACATCTTATCCAGAACCAGCTTGTAGGCCTCCTGCTTTTCCTTGATGAACTGGGTGTTATCCACCAGCTGCTCCGCAGTGTAGCCATGATTTATCATGTAGCAGACAGCAGCTGTTCTGACAGCAGTACGGCTGAGCATGAATTTTGAGTCCTTGCCTTCCAGCGAGGTATCGCCCTTAAAAGCCTTTTCGCCAAGCTGGCTGGTGACAGAATATCTGTTATAGGTCTTTAAGCTTTTGGCAACAATGTTTTCTGCCTGCTTCTTATAGACCTCGGTATTGGCTTCGATCACCTTTTCGGTGCTGTCATAAATATTATTGTATTTCAGCTTGAATTCCGAAAGCTTATTGCGCTCCGGGGAGCCTTTTTTATGGCCGGTAATTATCGAGTTGAAATAGGTGCCCGCAGCTCCGATGGATTCTTTGAATTTATTCAGAGCCTTGGTTGCTTCAACAGATTTTGTGTCCTCAAATTCAAGGACGTCGGCAAGATCTTTCTTAGCCTCGTTGAGCTGCTCCTTTACTGCCTTGGTCTTATCAGGCTTGGTAGAGTAGGTATCTATAAGCTCAAAGGCTTCATCTATGATCTCATTAAAGATCTGCTGGTAAGCGGTCAGGTCCTCTCTGCTGGAAGATCTGAGATTGAACTGTTCTGCATTTGGCATGGTGATTACCTCCGTTTATCTGGTGTTTTTCTCGTTTCTGTAATTAATACCCCCACAAGCATCTTACGGGTGCAAAAATATAAAAAAAGTTTCCGAAGCGGCGCGGGGGCATCACCCTGAGATCAGCTCATTGACACGTTCATAAAACCGGTCGTGATTCTGCCGGGTGACTACTTTGATATTAGGCTCTCCCAGATTTGGCATAGTGTCATATTTCATATCCGAACGGTAGAAGATCACCTCTCCGTAGGTCTCGCCTTCATCAGTAATGCAGGAGGCGCTGCAGGCAATGCTCGAGGCTTCAAAATCTGACCATATAGCATCAGCCATTGCCACAGCATCGCAGACATTGACATTGTTCACACCCTGAGTCTTTTGGCGGAAATCAAGCAGCCCGCTGAATGCAAGGGCAGCAAACCGCTGCATCTCGCTGCCGTTCTGCATTTCGCTGAGCTGCCCGGCAGAGAACAGCACCTTCTCTTCCTCGCACATATCAAGGCCGATGACTGTCACATCAACTCCGGAATCTATCATTATCACAAAAATAGCAGAATATAATCTTGACGTTTCGCTGTTCCTGTGATATAATATAGCTTGGTATATTATATCGGTGCCGTAGGGCAAAGCCTTCCGCAGAAAGTGCGGCGTGCTGTAATAACTGATAAATCAAGTATTGGAGGAAATGAATTTTGAGTGACAAATCTAAGGGCGTTACGCTTTCAAAAAAGCAGCTCATCATTATCGCATCGGTAATCGTGCTGCTGATCGCAGGCGGTATCATTCTCGGTGTGAATTGGAGCAAGTGGTTCGGCGGCAGTGATATAGGTGAGACCAGTCTGCCTGACAGCAGCTCCCATGCCGGCATAGAGCTTGACGAAAACGCCGGTGAATACACAGGCCAGAAGCCTAAGGACACAGATACATCTGCTGTCGGCATCAAGATACCGGGCTACCCCTCTATCACTATAGCGAAGGACAGTGAGGACGTTACAATGGCTCTGCTGAACCCGGAGGGCAACCCCTGCTATTTCAAGTTCGTTATCGAGCTGAAGGACAGCGGCGAGAAGCTATTTGAATCCAAGTATGTAAAGCCCGGTGACTGCATCTATGATGTTCACCTCACCAAGCCTTTAGCAGCCGGCGAATATCCTGCGGTGATAAAGATAACTACTATTTCCCTTGACGGGGAGACACCGCTCAACGGCGCAAATGTTGAGACTTTGCTGATAGCAAAATAAAGCTTGATAAGATCAAAAGCAGCTGCCATGATGATCGGCAGCTGCTTTTTTCTGTTATATCCCTTTGAGCCTGCGCTTGTCGGAGTACATTTCCCTGTCGGCCCTTTTGAATACATCAAGCAGGCAGGTGTCAGTCTCCGGTGAAAAGTCTGCACTGCCCACTGCAATGATAACTCCGCTGCTTTGCAGGTTAGCCTCGACCTTTTCCTTCAAGGCTTTTTTCAGCTCACGGCGTTCGTTGTAGTCGCTGTCCTTCAGCACTGCGGCAAATTCATCTCCGCCTATCCTGAAAACAGGGGAGTGCTTGAAGGTGCTGCATATCAGCAAGCAGCCGGAGCGTATGTATCTGTCGCCCTCGTCGTGGCCTAAGCTGTCGTTGACCTTTTTCAGGTCATTCAGATCAAACACAAAGATGCTGAACTCCTCGCAGATGCCTTCTCTGATGAGTGCGTCGAGCTTCTTTTCTGTGTCATTATAGGCGGATTTGTTTTTCACTCCCGTCAGGCTGTCCTTGAAAAGCTCCGCCTTGATCTCCAGCTCACGCTTTTTCTGCCTGTCAATATCAGTGATGCCGATGAATACTGTTCCGGCGTTCTCGTCCTTGCCGATTATGGTTTTCATGCGGTGGTAGACAGGCACTCCGCCGATCATGAACCGGTAGTCAAAGTTGAAATGGTCTCCGGAGGAGATCCTTTTCATAAAGGTCTCCCGGGTGAACATATCCTGAAGAAGCGGCTGGTCGTCGATATAAACAGCGCTGCTGCAAAACTCGGCGCAGTCACTGAAGAAATCAGTTCCCTTGGAGGATACCGAGAAATCGTTGTCCGTGCTGTCACGTTCATATTCAAGATAGCTGCCGTCAGAGGTGTCGATGCTGTATATCTTCCGGTAATCGTTGGCCATAGCCAGTGCAAGGCGGGTGTCCGTCAGCAGCTTGTTGAGGTTTTTCAGTATATCAAGGGTCCAGCTCACTGGCAAAGGGCAGGTCATCAAAACCCACCACTGCAATATCCCTGCCCACCTGCTTCCCCCGCTCCTCTATCACCTCATAGAGCACAGAAGCGATAAAATCGTTGACACAGATCACAGCATCAAGCTCTGGATTTTTATCAAGCAGGAGCTCTGCTTCGCATTTGCAGTCATAGGAAATATCGCAGTACATCAGGTAGCTTTCCTTGAATTCAAGGCCGTTCTCCTCAAGCCCCCTGCGGTAGGTCTCATATCTTTCGGCACATTCATAGTTCTCCCGGGCGCCTGCCAGTATGCCTATGTGCTTTCTGCCGTGCTCCGCCAGATATTTCACCGCTGAGGCTATGCCGGAGGGATTGTCGAATACAAGGCAGTCATAGCCGTCTATCTCCGAAGCAACGCACAGAACAGGGGTGCCTGAGAAGGTGTCAAGAAACTGCTTTTTAAGCTCGTTGTTATAAGCATAGGCAATAGAGCCCACCGGGGCGATGACATAATCAAAGCCCCCCTTGGCAGCATAGCTGAAAAGAGTATTATACTGATATTCATAGAAGGCATCGTATTTGTCGTTGATGTCCTGCACACCCAGATATTTTCCGGGGATCACAGTAAGATCGGCATCAAGGCGTTTTGCTGCATCTATCGCTCCCTTGACGAGCTCGTTGGAGAAAACGTCTGTCAGGGTGGCTGCAAGCACGCATATATTATATCTTCTTTCAGTCATAGTTTACCTCTGTACGGTCAATATTAAGCTGCGTTTTATTGCCTATATTATAGCACGTTTATATAACAAATTCAAGACCCTTTGGCTATGTTGATTAAGGCAATGCAGCCTGTTGCTGCTGGACGATTTAGATAAATCTGCTGCTGCAAAATTGTGCAGTATGCAGATTTTTCAAAGAACGCTTTTTCATTATTGACACAGCGTCAGAATAGGAGTATAATAATTATAGTGACACAACGTCAGAATAAAGGAGGAGGTATCATGCCAAAGGGCTCACCTGAGCTGACGGCTACCCGCCGGGAGGAGATCGTTAAGGCCTGCGAAAAGCTCTATCAGACCATGAGCTTCAAGGAGATAACCTTGAAGGAGATAAGCGTGGAGACCAGCCTTTCCCGCCCGTCTATCTACAATTATTTTCAGACTAAGGAGGAAATATTCCTGGCGCTCATGCAGCGGGAGTATGAATACTGGGCGGAGGAAATGAACGCACTTGCAGATGAAAACGAGGCTATGTCTCCGGAGAAATTCGCATCAGTGATGGCGCACTCCCTTGAAAGCCATGAGCAGCTTCTGAAGCTGCTTGCAATGAACCACTACGATATGGAGGAAAACTCCCGCCCGGAGCGGCTGACGGATTTCAAGACCGCCTACGGTGCCGCCCTTGAGGGGGCACGGCGCTGCCTGCGGAAATTCTTCCCGGAGACCGACTGCGAGAGCTTTATATTTGTTTTCTTTCCATTCCTGTTTGGAGTTTACCCCTATTCGGTAGCGACGGACAAGCAGCTCACAGCCATGCGTGAGGCGAAAATGGAGTTTCAGATGCACAGCATCTATGAGATGATCTATTCCTGCATTATGCAGCTTTTAGGAGGTAAAAAATGAAATACACAAAGCTTGGAAATTCAGACCTTAACGTTTCCCGTATCTGCATGGGATGCATGGGCTTCGGAGATGCCGGGAACGGTCAGCACTCCTGGACCTTGGACGAGGAACATTCCCGGGAGATAATCAGGCACGGGCTTGAGCTGGGAGTTAATTTCTTTGACACTGCCATCGCCTATCAGTCCGGCACCAGCGAGCAGTATGTGGGCAGAGCGCTCCGTGACTTTGCAAGGCGTGATGAGGTGGCAGTTGCCACAAAATTCCTGCCACGCACCCCTGCGGATATAGAAGCGGGCATCACAGGCCAGCAGCACATTGAGCGCATGATAAACAAGAGCCTTGAAAATCTCGGCATGGACTATGTCGATCTCTATATCTATCATATGTGGGATTGGAACACACCCGTCTATGATATCCTTGACGGCCTGAACAGAGCAGTCAAAGCGGGCAAGGTCAGGTATATCGGCATTTCAAACTGCTATGCCTGGCAGCTTGCAAAGGCCAACGCTTTAGCTGAAAGGGAGGGCTTTGCAAAATTCGTTTCCGTTCAGGGGCATTACAATCTCATCTTCCGGGAGGAGGAAAGGGAAATGGCTATGCTCTGCGCCGAGGACAATATAGCAATGACCCCCTACAGCGCCCTTGCCAGCGGCAGGCTGGCCCGTCTGCCGGGGGAGACCTCAAAGCGTGCCCGGCAGGACACCTATGCCAAATTCAAATATGATGCCACCAAGGAGCAGGACGAGGTCATCATAAACCGAGTGGCTGAGCTTGCGGAAAAGCACGGTGTCTCCATGACGGAGATCAGCCTTGCGTGGCTGCTGACCAAAGTAACAGCGCCGGTAGTCGGGGCTACCAAAATGCACCATATCGAGGGCGCAGTCAAGGCAGTCGATCTGGAGCTTTCCGCTGAGGAGACCGCCTATCTTGAAGAACCCTATGTTCCCCACCCTCTTGCGGGCGTCATGGCACAGAACAAGCCCTCCGCCAAGGACGAAAAGCACGTCTGGTCAACAGGCAGCCAGAAGATATAGGACATACACAATAAGCCAAAAAGCCGCCCGGCAGATCAGCTTCGGGCGGCTTTGCTTATTCAGTTTTAAAGGGAGACTCACTTTCTTTTCTTGGTCGCTAAAACAGCGGCAGTAACAGTCATGATACCGAGTACAGCGGCAGATGCAGCAGCGGCTCCGGTCTTGGGGTTCTGGCTTGGAGCAGCGGTGCTGCCGGTCGAGGAACTGTCTGTCTTGGAACTGTCTGTCTTGGAACTGTCTGCCTTTGAGCTGTCAGGAACAGAGCTGCTGTCGGAAGTGCTCTCGCTGTCCTGCTGACTTTCCGATGCAGAGTCAGCCTCACTCCCGGAGGACGGGCTGTCATTAGTTATAAGCTCAAAATTGACCTCGCTGTCTACAGCATACTTGTGAGCAGCAGAATTCTCATAGCAGCGCATAACAAACCCGTCCTGCTTGAGCCCGGCAGAGGAAAGGGTGTAGCCAAAAGCATATTCTCCGATCTCGGTGATGCTTTCCGGAACAGTGACATTTTTGAGGGAGATGCAGTATTCAAAGGCCTTGCTGCCGATAGTCGCCTCGCTGTTCTCCGGGAAGACCAGCTCAGAAAGCATCTCGTTGCCTCTGAATGCTGAATTGCCGATGCTCTTAACGCTCTCGGGGATAACGATCTTTTCGGGGCCTACGCTGATGAACATAAATGCGCTGTCACCGATGCTGGTCAGGCCCTCCGGCAGAGTAAACCCGCTGAGCTCATAGCATTTCAGAAAGGCGTTGTCCTGAATCTCAGTGATGCTGTCAAGGTTGATCTCATGCAAATGGCTGCCTGAAAAGCAATCCTTGGGTATAACGGTGACAGTCTTCGGAAGAACTACCTTTTTCACGCTGGCGTTCTCGAAAACTCCCTCTGCCAGCTTGGTTACCTTCTTGCCGTTCACCTCATCGGGGATAACGGCGTTCTCGTAGTATTCCTGATCCTTGAACTCTGTCAGCTCCAATGTGCCGTCATCAAGCTCGGTGTAAACAAAGGCTTCGTCGGGAGCGTCCTTGGGGAACCTTTCAGGGTGGTTATCAATGAAGCTTTTCTTGGAGACATTCGTCCATGGCAGCTCCATGGAGGGGTAGTGTGTATCAATGATATTTTCTTTCACAGTCTCATGGTGTGTATGGTTTCTTTCGATCGTTTCTGAACCGACGGCAAAATATTTGTGTTTGTAATTTTCAGTCCAGCCTTGTTTATAGTCTGTATCGTCCCATGTTACGTCTACCCAGTAGTATTCGTCGTCGCCCAGGTTTATAAGGTTCCAGGCATGGGTAATGTTCTTTGCCTCTTCTTTATCTGCATCTGCCTCATTGCTGGCTGCTCTGCCTATAACATAGATACATTCTATACCGTAGTAATTGCAGAGCATCTGATAGATCCTGGCGTAGCCATCACAGACGCCCTCCTTCATCATGATCGGGCCGTATACCGAATGAGCGAATAATCCTTCGCTGGGCTGACCTTTCTCGTCAAAGCTGTATTTCATATTCAGGCAGAGCTTGTCATGGATAAACCTTGCTCTGTCATACAGGTCAGGGATATCGGCAGCCTCGGAATAGGATTCAACATAAGCCTTGGCTTTCTCGGCAAATTCCTTTCTGCTTGAAGCAAGCAGTACCTCCTCCTCTTCGCTGAGGCGGAAGCTGTACTGATATGCCTCGCCCCACCTCAGAATGTAATAGTAGGGGTTATCATCAGTAAAGAGAGCTACAAGATTCTGAAAATCGGTATAATCCAGATCTTTGAAGTCCGGCGCCCATACCGGGTCTGTTTCGTCGTCAAAGCTGACGTATAATTCGTCCTTTTTAAAATCCTCATCGCTCGCCATGAGCTTTTCGCTGAAATCTGCAAGGTAGTCATAAAGCTGCTTGAGCCTTTTACCCTTATCAGAATCGTCGATCAGGTCATAGTAGTAGCGGCTGGCGGAGCCGGTGCTTATAGGCTTTTCCTCAAGGGCATCTGCGCTGACTGCCGGAACAGAAGCAGCAAGCAGCAGTGCAGCCGAAGCTGCTGCAAGTAATTTTTTCATAGTTCTCCTCCCATTGTTAATTCTTTAACAATTACTATTGTATACCCGAAAACTCATTTTGTCAATAGGCGTTTTGCTTGATTATCTGCAAATTTAAGTGCCTTATTAGTATATAGTTTACATATCCTGAAAAGGCGCTGTGCTGCCTGCGGTCTGCTTGCAGGTCAAGACGTCTCTCAAAGCTTTGAGGACTGTGTTGACATTACCATCAAAGGCTTCTTTCCATTTAGCCATTTCATTATTCTCCGCATCGGGGACGGGGACAGTTACAGGGAAATTATAGAAATGATCCCAGCTGTTGTATTGGCTTATGAGGTGGGGCGCAGTCAGGTCGGGGTCGGTGAGCGAGGCGGTTTGAATATTCTGGAAATGCTTTTTCAGCTGACCGTCGTCATTGAAGTTTTCACTCAGGAAGGTCTTATCATCAGCCTTGGCTTTCAGTTCGGCTTTTAATTTAACCGTCAGCTCTTGGCTGGTGCTGCTGACAGGGTAGATGACCCCGCCGGAGTGTGCGCCGAACACCATCATGTCACGCAGAACCTTGTCAAAGTCAGCAGAGGAATAATCGTCGCCGTAGGACATTGCAGGGGCGGCCTCCCAGGGAGCATAGAGCTTACTGCGTGCATCTTTCGTTTCATCATCTTCACCGTTCAGGGCAGAAATGTGCTTGCCGCTGTAGAAATAAAAGGGCTGAAATTTTTTGAACTTGGCATCAAGGATAAAGAAGGGCTTGTCTTCCTTATAGAACACATAGTCCGGGCGGCTCTGCATACCGTAGAGTATTTTTTCTTTTTCGCTGACCCGCTGGCTGTTGACCCGCTGGCTGTAATAATAGAGACGGTCCTGAGCGGCAGTCTTTATTCCGGAGCCGGTGAGCGCTCTTCTTATGCGGTTTTCAAGGAACCTCTCCCAAAGGTCGGGAATGTAGAAAAGTATACCGCTCTCCTGCTCGCCGGTGCCGTAGCTGTAGACAGTGCCTCTGGCATCGTCCCGCAGGATATCCAGGCAGAGCTTTCGCAGGTCCTCATATTTGCTGTAGAGGGGAGAGGAGACCGCCTGCTGGTTTTGGGCAAGGCAGGTGCGCACATCTGCAATATCCAGTCCGACTCTGTCGCTGATAGTGTCAATGGCTGTGCTGAACATTGCCTGGTCCTCGGAATCAAAGGAGGACATAAGCTCTGCTGCTTCGGGGTACTCTCTTTTGATATGCGCCCAGGCGTGGAGGATAAGCTGGTTCATGGGGTTGTTCTCGGTGCGCTCACGGGTGCTGTATGCAATGGAAGCGCTGTTCCTGCCCACATTCAGCTTTATGTGCCTTGCGACGTCTATCGAGCCCCGGAGCTTGTCGTCGTTGTGCTCCCGCCTTACATATGTGCGGTAGATTCCGCTCTGCCATGCCTCGTTCAGAGCCTTGCGGAACATCAGCACAGTAATAACAGCCATGATGTCCATTGAAGCACCATTGTCCTCGCCCCGGGGGATGAGGTTGGTTTCCTGCTCATTGCTGTCGGGTACGCCTGCCAGAGCCTCGCTCAGCATAGTCCAGAGAAAATAGGGCTTATCCTTTTTATCAAAGCGTGAGCGTATCTCCAGCGTCACATCGAAGGCAGTCTTATTGTATTCAACAGTGCCGTGCAGTGTGCCGACCAATCCTTTTATCCCAGTTATTTTTTCTTCTTTGGTTTCATAATCTGTATTTGTTTGAAATAGGTCGCTGTTCCATTTTTCTATTATTTCGCTGTTCTTGTGATCATATGCTCTTATTTTAAAGGGCTTGTTAAGCTTCACCTCGCCGTCGCAGCCATAGGCTTTCAGGCTGTTGAACTGTTTAAGAAAGTCCTCTATAAATAATTTCTTGATCTTATTTTTTTTAGAGTCTATATCATAATAAGCATATTTCGGTTTTAGTTTATCGAAGATAGCATCTTCACATTCATATTCGGCTTTTGACAAATACATATAATCCGTCATAAAGAATTTGATTTTATACATCAGCCGTTCCCCTGTTTTTCGTCATCGGATTCAGGAGCTTTGGTAAACGCTATTTTGCAATCCTCTATGAAAGCGTCCTGCTCTGTCTTTTTCCACCCACGGACATACTCCCTGAGGATACCTTTAAGCTCAGCGTCAAAGTATTCACCGAGATCCTGATCTTTTTTGCGATCCTTGAAATATGTCAGCCCAAGCTTGAAGGCAGGGCCAAGCTTAGGTTTTGCTTCTATTACTTGGTTCAGGGCTTTGGCATGATCTTCCAGCTTAGCGTCATAATCAGCGCCCATGATCTCTTCAAGCCTTTTCAGAGAATCATCTGCATCTATCTCAATAAAACTGAACCTCCGTCTGAGGGCAAAATCGAAGCTTTCAACATTGCGGTCGATGTCATTCATGGTGCCGATTATGATAACATTTTCGGGGATAAAAAAGCCCTCCTTGAAAACATCGAATCCCAGCTCATTGCCGGCAGCATCATATGTGGGGAGGCTGCTGTACTGGGTCTTGATCCTGTGCTCCGGGCCCCGGTAGCTTTCCTCCAAACTGAACATCAGCTCGCCGAACACCCTTGAAAGATCGGCACGGTTTATCTCGTCGATCAGGAAGAAGCAGAGGGGGGCATTCTCAACAGCGTCACTGCGGCTGCCCTTGCCGGTACGGGCGATGATCTCATTTTCGGCTTTTCGGCAGAAGCTCTTGAACACACCGTCCATGCGGACAAAGACGTTCTCGCTGCTGCCGTCTATCCTTATGGGTTTCAGCCCCTCGACGAAATCGGTATAATCATAAGAGGAATGGAACTGAACGAATTCGTAAGCTCCGCCTTTTTCATTTATGTAAGCCTTAGTCAGCTCTCTGACGCTGTAGGTCTTTCCTGTTCCCGGAGCGCCGGTCAGAACGAACTGCTTTTTCTTTCCACGCTTATTATTAACAAATATTTTTTCAAGGCCGTATTTATAGACATCACCAAGAGTTATCTCTTTATAATTTTTCTTTTCGGGATAGTATGTAGCAATATAGTGTTCAAGAACGTCCTTGAGTTCATCGGTGAGCACAGCTCTTTCAAGAAGCTTCCGGCGGGCG
>CADBTF010000035.1 GCA_902797485.1 uncultured Ruminococcus sp. | reverse complement strand
GCTGAACAATCGTCAGCCCCGAGCCAGATAAAGCTTTATTTCTGCACACGGCTGCGGGCGAGGGCATTACGCCGTCCGCAGGACAAACTGTCATTTATAGCAATACACAACCGGATTGGGATTAAATATTTTGGCTTGCGCTGCAAAAGGTAGTGACAAGCCCGTTTTTTTGTGGTATAATATGTGTGTTAAAATAAACGCTTGAAAGGGGAGAGAGCTGTGGTGGATATACTGCTGGTGGAGGATAACAGCGATATTTCCGAAATGCTCTGCGATTTTCTTAGGGCGGAGGGCTACACTGTCAGCCGGACGGACAGCGGCTCCAAGGCGGTGGAGCTCTTTGAGCGATACGGTGCAAAGCTCCTGCTGCTGGACGTTATGATAAACGGCATAGACGGCTTTGCAGTCTGCGAGAAGATACGCCGCCAAAGTGATGTTCCTATCTTTATCATCAGCGCCCGCACAGATAAAAACGACAAGCTCAACGGCCTTGTCATCGGCGCTGACGACTACATTGAAAAGCCCTTTGACATTGACCTGCTCTTGGCTAAGATCTCCGGGCTGTTCCGGCGGCGCTACTCTCTGGACGAGCTGAAGCTTGATGACCTTGTTATCAACCGCAGCGAAAAGACTGCCTCCCTCCGGGGGAAACCTCTGGACATGACGGCCAAGGAGTTTGAGCTGCTGCTTCTGCTGGCGGAGAACCGTGGCAAGACCCTCACCAAGGAATATCTCTTTTCATATATATGGGGCTCCGATTCGGAGAGCGAGCAGCAGACCCTGACAGTCCACATCAAAAGGCTGCGGGAAAAGCTTGAGCGTGACCCTAAAAAGCCGGAGCATATCCAGACTGTCTGGGGAGTGGGGTATAAGTTTATATGAAAAGCTACAGCAAGCTTGTTATCGCAGCGGTGATACTGTTTGCAGGGCTCTTTGCCCTGGCTAACCTGCTCATCAGTGACAAGCCCGTCATAGGGCGGCCCTATGTGGTGGAGGCGGAGCGGCTCTGCCGGCAGATAGAGGCAGATAACAAAATACCCTCTCTTTCAGGCTGCGAATATATCAACGGCATCACCCTCTGCGACGGCAGCGAGGAATTCTGGAGCTGCTCCGGCGAGTGCCTGTTCCGGCAGGTCGGGGGAGCGGTCTACCGCTTTGAGTATGACACCCGCAATGCCGGCGAGGGCAGCAGTGTGCGGCTCATAGTGAACATCTCTTTAGCTGCGGCGGCACTGCTGACCTTCGGGCTGCTAATATATATCGGGCGGCAGATCATCAGGCCCTTCAACGACATGAGCGACCTGCCCTACCAGCTCAGCCGGGGCAATCTCGGCACTCCATTAAAGGAGATACGCAGCCGCTATTTCGGGCGGTATATCTGGGGAACGGATATGCTCAGAGAGAGCATAGAGCAGCAGCGCCGGAAGGAACTGGAGCTCCAGAAGGAAAAGCAGACCCTCCTGCTCTCTATCTCCCACGACATCAAGACCCCTCTCTCTGCCATAAAGCTCTATTCCAGCGCCCTCACAAGAGGGCTTTACAAGGACGAGAAAAAGCTTGAGGAGATCTACCGGAGCATCGGTGAAAAGGCTTTGGAGATAGAGAAATACACCGCCGAGCTGACCCGCTCTGCCGGGGAGGATTTTCTTGCATTGGAGGTGCGGCAGGGTGAGTGCTATCTCTCGGAGCTGATAGATGGCCTCAGGCGCCATTATGCCGACATGCTGCGGCTGACTCACACAGAGCTTGAAACAGAGCCCTTTGGGGACGTGCTTCTCTCCTGCGACGCTGACCGTGCCGCAGAGGTGCTGCAAAACCTTATGGAGAACGCCCTCAAATACGGCGACGGCAGGAAGATCAGGCTGACTGTCTCTCAGGAGGAGGACTGCCGGCTCATCACCGTCACCAACGGCGGCTGCACCCTTTCTGACGAGGAGACACTGCATATATTCGACAGCTTCTGGCGGGGCTCCAACTCCGGGAACAAGCCCGGCAGCGGACTTGGGCTCTACATCTGCCGGCAGCTTATGAGCAAAATGGGCGGCAGTATCTTTGCCCGATGCCGGAACGGAGAAATGAGCGTGACGGCAGTGTTCAGGCTGGCGTGACGGCGATATGACCTCTTAGAAAACAGAAAATTTACAATTTAATTGTCCTCTCAGGTGGCCCGGTATGACGGAGCTGTCATTATTTGTGACACTTTTGTTTCACCGGGCGTGTTATAATATTAAAATCACCTTGCCCCGGCAAGCTACGGAGGACATTATGCACACAGTAATACTTGATAACAAGAGCTTTGAGATAAACGGGCTGCTGAAGCTGCTTTGCAGGCTCTGCCCCAGCGGCACTCATATTTGGATAAACAGCACCGAGAGATTTATCGAATACAAAAAAACAATTATGTTGATGTGGCCTTTATAGAAACAAAGCTTAACGGCATGAGTGGGCTTTGGAGTTTCCAAGGACACCGAGATCATCTACGCCGGCAGGTATACAGACACCGTGGTGTTCACTATTGCGGTGGAGAGCGAGGACGCTCCGTTGAGGACGCTATCGACCCGGAGGCTGAATATCATCTGGTAAGCAGCCAATGATCGAAGGGCAGGCCGGAGGCACAGCAGTGCTTCCGGCCTTTTTTAGTGCTTGATAATCATAAACAAATCAGGTCTTGAAAAATGATATAAGCTGTGATATAATATATCTGATAAAACTCAACTGCTTGAAATGGAAGTGAATGCTTTGAAAGCCAGATTTACTTTAGAAAGCAAAATGTATATTTTTGTGGCGGCAGTGGTGCTTTTTACTGCTTTCGGCGTCGCTCTGTTCTCATACATCATCAGCTCAAACCAGATGGAGAGCTTCGATAAGCGCATCACTCAGGATTCCGCAAAGAATTACGCCTCCCTCACAGATGCCGATTATCTCAAAAGGCTCAAGGAGGCGGTGCTCTCGGAGGAATACCAGCAGCTGAGAGCTCAGGCGGAGGAAAATGACGACGAAGCAGCAGTGATCTCTTATCTGAAAGACAAGGGCCTGTGGGAGCAGTACGAAACGGAGCGGAACAAGCTCAGGGCCTATGCGGAGAATATAAGCGACATCAAATACCTCTATATCGTGGTGTGGGGCGTTGATGACAGCATCTACAATATGTACCTGCTGGATGCTGACGATGTGCCGGTCTATGAGACTGGCCTCTATGAGGAGCGTGAGCAGGAATTCATCAACGTGAGCGCCTATGACGAGGTGGAGCCGGATATTTCCAACGGCAGCTGGGGCTGGCTCTGTTCGGCCTATTCCCCGGTGTATGACAGCGAGGGGCAGCTCATCTGCACAGTGGGCTGCGATCTCAGCATGGACGATGCTATGGTGAACCGCAGAGCATACTTTTTATCCCTGATAATCACAACAGTGATTCTTACGCTTATCATTCTGGCGGGGGCAGTAAAGTTCGTGCATAAAACAGTAGTCAGCCCCCTGACCAAGCTGACTGACGGAATGAAGCGCTTTGACCCCCAGGACGGTCAGGGGTATGAAGAAGCGGGCGTTATCAAGGTAGATGTGAAAAGCAATGACGAGATCAGAGACATCTACGAGGAAACAAGGTCTATGCAGGTGCGTATAATAGACCATATCAACAGCATCATCAGGATAACCCGTGAAAAGGAAATGGCGGAGGACGTGGTGCGCAGCAAGGAGCAGGAGATAGGCGCCATGAGCCGCAAGGCCTACCGTGACTCCCTCACCGGCGTGGGCAACAAGGCGGGCTACACAGAGAAAATGGCAGAGCTGAACGAAGCTATCACCCGGGGAGACCCGGAGTTCGCCATAGTGATGATGGACATCAACAAGCTGAAAACTGTGAACGACACCTACGGCCACGCAGCCGGGGATATGTATATCAAGGGCTGCTGCATGGTATTCTGCGAGGTGTTCAAGCACTCACCGGTCTACCGTATCGGCGGTGATGAATTTGTGGCGGTGCTCACCGGCGGGGATTACAAGGACAGATTTGAAAAGCTTGAGGAAATGGAAAGTAAATTCGCCAAGACCGAAAACGACACCGACCTTGACCACTGGCTGCGCTTCTCAGCCTCCATGGGAATGGCGGAGTACACAGCAGGAGACAAGACCTCCGAGGAAATCTTCCGCCGTGCTGACCAGCTGATGTATAAGCACAAGCAGGAGTACCGAAACAAGGCACGATGAATGATCCGCCTTCGGTGTGCTTGGTAAAGTTTGATCTGATATGTCTTCTTTGAGGGCGTCTGCGGGCGCCCTCATTTTTGTGTTCTGACCGGGGCAAGGGCATTACGCCGTCCGCAGGACAAATTATAGTTTGCAGCAATACACATCGAAATTGGGAGTGCGATGAAAACTAAAAAGAAGCGCAGGCTGCTGTTTCAGATAACCGCTATCGTACTGCCGCTGTTTCTGATACTGTCGGGGGCTGTGATATGGCTCTTTTACAGAAGCACCATGGAGCTTGTCGGGAATGCTATCGAAAGAAACGCTGCGATGGATTCTCACACAATTATAAAGGACAAAAAATATCGTAGATAAAACTTGATT
>CADBTF010000034.1 GCA_902797485.1 uncultured Ruminococcus sp. | reverse complement strand
TCCCCTTTGACCGGCTCAGATCAGCTTTTCAGCCGCCGCTGCCAGCTCACTCAGAGAGGAGATCGAAGCATCGGGCGCCTCCGGGGTGCCGAAGCCGTAGGCTGCATGGATAAATGGCACGCCGGCTTCTCTGGCTGCCTGCTCGTCTCCGGCGGTGTCTCCCACATAAACGCACTTATCTATGCCCTGGCGCTCCATTACCAGCTTGATGTTCTCACCCTTTGAAAGCCCTGTCCTGCCGGCGCTCTCGAAATCGCAGAACAGCTCCGGAAATCCGCTGTGGTCAAGGTAAAGCTCGATATACCCCTTCTGGCAATTGCTGACAACAGCCAGCTTGTACTCCTTGGAGAGAGCGGCAAGTATCTCCTGCTCATTCTCATAGAAATAAGGGCGGTGGTTTTTGATAAACTCGTCCTCATAGACAAAGCACATTCTGATTATCCTGAGCTGCTCCTCCCTGCCGGCTGTCGGAAAAAGCAGTGATGCGATCACGTCAAGGGTCTTGCCCATGTAGCTCCGCATTTTTTCCACAGTCACCCGCTCCGGGCGGTCTGTCTTTTCTTCTATGCACTTGTTCCATGCGTCCACCACGATCTTGGAGGAATCCCAGAGGGTGCCGTCCAGATCAAACAATATTCCTTTAGTCATTCTTATTCTCCTTCTGTATTGAAAGTAACACATTACTATTCTAACCAATATCCGGGATTTTGTCAATACCAAGAAATGCAGGATCAGCAGAAAAACAGCACCCCGGCCCTTTGCCGGAGTGCTGCCCATGAAATAGAAGAAAAAAGGAAAACTATGAAAAAAAGCCTTTGTTGTTCTCTGCTTTAGACCAGTGCTGCGCCGAGAGCCTTGCAGGCGGCAACAGCGTCATCATCGGGGGCGTCGTTAGCCATTACGAAATCTGCGGCGATAACTGCGCCTGCTGCAACAGCACGTCAGAAAAACGTGCACCGTGCATTGACTACATTCTATCACTTTTCCCGCCGGGTTTCTACTCTGAATGGAGCAGTTTTGTGCTCCATTCAGACGGCAGAGCTGTGATGAAAGTTTTAACACCAAGTTTATTGACTATCTTCATGCAGGGTGGTATAATATAGCTTGACAGCTTATCTGAGATCATCACCTGAATTTGAAAGGAAGTTTTAATATGTCAACAAGAACCCGTTTTGCTCCTTCGCCTACTGGCTATATGCACGTAGGCAATCTGAGGACCGCTCTCTATGCCTACCTGACCGCCAAGCATGACGGCGGCAGCTTTATCCTGCGTATCGAAGACACCGACCAGGGTAGATATGTGGAGGGCGCTGTTGACGTGATCTACCGCACCCTCAGAGAGAACGGCATGAACTGGGACGAGGGCCCGGACATAGGCGGTGATTTCGGCCCCTATGTTCAGAGCGAAAGAATGGGTATGTTCAAGCAGTATGCGGAGCAGCTGGTGGAAAACGGCAATGCTTACTACTGCTTCTGCACCGAGGAGCGCCTTAACGCCCTGCATGAGGAACAGAAGGCAGCAGGTGCCACCGTCGGCCACTATGACCGCAAATGCCGCTGCCTGAGCTGTGAGCAGGTAAAGGCCAATCTGGAAGCCGGTATGCCTTATGTTATCCGCCAGAAAATGCCCACTGAGGGAGTGACCTCCTTTGATGACCTGATCTACGGCCACATTGAGGTGGACAATTCTGAGCTTGAGGATCAGATACTTATTAAAACAGACGGTATGCCCACCTACAATTTTGCCAACGTTGTTGACGACCACCTGATGAAGATAACCCATGTTATACGAGGCTCGGAGTACCTGTCAAGCACACCGAAATACAACCTGCTTTATCAGGCCTTCGGCTGGGAGGTGCCCACCTACATCCACTGCCCGCCTGTCATGAAGGACGCTCACAACAAGCTCTCAAAGCGCAACGGCGACGCCTCCTATCAGGACCTGGTGGCTCAGGGCTATCTGTCTGAGGCGGTGCTCAACTATCTGCTGCTGCTGGGCTGGAGCCCCAAGGGTGAGGAGGAGATATTCTCACTGCCGCAGATGATCGAAATATGGGACCCTTCACGCATAAACAAATCGCCGGCTATTTTTGACAGCGCAAAGCTCAGAGCCATAAACGCCGCTCACATCTCGGCCCTCTCAGACGAGGATTTTGTCAAGCTGGCAGAGCCATGGATAAGAAAGGTCTGCCAGAGCGAGATCGACATGGAGCTGCTCTGCGCCAACCTGAAACCGAGATGCGAGATACTTTCGGACATTCCGGAGAGGGTGCAGTTCATAGACAGCATGGACCCTGACTTTGACCCGGAGCTTTACAAGAACAAGAAATTCAAGACAGATACCTCCACCTCACTGACTGCGCTGAAGGCTCTGCTGCCGAAGCTTGAGGCTGTGACCGACTGGACCAAGGACGGCATCTATGAGGCCTGCGCCGGCTGCGCTGCAGAGCTGGAGGTCAAGAACGGCTGGCTGCTCTACCCGCTGGGCATAGCTATTTCCGGGCAGCGCTCCACACCGGGCGGCGGAACGGACATTGCCGCTGTTATGGGCAGG
>CADBTF010000033.1 GCA_902797485.1 uncultured Ruminococcus sp. | reverse complement strand
GGGCAGCGATGAAGAACTTATGCAGACCAAAAACACCCAGCCCTGCCTTTTCGCAGTTGAAATGGCTGCCGCAGCCGCTCTCAAGGAAGCCGGCATCAGCGCCGATATGACTGCGGGCTTTTCTTTGGGCGAGATCGCTGCGCTCACTTATTCCGGGATAGCAGACCTTGAAGAAGGCTTTAAGATCGTCTGTAAGCGTGGAGAGCTCATGCAAAAGGCTGCCGAGGAGCACCCGGCTTCAATGGCGGCAGTCCTGAAGCTTGCAAATGAAGAGGTCGAGCGCATCTGCGCCGGTCTGGAGCAGGCCTATCCTGTAAACTACAATTGCAGCGGGCAGGTCACCTGCGCCGCCGCCAAGGAGACTATCCCCAAGTTGATCGAAGCAGCTAAGGCAGCCGGCGGACGTGCTGTTCCGCTGAAGGTATCAGGCGGGTTCCATTCTCCCTTTATGGCGGGTGCAGCAGAGGAATTTGCAGTGGCTCTGCGGGAATGTGATCTCAGCGAGCCGAATATCCCCCTCTACTCCAACTTCACCGCCGAGCCCTACGGCGATAACCCCACCTACCTTTTGTCGCAGCAGATATGCTCCCCTGTCAAGTGGGAGGCCCTGATAAAGAATATGATAGCTCAGGGCTGTGACACCTTCATAGAGCTGGGCGTCGGCAATACCCTTGTGGGCCTGATAAACCGGATAGACAAAAGCGTCAGGACCTTCTGCGTCACTGACAAGGCCGGCCTTGACAAGCTGCTGGACAGCCGGTCAGAGCAAACACTATAATTATTACGGGAGGCAGTAAAATGATACGTTACGAAGAAGGGACCGCCATAGTAACAGGCGGGCTCCGGGGCATAGGCGCTGCGATCGTCAGGCTGCTGGCAGCAGGCGGCTCAAGCGTTGCTATAATAGATATGGCCGAGGAGGACAAGGCCCAGGAAACTGTCAAGCAGTTTCGGGCAGAGCTTACTCGCCCCGGCAGCGAGATCAGATACTACCGCTGCGATGTTTCGGATTTTGAAGCTTCAAAGGCAGTTGTTGCACAGATCTCCAAGGAAATGGAAAAGCTCACGATGCTGGTAAACAACGCCGGCATCACCCGTGACGGGCTTATCCTGACAATGAGCGAGCAGCAGTTCGACGATGTTATCAGCGTGAACCTGAAAGGTGCATTCAATATGATAAAGCACTGCTCCAGACAGTTCATGAAAAACAAGTTCGGCAGGATAGTGAATATATCTTCTGTTTCAGGCCTCAGCGGAAATGCCGGTCAGGCCAACTACAGCGCCTCCAAAGCCGGCCTTGTGGGGCTGACAAAAACAGTGGCAAGAGAGTTCGCCTCCAAGAATATCACCTGCAATGCCATTGCTCCGGGATTTATCCAGACAGATATGACCAAGGACATCAGCGCCGAGAACAATCCCCTCGCCTCGCAGATACCTCTCGGACGCCCCGGTACCCCCGATGACATCGCCAAGGCAGCAGATTTCCTGCTTTCCTCCGGCTACATCACCGGCGTTGTTCTCCGGGTAGACGGCGGACTGGGAATGTAAAGCCACCGCTCAGTGAATATATAACGCCCCCATAGATAGGAGTTTTAGATATGGATAGTAAGATAAGACGAGTTGTCGTCACCGGTATCGGTGCAGTTACACCTGTCGGGCTTTCAGCCGAAGAAAGCTGGAAGGCTATGCTTGAAGGCAAAAACGGCATTGCACCTATCACCCTTTTTGATACTACAGATTACAAGACCAAGCTTGCCGCCGAGGTCAAGGGCTTTGAGCCAAGAAATTATATGGAGAAGGCAGATATTCTCAAAACTGACAGATACTCCCTCTTTGGCATCGCCGCCGCAGAGGAGGCTGTAAAGGACAGCGGCTTTATGGGCAAGGTCGATCCGGAAAGAGCCGCAGTTTATTTCGGCTCCGGCATCGGAGGGATCACCACCTTCGGAAGCGAGCATACCAAGCTCATGCAGCGCGGCCCCAAGCGTGTTTCCCCCTACTTTGTGCCTATGATGATCGCCAACATGGCAGCCGGAATGATCGCTATAAGGTTCAACTGCCAGAATGCCGCCCTGCCGGCTGTGACTGCCTGCGCCTCCGGCTCCAATGCTGTCGGTGAGGCTATCAGAGCTATCAGGCATGGCTACTGTGATCTGGCTGTTACCGGCGGCTGTGAGGCTGCTATCACTCCTATCGGTGTGGCTGGCTTTATCAATATGCAGGCTCTTTCAGTAGCCGAGGACCCGAACGCCGCTTCCCTGCCCTTTGACAAAAGGCGTGGGGGCTTCGTGATCGGTGAGGGCGGCGCTGCCCTTATCCTTGAGGAGTATGAACACGCCAAGGCAAGAGGCGCTAAGATCTACGCCGAGGCTGTAGGCTACGGCTCCACCTGCGATGCTCACTATATCACTGCTCCCGACCCGGAGGCCGGCGGCGCTTCCAGAGCTATGAAGCAGGCCCTTGCAGAAGCAGGCTACAGCGATAATGATGTTGTTTATATAAACGCCCACGGCACCGGCACTCCGCTGAACGACAAGTCTGAGACCAAGGCAGTCAAGCTGGCTCTCGGTGAAAAGGCCAGAGACGCTTACATCAGCTCCACCAAGTCCATGACCGGCCATATGCTGGGCGCTGCGGGAGCTATCGAGGCTATCGCCTGTGTCAAGGCCCTTCAGGAGGGCATTATCCCGCCGACTATCAACCTTAACGAGCCCGACGAGGAATGTGACCTTAACTATTGCCCGAACAAGGCAGTCAAGGCAGATATAACCTTAGCAGTTTCAAATTCTCTGGGCTTCGGCGGACACAACGCCTGTGTAGCATTCAGAAAAGTATGACCCTCAGGAGGGGAACACAATGAACGAAAATGAAATCAGAAAATAC
This sequence comes from uncultured Ruminococcus sp., assembly GCA_902797485.1. GTDB lineage: Bacteria > Bacillota > Clostridia > Oscillospirales > Ruminococcaceae > FB2012. The sequence continues at coordinate 4,236 of CADBTF010000033.1, read as the reverse complement.
GCCGAGCTCATGAAGGAGCTCGGACTGACCGCTCTTGAGGTAAACGAGCGCACCGGAGATCTGCGCCTGGAGCGCACCCCAATGATGCCGCCTCCGCCGGCTCCCCAGCTTAGCAGTATACCCGCTGCTCCGCCGGAACCGACAGTTCAGACGGCAGCTCCGGCAGCCTCAAATAAAGACACTGTCAAGGTCAAGTCACCTATGGTGGGCGTGTTTTATGCTGCCCCCGCCGAGAACGCCGAGCCCTATGTCAAGGTGGGCGACAAGGTCTCAAAGGGTCAGATACTTTGCATAGTCGAGGCCATGAAGCTTATGAACGAGCTCCCTGCCGAGCAGGACGGCATAATCACCGAGATCTGTGTCGAGAACGGACAGGTAGTGGACTACGGCATGACGCTGTTTGAAATGAAAAAAGCCTGACAGCTGTTTCAGCGAGGGCCCCCGCCCCCGTTAAGATTAGGAGAAAGCTTATGAATAAAGAAGAAATAATGCAGATACTGCCCCATAGAGATAATATGCTTCTTGTGGACGAGTGTGAGCTCGTAGGTGAGGAAAGCCACGGCAAATACCATGTCCGTGGGGACGAGTTTTTCCTGCAGGGCCATTTCCCCGGCTATCCTATCGTTCCGGGAGTGATCCAGTGCGAGATACTCGCCCAGTCTGCCTGCGCACTTCTGGCAGATAAAATGAAGGAGGGGCTCATGCCGCTCTATACCGGACTAAATAATGTTAAATTCAGGAACCCCGTCCGCCCCGGCGATACCTTTGAGACTGTCTGCCGGCTGACCCGTGTCAAGCACCCGTTCTATTTTGCCTCCGGCGAGGGGTATGTGGACGGCAAGCTTTGCGTGAAGGCGGAGTTTTCATTTGCACTCAAGGAGAGTGACCTATGTTTTCAAAAGTCCTGATCGCTAACCGAGGCGAGATCGCCGTAAGAATAATACGAGCCTGCAAGGAAATGGGCATCAGCACTGTTGCTGTCTATTCCGAGGCCGACAGAGACGCTTTGCACGTTGCCCTTGCCGACGAAAGCTACTGCATAGGCGCCGCCAACGCCGCCGACAGCTACCTCAATGAGGACAGGATAATCTCTGCGGCTGTGGTATCCGGCGCTCAGGCGATCCACGCCGGCTATGGGTTTCTCTCTGAAAATGCCCATTTTGCAAGGCAGTGTACTAAAAACGGCATTGTCTTTATCGGCCCCGCTGCCGATACTATGGAGCGCCTGAGCGATAAGACCACTATCAAAAACCTTATGGCTGACGCCGGCCTCGATGTTATCAGAGGCACCGACGTTCTGGCTAATATTGAAGAAGCAAGAGCTGCTGCGGCAAAGATCGGCTACCCCGTTATGCTCAAGGCCCGCTCCGGCGGCGGCGGACGAGGGATAAGGCTGGTGGAATCCGAAGCAGAGCTCGAAAGCAATTATCAGATGGCTGTTTCCGAGGGCGAGGCCGCCTTTGGCGACGGCGCTGTTTATATGGAAAAATATGTCTACCCGGCCCGACATATCGAAATGCAGATCATCGCAGACGAGGCGGGCAATGTGGTGTGCCTTGGTGAGCGTGACTGCTCCGTTCAGAGGCGCCACCAGAAGCTCATTGAGGAAAGCCCCTCACCGGCTGTCAGCCCGAGAATGAGACGTGAGCTCATAGAGCGGGTAACAAGAGCCGTCAAGCAGGTGGGCTATGTGGGCGTTGGCACACTGGAATTCCTGCTGGATAAGTCCGGCCATTTCTGGTTCATGGAGATGAATGTCCGCCTGCAGGTGGAGCACTCCGTCACCGAAATGCTCACCAATATTGACCTTGTAAAATGGCAGATCAGAACTGCCGCCGGCATACAGCTCAATTTCACTCAGGAGGACGTAAACCTTATGGGTTCAGCGCTGGAATGCCGCATAAACGCCCTCTCCACCGGCAAGCTCGGTATGCTGCACGTTGCAGGAGGACCATCGGTCAGGTTCGACACCTACCTTGTCCAAGGGGTGGAGATCTCTCCCTTTTACGATTCCCTCATAGGCAAGCTGGTAGTCCGTGCCGGAACAAGAGAGGAGGCCCTTCGCAAAATGAAGGCTGCCCTCTGCGAGCTGGTCATCGACGGTATCAGGACCAATATCCACCAGCAGCTGCACCTTATCAGCGAGGAAAAATTCATGACCGGAGAATATGATTTGACATTTATGGAAGGCAGGTAAGCTAAATGCCGATCCTTGATTTTTTATACAAGCCTAAGAACGAGCTTGAAAAAGGCGGACGTGCCGTGGCACCCGTCCAGGCTGACCAGGGCGAGCCTGAAAAGACCTGCCCCAACTGCCGGAAGGCTATCCCCCTGAGCCGTATCTGGGCCAACGCCAACACCTGCAGCTGCGGCTACCATTTCCGTATGTCTGCAAGGCAAAGAATAAGCTTCATCACCGATAAGGGCAGCTTCAACGAGATGTTCAAGGAAGTCAGGTCCGGCGATCCGCTGGGCTTCAACGGCTACCAGCAAAAGCTGGAGACCGTCCGGGCTGCCTCCAACGAGGAGGAAGCAGTTATCTGCGGAAGCTGCGAGATCGGCGGGATAAGCACTATGCTCTTTGTTATGGAGCCCGGCTTTATGATGGGCTCTATGGGCTCTGCCGTAGGAGAGCGTATAACCCGCACCTTCGAGTATGCCACCGAGCACGGTCTGCCGGTGGTGGGCTTCACTGTTTCCGGCGGAGCCCGTATGCAGGAAGGGCTTATTTCTCTTATGCAGATGGCTAAGACCAGCGGAGCTGTAAAACGTCACAGCGATGCAGGGCTATTTTACCTGACTGTCCTCACTGACCCTACCACAGGCGGCGTTACAGCCAGCTTTGCTATGGAGGGAGATATTATCCTTGCAGAGCCGGGGGCTACAGTGGGTTTCGCAGGGGCAAGAGTTATCGAGCAGACCACCCGCAAGACGCTCCCCAAGGGCTTCCAAAAGGCTGAATTTCTGCTGGAGCACGGCTTTGTGGACGCTATTTCCCCAAGGCGCTATCAGAAATCCCTGGTGACACTGCTGCTCAAAATCCATTGCGGAGGTGATGCGCTGTGAGTGAAATGGACGCTTACGAAATAGTAAAAAAAGCAAGAAGCTCCGGGCGCTACACCGGCATAGATTATATCAAGGGCATCTTCAACCATTTCTTCGAGCTGCACGGTGACCGCCGCTTTGCGGACGACAGTGCCATTATCGGCGGAGTGGCTTATCTTGAAAGTATGCCTGTTACTGTTATAGCGATCGAAAAGGGCCACAACGCCAGAGAGCGTATGCAGCGGCTTTTCGGCGCCCCCAACCCGGAGGGCTACCGCAAGGCGTTAAGACTTATGAAGCAGGCCGAAAAATTCCACAGGCCCGTTATCTGCTTTGTGGACACCTCCGGCGCTTACTGCGGCATCGGTGCCGAGGAGCGTGGTCAGGGGCAGGCTATAGCTGAAAACCTATGTGAAATGATGACACTCAACACCCCGATAATCTCCATACTCATCGGCGAAGGCGGAAGCGGCGGAGCACTGGCTCTCTCTGTTGCCGACAGAGTTTATATGCTGGAAAATGCTGTATATTCCGTTATCTCCCCGGAGGGCTGCGCCTCCATTTTATGGAAGGACAGCTCAAAGGCTGCCGACGCCGCCGAGTGCCTGAAGCTTACAGCTCAGGACGCTAAAAAACTGGGTGTGATCGAAGATATTATCAGCGAGGAAAATATGGAGCAGCCGGAGTTCTTCAACGGCATCAAGGATATGCTGCTTGAGGATATTTTCGAGCTCAACAGTATCCCCTCCGAGTATATGCTCGACGAACGATACAATAGATTCCGTGCCTTCGGAAGAACGGAGCTGTGACTATGACCCTTTATCAAGAATTTTCCAGGGAGACCTTTGATGAAAAGGGCCGCCTCATAGATTTCGAGCTGACCTACCCGGATAATTTCAATTTCGGCTGGGACGTTGTGGATAAATACGCCGAGCTCTGCCCGGATAAACGTGCCCTTGTCTGGTGCGACACCGAGGGCAATGAAAAGATCATGACCTTCGCTGAGCTCCGTGACGAAAGCAGCCGCTGCGCAAACGTGCTGCTCTCCTCCGGCATTAGCAGGGGCGATAAGGTACTGGTGGCACTGAAAAAGCATTTTGAATACTGGATAACCGTTTTGGCACTGCATAAGATCGGCGCCGTCATTATCCCTGTTACCCATATGCTGACTGCCAAGGATTATATCTACAG
>CADBTF010000032.1 GCA_902797485.1 uncultured Ruminococcus sp. | reverse complement strand
CTTAAAGAAAAATGTTAGGTGGTGCAGATCATAGATATAAGAATTTCATTCTCAGCAATATTCACAACACTTGCTGTTTTATTTTTTATCTTGCTCTCATATACCGCCCAATGCGTCTGCTCGACAGAATGTTATCCAATATCGCCTCCGACCTGCCTGATGCCCTTTTCTTATATGACCCTATCGGCAGCTGTATCTGGGCAAACGACCCGGCAAAGAAGCTGACCCGTATAAAGGATAATGAGTTAGACCAGGTAAGCACTGCGCTTACAAATATATTCGGCAAGAAGCCCTATGAGACCACCGACTGGGAGCAGACCAGAGTTATCGGCACTGGTGCTGATGCCAAATACTATAATACTATACTATTGAAAATCACGGTTTCAGAGACGAAAATAAGCACCTGGCAGGCTTAATCTGTATCAGGGTTTAAATCCATCGATTTTCTCATACATTCATAAAGGTACTGCTTAGTGTAAAGCCCGGTAAGGCTGTCATGGGTGGAATTGTAAAGCACCCGCTGAATACGCTGCTGCTCATCAGTGGTATCTATAATCACAAGAATTATGCCGTGTTCCAGGGCTACTATTTTGCTAAACCGATGCCCGTAAGCGAATTTGAAGAATTTGCTTTCTCCAAGCAATAAAAATTCCCGCCTGCTGCTATGATGCACAGGCGGGAATTTTTTTTATTTCAGCTTGCCGTAGTCCTCATCAGATACAGGTTCGCACCATTCTGTGCTGCTCTCCTCACCCTGTATCTCCAATGCAAGATGCGAGAACCAGCTGTCCGGTGCTGCACCGTGCCAGTGCTTAACGTTAGCCGGAATGTTTATAACTGTTCCCGGAGTAAGTTCTGCTGCTTCCTTGCCCCACTCCTGATAATAGCCTCTTCCGCCTACGCAGATCAGCATTTGTCCGCCGCCTGAGCTTGCGTGATGTATATGCCAGTTATTGCGGCAGGCAGGCTCAAAGGTAACATTAAAGATAGATACCTGTTTATCGGACACCGGCGCAAGATAGCTCTGCCCCACAAAGTATTTCCCGTAAGGATTAGGTTCGCCAATAGGGAAGAAAATGCTGTTCTGAAATTTATCCTTGTCACTAAGCTCAGGAACAGTCTCGTTCCAGATCTCCTTGGCAAGGCGGAATACTGCCCAGCCCTTGGGCCAGCCAACATACATCGTTGCGTGTGTGATTATAGCTGCTATTTCCTCTTTTGTAACCCCATGCGCTTTTGCGTTTTGCAGGTGATAGCTGAGAGAGCTGTCAGTAATTCCCGAAGCCATTAGGGACACAACAGTTATTATGCACTTTGTTTTTACGTCAATAGCTTCTTCGTTCCACACCTCTCCGAAAAGCACATCGTCGTTCAGGTGAGCAAACATAGGAGCAAATTCTCCTAACTGATCTCTGCCGGCTGTTTGTACGATTTTTTCGCTCATAAAAAACTACTCCTTATATAATGCTGTATTGAACTTTAAACATTGATCTGCCCAAGGACCTTTCCTACACTGTCATGGATTACAAGGTCACATTCCTTATCCATAGGAGTCGGATCACGGTTAATAAGCACAAGATCGTTCCCCCGGAAATATCTGATAAATCCTGCAGCGGGATATACAGTCAGCGAGGTGCCTGCAATTATCAAAGTGTCACAGGAGGCAATTGCGGCTATAGACTTATCAATGCAGTCCGAATCAAGTGATTCTTCATAAAGCACTACGTCCGGTTTTATCAGCCCGCCGCACTCACATTTCGGGACCCCGCCGCAGCCTTTGACAAACTCCGCAGTAAAGCTCTTTCCGCATTTCATGCAATAATTGCGGTGGACAGAGCCATGCAGCTCATAAACCTTCTTGCTGCCTGCCTTCTGATGCAGGCCGTCAATATTCTGAGTTATAACACATTCAAGCTTGCCCTTTTCTTCCATTTCTGCCAGCTTGTAATGCGCAGCGTTCGGCTCTGCATCAAGAGCCAGCATCTTGTCACAGTAAAAACGGTAGAACTCCTCGGTCTTCTTCATGAAAAAAGTGTGTGAGATGATCTGCTCCGGCGGGTAATCGTATTTCTGATTATAAAGCCCGTCCTGAGAACGGAAATCAGGTATGCCGCTTTCTGTAGATACTCCCGCCCCTCCAAAGAAAACTATCTTGTCTGACGAATCAATGATCTGCTGTAAGGTTTTCAATTTTCAACACTCCTTTGTTTTAAGATCAATATAGTTATCAAAATATAAACATCGTATCTGTTAATTCTCTTTAAACCTGAGATCATACTCAGATGTAATTGATACCTGCCCTTTCCAGTTTTATACTGGCTTTTTTAATTTTATCCTCTGAAAGGACCGTTGCCACGCCGGAGCGGATTATCTCAGCCTTTAATCCCCGTCTGGCAGCTCCGAGAGCAGTTGATGTAACACAGCCGAATTCGTCCAGTCCGCAGAGATGCAGGGTGTCTATATTCAGCTTTTTTATAAGCTCTCTGAGCTTGGAATTTGAAAGAGCATCACCTATCAGCTTGTCAAAGCAGTACCCGCTGACTATATCAATGCCACGGTAAAGCTCCGCTCCCTCGGTGCCTCTGATAGAGTAACCGAACAGCAGCCGATTGGTAAGGAGGTTCTGTATTATATGCCGAATATATATCACATCATGGCCCTCGGTGTGATATTTATTGATAAGCTTATTGACCTCACCCACCAGCTTGGGGGTATCATAAGAAAATTTCTTTAAACGCTTTTTGCAGAGATAATCATTCTGCATATCAATAACCAAAAGAGCCGGCTTCATTTAATCACTCCCCTGTTTTGAAAAAGATTTTCTTTCAATAACAAACCTTATAACACACACAGCAATGAACACTGCAAAAACTATCACAGTAACAAGATCAACAGCAGCTTCACTGCCAAGTAATATAAGGCACCAGCCTGAAAAGACTGCAAGTGTAAGCTTTATTCTGTCGCAAAGACTCACCAGCGGTTTATTTCCTTTTTTATTAGCCTTAACAGATACAGCTTCACAAATGAGCATAATAGGCACTGATACAATAAATGGCAGAAACACCAGCCATTTGTCATAATAGCCTCCCAAGTTTTCAAACCATGCCTTTCCATGATGCTCGTCAGCGATATCACCAGCCGGCAGGCGTTCCAAGATAAACAATATAATAGCAGTCAGCACAACAACAATTATCCAGCTGGCTGCCCGGCTGAGCCTGTGAGAAACACCGCTGTCAGAATTTCCGGTGCTGCCGGTAAGCAAAAAGCGAATACGGCGTTTTTTCTTTTCTTTATCAGAAATGTTTTCATCAGCTTCTGTTCTAAGCTTATACTTAGAATTTGCAGCGAGCTGAAAAATAATTGCAGCAATCAACAGCAGAGAAATAATTCTTATAATATAAGTCGGCGGTATATCCATTATAGTCGGATATTGATTTGAAACGGCATATACCCAAAAGCTAAAAAAAAGAGCGGCCCCCACAAACATGATGTCAAGAGTTATGACAATAGAGGAAATGATCATCATTTTTCTACGCTCTGTGACCTTCAATCCCAGCTTCAGCTTTTCTCTGCCCACAATGACAGAGAAGATCAGATCAATAACGAGCATTATCAATGTTATAATATGAGGATAAAAGCCATAATATTTGGAGGCATGAACATCAAATTCTCCGTTAGGGGTAAAATGAATCCCGCATTCATCAGGCAGGTCACCCAGATGCAGCAGAAAGTATACGATCTGCCAGGCAAATAAAAGCCAGCCAACTCCCATTACACAGAAATGGATCACCTTTGCTTTTTTATTCATCAGTTATCCTCCTGTCCGGCTCAATCATTAAATATCAAGAATACGGTGACAAGTACAACAAGCACAAGGAAAAACAAAATATTAGCAAAAGCCTGACAGATACGTTTTCTCACATAGCCTTTAGAAACAGCTTCCTCAGGTTTATCCGGCAATATATAGACCTCTGCTTCAACGTTAGACTCATTGCCCTCAGTCAGCTGCCTGTAAAGCGGCTCGGTGATAGAAACACGCAGAGGCAGCTGTTTTTCCTCTCCGTTAATACTGACAAGGCAGTTGAACAGCTTAAAACTGAACTGTGTGATCTTATTAACTCCGGAGCCTTTTTCTGCCATTGCAGTAAGCTTCTCTCCCCTGCTGCGGTACCGGAAATGCTTAGCAAGGGAAACTATTGAATTGATAAATATTAAAACGCTTATCACAACTATTATGCCATAGCCGATTTTTTCTGTGCCGAAGCCCTCGGCAAGCATGGTGATACTCATATTTCTGCTCCTGACTCAGCTTTTTACAACATCTATCACAACATATTCAGAGTGTGTAAATGTTTTAAACGGTATTCCCCAGCCGGAGATTCCTGAAGTAACAACAAAGGTAGTATTATCACGGGTCTCGGTGCCGTAAATACGGTCATTCGCCTTCATAAGCAGGCCTATAGGCCCTGCCGGGAAAATATGCCCTCCGTGAGTATGGCCGGAAAGCACAAGGTCAGGGCCGGCTGCGGCTTCATTATCGTAGTCATTGGGCTGATGATCAAGCATTATCACATACTTAGACTTATCAACGCCCTCCATTACCTGAGCAGCAGACATTCTGTCATTTACAGATCTGTCCTCTCTGCCCACAACGCATATATGATCATTTATCATCACGTTTTCGTCCCGCAGGACCGCCACATTATTTCTTGACAGATTATCCACCAGCTCGGAGGAGTCAAAATTGCGGTAGCGATAGTAGCCTCTGTCATGGTTGCCGTAAATCCAGTAGACACCGTACTTGGTTTTAAGGGTGCCAAGTGCGTCACAAGCCTTTATCATATCGTCGTGCTCGGAGTCGTCATCAACAAAGTCTCCGCAGATAAACACAACATCAGGGTCAGTCTCATTTATTCTTTTGCACTGCTCTGCAAACTGGTCTCCGTCAAGAGTGATACCCAAATGCAGGTCAGCCACCTCAACTATCCTGAGCTTGTTAGCACCAAGCTCCTTTGCAGTTGTAAAGGTGTAGTCCTTTTCAAAAACAATATGCGCCATAGCCCAGCCGTACCCAAGATAGCAAGCTGTCAGGCCGAGAGCTATAAAACCGGTAATGTATTTTTCACGCTTTTCACGCTTCCGTATCTTGCGTATAATAAAGCCCACTAAGTCGCAGAGACCCCAGATAAGTATCAGATGCACGAATGCTATTACAAAAGCAAATACATTTACCATCAGAAACGGCAGGCAGAGAAGTATAGGCCATACAGATCTCGCCCACCCAATAGCTTTGTTTTTCTCGTAAAGCTTTTTTGCAAAGCCGAAGCGTCTGGCACGGTTCATCAGATACAATGCGCCTATGATAGAAATAGCAGTAAGTGAAGCAAGCAGGAATATCCAGATCATAAAT
>CADBTF010000031.1 GCA_902797485.1 uncultured Ruminococcus sp. | reverse complement strand
TGGGCCTGCAAGAACTATGACGGCGACGTTATGAGCGACATGGTAGCCACCGCCTACGGCTCACTGGCTATGATGACCTCTGTGCTTGTTTCTCCTGACGGCGTTTATGAGTATGAGGCTGCTCACGGAACTGTTCAGCGCCACTACTACAAGCACCTCAAGGGCGAGGAGACCTCCACCAATTCCGTTGCAACGCTCTTTGCATGGACGGGCGCCCTCAGAAAGCGCGGCGAGCTGGACGGGCTGCCCGAGCTCATGGCCTTTGCCGACAAGCTGGAGCAGGCTACTATCCAGACTATCGAGGACGGCGTCATGACCGGTGACCTCTATCTGCTCTCTAAGCTTGAGAACAAGCAGAAGGTCAATACTGAGGACTTCTTAAAGGCCGTTGACGAGAGACTGAAAAAGCTGCTTTGATCTGATAACAGTATGCACACCGCAGAAGCTCTGCGGTGTGTTTTTGTATATGTCTGATTGACATAAGCAGTCAGATTTGCTATAATATAAAATGATAATAACAGAATACATTCTGGGAGGAACAGATCATGAAGCTGCTTGTGATAAGACACGGAACACCCAATTATGAAAAGGACTGCCTTACCGAAAAGGGCTGGCAGGAAGCGGAACTGCTGGCTAAGCGGCTGATAAAGGAAAATATCGCTGCTGTATATACCTCTCCTATGGGGAGGGCTAAGGAGACCGCCGAGGCCTACACCCGCCTTTCAGGGCACACCCCGAAGGTCTGCGAATGGCTGCACGAATTTGATGCTGCAATAACCGACCTTACACTTGGCGAGAAAGTGATAACCTGGGATATGCGTCCAAAAATCTGGACAAAAAGTGAGCTGCTTTATGACAGGCGTGCCTATAAGGATGCTCCTGAGCTTGCGGGCTCTGATATGTTCCCCCGGGCAGAGGCAGTCAGAAAGGGCCTTGATGAGCTGCTTGCAGGCCATGGCCTTGTGCGTGAGGGTGAGGCCTTCCGCAAGCAGGGCGATACCGACATAACTATTGCTTTGTTCTGTCATTTTGGGGCAGGCTGTGTGGTGATCTCACAGCTGCTGGGCATCTCGCCTATGGTGATGCTCCAAGGCCTTAGCGCTGACCCCACTGCCATAGCCACCCTCTGCACCGACGACCGCTTTGAGGATATAGTGAATTTCCGTCTCCATGGCTACGGCGACACCACCCACCTCGGCAGCGCCGCAGGGGGCGGCACTGTAAACTACAAATGATCTTCATGGAGGTCCACTATGCTGGCTGAACTTGAAAAACCTATAACCTATGTTAAAGGTGTGGGCCCTAAAAAAGCACAGGCTTATGAAAAGCTTGGCATTACTACTGCCTTTGATCTGCTGTGCCATTATCCGAGGGATTATATTGATTACTCAGTCCAGGTCCCCATCAGAGAGGCCCCAAGAGATGAGGTCTGCGCTGTCAAGGCCAAGCTTGTCAGGAAGCTTGCACCGGCCTTTGTGCGCAAGGGGCTTACGGTCTATAAGGCCGTGCTCACCGACGGCAGCGATGACCTGACGCTGATAATCTACAACGCCGAGTATCAGTTCCGCTCCCTCTGTGAGGGAAGAGAGTATATTCTCTACGGCAAGGTGCTGGGGAATATCGTCAGAAGAGAGATCAGTTCTCCGCTTATCCTTCCCGCTGACAGCCCCGATCTTATCCAGCCGGTCTACCACCTGACCGACGGCATCTCACAGAATATGATACGTCAGAATATCAAGACTGTTCTTGACAGCATCGGCGGGAATATCTTCGAGCCTCTCCCCAAGGAGCTTATGCAGCGCTTCTCCCTCTGCTCACTGGATTATGCTCTTGAGAATATCCACTACCCAAGAGACAGCCACGCTCTTGCCGTCGCAAAAAGGCGGCTGGTATTCGATGAGCTGCTGACTCTCAGGCTTGGAATGAATCTGCTGCGTGTCAGGAGCCTTAAAACCACCGGCTGCACCATGAAACAGTCCGATATTTCGGACTATTATTCCTCTCTGCCCTTTGAACTCACCTCCTGCCAGCGGCGGGCAATAGAGGACTGCTGCGGGGATATGTGCCGGGGCTACCCCATGAACCGCCTTATTCAGGGAGATGTGGGCTCCGGAAAGACAGCCGTGGCCGCAGGTGCAGCCTGCTTTGCCTATAAAAACGGCTACCAGACCGCACTCATGGCCCCCACCGAGATCCTCGCCCACCAGCATTACGAGACCCTTATAGGCTTTCTGGAGCCCATTGGTATAAAAGTAGCCCTGCTCACAGGTTCCCTGACCCCAAAGAAAAAGTCAGAGCTCAAAGAGCAGATCAAAAACGGAGAATACAGCGTAGTCGTCGGAACTCACGCTTTGGTCCAGCAGACCACAGAGTTTCAGCGGCTGGGGCTTGTTATCACCGACGAGCAGCACCGCTTCGGAGTGGGCCAGCGGGAGACCCTTGCCGCCAAGGGAGCCAACCCCCACAAACTGGTAATGTCCGCCACCCCCATACCCCGGACCCTTGCCATGATGATCTACGGCGATCTTGACCTTTCAGTGCTGGACGAGCTGCCCAAGGGCCGCCAGAAGATCGAGACCTATGCTGTCACCGGGAAGCTGCGTCAGCGGGCCTTCGGTTTTGTGCGTGACCGTCTGGACGAGGGCAGGCAGGGATATATCGTCTGCCCCATGATCGAGGAGAACGATCTTGAGCTGCAAAGCGTCAAGGAGTATGCAGAGCGGCTGGAAAGAGAGGATTTCCGCAATTACCGTGTGGGGCTGCTCCACGGCAGGATGCCCGCCGCCGATAAGGAAAAGGTCATGCGGCGATTCAAGGACGGGGAGCTTGACCTTTTGGTGTCCACCACAGTAGTCGAGGTGGGAGTGGACGTGCCGAATGCAGTTATAATGCTGATCGAGAACGCAGACCGCTTCGGCCTCTCACAGCTGCACCAGCTTCGGGGACGTGTGGGCCGGGGGCAGTACAAGAGCTACTGTATCCTCATAACCGATAATGTTACCGAGGACAGCGTCCGCCGGCTGAAAATTCTTTCCAAGACCTCCGACGGATTCAAGGTGTCAGAGGAGGACCTGAAGCTCCGTGGGCCGGGAGATTTCTTCGGCAGCCGTCAGCATGGCCTGCCCAAAATGAAGATCGCAGATATGTCCTC
>CADBTF010000030.1 GCA_902797485.1 uncultured Ruminococcus sp. | reverse complement strand
TGTATAATATATCTGCAAAAGCATTACCCTCCGTTCGATCTATCTGGTCATATCCGCCGGGCTTGAAAAGCCTTAACCCTGATAGCAGTAACCGCTCTCGCCGGGGTGCTTGCCCATTTCATTCACCTCATTCTGAGCGTAGCAGTAGCCGCTTTCACCGGGGTGCTTGCCCATCTCGTTTACCTCATTCTGAGCGTAGCAGTAGCCGCTCTCGCCGGGGTGCTTGCCCATTTCGTTTACTTCATTCTGAGCGTAGCAGTAGCCGCTTTCACCGGGGTGCTTGCCCATTTCATTTACCTCGTTCTGAGCGTAGCAGTAGCCGCTCTCGCCCGGGTGCTTGCCCATTTCGTTTACAACGTCCTTTACCTCTGCGGCGGCCTTGGTTGTCTTGGTGGTATCAGTGCCCTTGGGAGCAGCCTTTACTGCTGCCGGTGCAGCCGGTGCAGATACTGCTGTTGCTGCGGTCATTGCAGTCTCGGAAGCAGTCCCGATCTTCTGTGAGCCGGCTGTTGCTACTACTGCTGCCATTGCTGCAACTGCAACTGCCGAAGCCATTGCTGCGAATATTACCTTTGCCTTACCGTTCTTCTTGTTGTTGTTTGTGTTCATGTTTTTCATTTTTGATTACTCCTTTTTGTTTTTTATTTTTGGGTCATTCCCTTGCTGTGATTACATAATACCATACCCCCAAGGGAAATTCAATAGACAATGCTTTCACCCTCTGTAGTATAAGCTACACCCCCGGCCTTATGTGTAAAATAAGCTACAGCCCGGAATATAATTGTAGCATAAAAAAAGGGAACTGCTGCTGCAATTCCCTGTGATATAAAACTATCGCTTCTTTCTTATTATAATGATACCCGAGACTATGACTATGACCGCTCCGCCGGAGATGAGCAGCACTGTCAAGGTCTTTGCTGCCTCGGAGCTTTTATCCGCCTCTGAGTTGCTGCTTCCCACGGAGCTGACTGCCTCCGGCAGCGAGCTTATTTCTTCGCTGCTCTCTGATAAAGAGCTGCTGCAGCTATCCTTTTCAGCATCAGAGCTGCCGTCTGAATGGACAGCGCCCTCAGAGCTGCCGTCCCAAAAGACAGGCTTTTCAGTGTAGTAGCTGTCATTGAACTTTACGGTCTCCATCATATTTACAGGCAGGTGAGGAGAGATAACAGCGTCAAGATTTCCCACGAATGTAGCCGTGAATCCGAACACTCCCACCTTGCCCGCCAGCATGGCCTCCCCCTTGAGAACAGGAACCAGCAGCTTCAGCAGGCCCGGCATAGAGCCCTTGAGATATTCATACTGCTCATCGGTGATACATTCCGAGTGGTCCGCCTTGTCAAGATAGCCGCATACATAAGCGGTAAGCTTTTTGATTGAGCTCTCAAAGGTCTTTGAGCCCTTGTCTGAGAGCAGCAGCGGAGCTATGTTAAGCGCCAGAGAGCTGTAGTCCATTTCCTTGAATGCCGCCAAAAGATATTTCGGCAGAGCCTTTTTCTGCTCAGGGCCCATTCCCAGCACCAGCTTTAGTATAAAGCCCAAAGCCTCGGAGTTCTCACTCATTTCCTCTCTGGTGATATACCCCTCCAAAAACTGTATGCAGGCATCTTGAAATTCAGCTGTGGTATAGGTGAGGGGCTCTGTGTCATTTTTGTTTTTCTTGTAGTCCTTCAGCTTCAGGCCGGGGAAGCCGAACTCTTTAGCATTAATGACAGTCTCCTTTCCGTCCGAGACCTTCTCTGCCGCACCGCAGTTATAAAGCGCCCACTTTGCAGGGTATACCTTCGGAACAATATCCTTCGGGTCAATAATGTTATGTATATTCTTATAGCCGCATTCTCTCCCGCTGGCTCTCGGAGCCTCAAAGGTGTAAACATACACATCATCATCGGTGATGCCCAGCTCATCAAGATGCTCATTGATATACCTGCCTGTCAGGTCACTGACAGCCCCGCCCCGGCTGTAGCCCGTCACCCACAGCTTTGACCCCGAAAGCCCGTATTTCTCCCGGTAGGATAATATCCTGCTGATGACCTTCTGTGCAGCATCTGCCAGCCCCTCAGCGTCACCCTCTGTGCCGATAGCAAGATTGTTTGCAAATTCAAACTCATAGTGCGAGCCCCTGACTGCCACCGCCGTTACATCACCGTAGGGTGTCGGCTTATGGGCAATGGCAGTAGCGATATTGTCCTCCTCCGGGAATACCGAATAGCCCTCAAAGCTCTGGTCTATAAAGCCCAGCTTGTCAAAGAGCTCTGCGGTGTGGCCGGGGCTGTAGTCCTCATTGCCGAAGGCAGCACAGGCCAGGCAGAGGGTCATTGAGCGCAGGTGCTCGTTTATCTCCTTGCCGGAGGCCTTGAAGTAATCGTCGCTGTAAAAGAAGGTCTCGGTGTGGTCTGTGCGGAAATAATATTCAAATTCCCCGCTGATGATGCTGCTCTCTCCGCTTTCGGCAAAGACCGTCACCGGCAGAGAAAACAGCGTGAGAGCTAAGCTTACAGCAAGAGCTATAGATCTTTCAAGAAGCTTCATATATATATTCTCCTTCCGATGGCAGAAAAACCCTATGAGATAATTTTAACACATAATTAAAAAATATGCAAATATATTTTTTTGAGTGTTTGATACAATAATCGTAAAATACACAGCCAAGGCGGTGAAGCACATGAAAAGCCTGTTCCCTGAGATACCTGTCCTGCATGGCAAGAGTGCTTGAAAAATGCGGCTTCCGGCTGGCGGTCCATGCCGTCAGGGAGGACTGGGGTTTCCCGGAGCCAATCCTTGCAGATAAGTGGGTAAGATAGTTACCCTGCCCAACTCCGTGCCGTTATTATTGTGACAGTTAACAATTATTTTGTTAATATATCAAAATTATTTAACATCAGCTTGACAATGCCTGTATATTATGTTATAATATCAATATATTGTAAACAATTAAAAAGGGGTTGACATATTCATGCTGATGTTGTATAATTCGACAGACAAACAGACAGACAGGCAGACATGGCATAACTGCGCCCTTTTTTCAGATATGTTAATAACAGCGTACCCTATGGGATAATTCCCGGAGGGTGCGCTTTTGTTGTTATAAAATAACTTTAAGGAGGAAAAAACATGAAGATCAAGAAGATCATTGCGGGCTTTTCGGC
>CADBTF010000029.1 GCA_902797485.1 uncultured Ruminococcus sp. | reverse complement strand
TAATATTGTTTTAGTTTTACTTACAGGATTATTCGTTTTTTTGGCAATTCTAAATATTTTTGATAAATGATTACGCTTGCAAATTCTGATTTATAGCGCTGAACAATCGTCAGCCCCGAGCCAGTCAAAGCTGTAATTGCGCACAAAGCCGAGGGCGAGGGCATTGCGTGGTGCACGCTGTGCACTAAGAATATTATCACATAAGGGGTGATCGCTATGACCGAGAGACTGTATGACGACAGCACTCTGCTTGACTTTGAAGCTAAGGTACTGAGCTGCCGCAAGAAAGATGGAAAATATGAGATCATACTTGACCGCTCTGCATTCTTCCCGGAGGGCGGCGGCCAGCCGGGAGATATCGGCCAGCTGGGTAAGGTCAAGGTGCTGGACACTGTAGACAGGGCGGGGGAGACTGTCCATATCTGCTCCGCACCGCTCCTTCCGGGCAGGAGCGTCCGAGGTATCGTTGACAGCGCCGAAAGGCTCAGACGTATGCAGAACCATTCCGGCGAGCACCTGCTTATGGGCTTTATACATAAAATGACCGGTTTCGATAACGTGGGCTTTCATCTGGGCAGCAGTGCCGTCACTCTTGACCTGAACGGCGTGATAACCCCGGAGCAGCTTGTCACCTGTGAGCAGCAGGCGAATGAAGCTATCGCTGCCGATCTCCCGATAACCATAAGCTACCCCGCCCCGGAGGAGCTGGCAAAGATCAAATACCGCAGCAAGCTGGAAACAGACCGTGGCATCAGGCTTGTGACGATACAGGGAGTTGATGTCTGCGCCTGCTGTGCGCCGCATCTGAGCTCCACCGGAAAGATAGGCATTATCAAGGTCATTTCCGCCGAGCACTATAAGGGCGGCACCAGGATATTTATAATATGCGGCCTTCAAGCCCTTGACCTTTTCCGTGAGAGAATGGGCATTGCAGCAGCAGTATCAAGGCTGCTTTCTGCTAAGCCGGAGACCATTCCGGAGCGTGTTCAGGCCCTGCTTTCCGAGAATACCGAGCTTAAAAAGCAGCTCTCGGCATTTGAAGCCCAGCGGACTGATATTATCATCAGCGGCCTGAAAAACAATTCCCGCAGAAGCTTCTGCGTCTTTACCGAAGCCCTTTCGGCTCAGGCTCTGCAAAAAATAGCCAATGCCGCAGTCACCCTGACTGACGGCGCAGCAGGAATATTCTGCAAAAACAGCAGCGGCTACAGCTATATCATCATCTCAAACACCTTGAAGCTGCGTGAGCTTTCTGCCGGCCTGAATTCAGCCTTAGAGGGTAAGGGAGGCGGCTCCGATAAAATGCTCCAGGGCTTTGTCAAAACCGACGAGAATAAGATCAGGAGCTATTTTGACGAACTGCCCTGAAAACAAAAAAGTGAATAGCCTCTCAAAAGAGACTATTCACTGTAATATGAGTAATGCACCGGACTAAACAAAACTAAAAAAGGCTATGTCCGGGGGGTCGCCCCTGATGTGAGTGACGAACGAAAAAGATTACATTTTTCGTCTTTTGCAGTTTTAGTGAATAGTGAAAAGAGAAAAGTGAATAGTGAATAGTACAGAAACGCCCTGTCAGATACTCTAAACTATTCACTATTCACTCTTCACTATTAACTGAGCCCTCGGCGCTTTAGCGACGAGGGCGTTTCTGGTGCCGAAGACGGGACTTGAACCCGTAAGATGTTGCCACCGGCAGATTTTGAGTCTGCTGCGTATGCCAATTTCGCCACTTCGGCAGGTTTAATACAAAATCAATTATATCATATTTCGTAGATAAAGTCAAGGGCAAAGAGCAAAAAAATCCGAAGGTAAATTTATACACAATTACAACAAAAAATATCTTAAACCCTCTTGATTTTTTATTTGTTTTGTGATAATATAATATTGTATAATACTGTGTGTATGTGAATGAGTTCTTTTCAGCATGGTATATCAATATTTGGAGGGATCGACAATGGATTTTACAGAAATAAAAATACTGCTTTGTGACGACTCAATGTTTGCCCGCAAAAAGCTGAGAATGTTCCTCTCGTCACTGGGAGTAGTGAATATTTCCGAGGCGGCAGACGGCGAGGAGGCTGTCACTAAGTATAAAGAGGTCCAGCCTGACCTTGTTTTCATGGATATAGTTATGCCTAAGCTTACCGGCATCGAGGCGCTGAAGGCTATCAAGGAGTTTGACCCGCGTGCTAAGGTAGTTATGGCTTCCTCTGTCGGAACTCAGAGCCACCTGAAGCAGGCTATAGTGCTTGGCGCCTATGACTTTGTCCAGAAGCCTATCGACGATGCCCAGATCGAGAAAATAATACGCAATGCTATGAAATGAGCGAAAGGGGAGTTATAAATGTTTGCACAGTTTTTCGGCGCATTTCTGCTGAACAATAAACTCGTTTCTCCTGAAACACTTGCTCAGGCGATCGACGATAAGAAAAACACCCGTATGAGGCTCGGTGTGCTGGCTATCAATGCCGGCCTTATGACCGCAGAACAGGTCGAGCACGTCAATGTGGCTCAGCAGAGCATTGATAAGCGTTTTGGTGACCTTTGCGTTGACTTTGGCTATCTTACCAACTCTGATGTTGACCGTCTGCTTTCAGAGCAGCCCACTGATTATCTGCTCCTTGGCCAGACCCTTGTTAATAACGGCACCCTGACCAACAGCCAGTTTGAGCAGGCTATCACCGCCTATAAGGATCAGTATCAGCTTTCTGATGACGATATTTCCAGCAATCAGAATGATAAGCTCTCAGCGATCGTTAAGGATTTCTTCCATTTCAATACCGCTGAGAATGCCCGTATATACACCGATTATGTGACACTCCTCTTCAAGAGCTTTATCCGCTTTATCGGCGACGATTTCACTCCTATGGAGTCCTCAGTTGCAAATGAAGCAGAGGCGCAGTATATCGTTTGCCAGAAGATACACGGCAAGTATACCGCAGAGCTGGCTATCGCCTGCCCCAAGGAGGAGTATATCTCCTTTGCAGAGCGCTTTGCCAAGGAGGATTTCATGGAGGTAGACGAGTACGTCAATGAGGTCGTAGGAGAATTCCTGAATGTAAACAACGGCCTCTTTGTTGTAAACGAAAGCAACCAGTCCGGCATTGAGCTCAGCCTTGAACCTCAGCATTATGTCCATGACGGCAAGGTGAAGTTTGAGCATCAGGCATTCTGTATCCCTGTTGCCTTTGCCTTCGGTGAGGTAGAATTCTATATCTCCGTTGTCTGAATCCTGAATAATCAAACAAGCACTGTGCATACTAACCCTTAAAGGGGGCGAGCACAGTGCTTGGTTTTATTTTGGGTGCTATCTTCGGCGGCGCAGCAGGCGTGACGACCATGTGCCTCTGCCGGGTAGCCGGCGACGCCGACAGACATTATATTGACGATGAACAAAAATATTAAAGGCGGGAACTATCCCGCCTTTTGTCTTATACAAACAGCTTCCGCACTACCTTGATGTCTCCTGCCGCCAGCTTCTCGAACTCGTCAGCGTCAGAGGGCTTGCCGACTATAGTTCCGTAGTGAATGGGTATGGCGATCTCCGGAGAAAGCTCATTAACAAATGCCGCCGCTTTGCGGGGGTTCATGGTGTAGGTGCCTCCGATCGGCACGCATACGATGTCACATTCAACAGCTCTTGCCTCCGGAGTGTCGTCAGTGTCGCCGCAAATGTAAATTCGCTTCCCCTCAAGCTCTAAGATGTAGCCCAGCCAGCCGTTCTTCTTGGGGTGAAAGGGCTTCAGCAGATTGTATGCCGGTACAGAGCTTATTTTGATGCCTGAAAGCATCAGGCTTTCCTTGGGCTTCATCTGTAATATATTCTCCTTGGGTATGCCGTCCCATTCCGGGGCAAGCCCCATGCTCTCGGGGAAAACAAATTTAGTATCCTTCTTCTGGACCTTGGCAATATCCTCCGGAGAATAATGGTCGTAGTGCTCGTGAGTTATCAGAATAATATCTGCATCATGAGCAGCAGCCTTTATCCGGAATGGATCAGCATAAATAACAGCGCTGCTTTCTATGCGTATGCTGCTTTGCTCATTTACAGTGATCTTATCAACCATAGTTTCCTCCTGATTACAGTGTTCCGAATATTCTGTCGCCTGCGTCGCCAAGGCCGGGGATAATATAGGCATTCTCGTTGAGCCCCTCGTCCAGACAGCCAACGAAAATATCAATGTCCGGGTGAGCCTTTTGAAGCGCATCAAGCCCCTCCGGAGCAGCAATGATGCACATGAATTTTATATTCCTGCCGCCCTTTTGCTTTATAAAATCAACGGCATGGATAGCCGAGCCGCCTGTGGCAAGCATCGGGTCCGGGAGGACAACCGTCATGTCGGAAATATTCCTCGGAAGCTTGCAGTAGTATTCGTAGGGCAGATGAGTTTCCTCGTCACGGGCCAGACCGATATGCCCTACCTTTGCATTGGGTACCAGCGAGAGCAGCCCGTCAACCATTCCGAGCCCAGCCCTGAGTATAGGCACCAGTGCCACCTTGTTGTGAGTAATCATAGGCTGCTTTGTCTCGGTTATCGGGGTCTTGACGCTTACCAGCTCGGTGGGCAGGTCTCTCATGGCCTCATATCCCATTAGCATAGCGACCTCCCGAACTAATATCCTGAACTCCTTAGTGTCAGTGCGCTCATCTCTCATAAGTGTTATCTTGTGCTTGACAAGCGGGTGGTCCATTATCAGTACTTTTCCCATGATCTTTCTCCCTTTCTGTTTCTATAGATCTGATTTGTATTCTGCAATGTATGGCAGCCCTCTGTAGTATTCCCCGCAGTCCAGCCCGTAGCCGATAACAAAATGGTCAGGGATAGTAAACAGCGATACATCAGCCTCAAATGGGACTACCCTCCGTGAGGGCTTGTCCAGCAGCGTAACGACCTTCAAGGAAAGCGGGTGCCTCTCCTTCAGCATACGCACTACCTCCGCCAGTGTCCTCCCGGTGTCGATAATATCCTCAACAATGATAACATGGTAATTGCTCACGTTCTGAGCAAGGTCATAGGTGATCTCCACATTGCCCACTGACGTCGTGCCCTCGAAATAGCTCTTTGCAGCCATGAACCCCACCTCGCAGGGAATGGTGATCTCCCGGCACAGGTCAGCCAGAAATACAAAGGCCCCTTTCAAAATGCTCACCAGCAGCAAAGGCTTGCCATTGTATTCCCGGCTAAGCTCCTCTCCGCAGCGTTTCAGGGCCTGCTTTATCTCACTTTCAGAAATAAGGATACGGTCTATCCGGGCTTCGTAATCAGCCTTGTTGGTAACTGTCATCGCAAGCACTCCTTTTGCTTATTTCATATGACTTTAGTATAGCATATTCTACAAAATATGTCAAGAGCTATCACGGACTGTTTGCAATATGCACAATTAATTATTGGCAACTATCAGCGTAAGATAAATGAAAGCTGTTAATTTTTGCCGTTTTGTTCCGGAGATGACTTTAAAGGCAAATTTGGGATTTGCCGCAGCGGCGGCGCGCAATGCCCTCGCCCTCGGCTTTGTGCGCAATTACAGCTTTGACTGGCTCGGGGCTGAAAACTGTTCAGGTCTGTAAATCATTTTTGCCGAAATAAAGCAAGCCAATAACCGCGGGCACCGCATTACGCCGCCTGTACAAGTGGAAGCGACAAAGGAGCGTAACGCGAAC
>CADBTF010000028.1 GCA_902797485.1 uncultured Ruminococcus sp. | reverse complement strand
TTCCAATGCACAATTTTTCTGACGTTCTATCCAGGCGGCTGCGATGTGTTCATTTTCTGCTTCTCACCGGGTAAGTGTCGGTTTATAAACTATTTATATAAAGCCTGTTGCACGTTTCGATGCAACAAAGCCGGGTTTTCCGGCTGTTAATGAGAGGGTATCGCTGCCCTCACCCTCTCTCTGATGCAGTCAGCATCTTTGCTTCTTCCCCCAATACCCCGGAGAGAACACAAAAATGAGGGCGCCCGCAGACGCCCTCACAGAGCACTTATTAAAAAAACTATCCCAAGAACGCCAAAGCCGTCCTCCCGCACTCAGTGCATTGTGCATTGTGCATTGTGAATCGTGCATTGAACTAAAAGATATACCTTACTGCCTTCCTCACCTTGAGCACCCGGCTTTCGTAGTCGGCTAAGTCCTCAGTGCGGCAGGGGTGGTTGGTGTCGCCGTAACCGGCGGTAAAATGCACCATTTGCCCGTCACCGATGTACATGGCAACGTGCCCGATGCCGTCGTCAGTGTAGAGGGTGTTGTCAGAGGCGGAGTTGATCGGGCAGAGGAAGAACAGCAGGTCGCCCTTTTTAAGCTGGGAGTAATCCACATTCAGGCTCTCGTCCTTCACCTTGTAGACCTCATTGCCCTGATCCTCTCTCACATACTCCATGTTGTCAAATATCACCTGACCGCCGTTGTTGGCCTGTGCTACGGTGTAGTGCTCCATGTAAAGCCCTATCTGCAAATAGGCCAGCTCAGTCATGCCGGAGCAGTCGGACTTGGTTTCATTCTCACCCACATATTCCCCGCTGAGGGTGTAAGTCTGCATGGGCTTGCGGCTCATCTCAAGGGCGTAGTTCACTACTGTTTCCCTTGCCTCCTCAAGGCTTGCGGGTATCATTGCCGCTTCGTCCTTGATGTAGAAATCCCCGTAGCGGTAGTGCATCTCTCCAAGCTCATTGGTGCCGGTCTCCACCGGGAGCGTCACCTGAAGCCCGCTATTGCTCCATGCCCCACGGGCCAAGCGTTCAGGGCCGCTCTTTTCAAGCTCGCTGCCCTCACGGTCATAGAGCTGGGTGTCCGCCGGAATGCGGTAGTAGCCCTCCGGGTATTTCTCATAGCCCGCAGGTGAAGCCTCCGCTGCTGCGCTCACCTCTGCCCCGGGAGCATTATCCTTAGCCTGTGATGTCACCTCCTGCTGTGAGCTGTCAGCTCCGCCGCAGGCGCTCAGCATAACAAGTGAGGAAAGTAATATTATCAGTTTTTTCATCAGATCATTCTCCGTATAATCAAGTTATTTCGCCTCTGCCTGCTTTTTTATCCGCTTGAACACCATAGCCGAAACAGGCGGGATAACAGTATCTCCCCCAATGGGGAACTTGTTCATTCTGCCCTGCTCGTTGAGCCTGATATAGAAGCGGCCCTCCGGCAGGAGAAAATGCCTCTCCTCGTGATATGGGTTGAAGACGCAGATAAGGCAGTCGGTATCGTCCTCCAGCTTAAAGGCGATGAAGTTAGGGTCGCCGGTGTCAAGGAAGCGCATATACCTGCCGATCTCTTCCTTCGTCCTCAGCCGGAAGAGCCTGTTGTTGCGCCGGAGCCTTATCAGTGCCTTGTAATACCTGAACACGTCGATATTTTCAAGCTTTTCGTTCCACTTGACGGAATTGGTTGAATCGGGCGCATTGTAGCTGTTGTGGTCCACCCTGGTGACCTCATTTACCGGCTCGCCGGCCTTGGGCACCCTTGGCTTTGAGCGCAGGAAATCCTGCCCCAGCTGCAAAAAGGGCATTCCCTGAGAGAGCATGAACAGCGCTGCCGCCAGCTTGTCCATTTTCACCCTTTCCTCTCTGGAAAAGTGCTTTGCACAGATAGAGAGCTTATCCCAGAGGGTGTGGTTGTCATGGGCCTCGCAGTAGTTCACGGCCTGGGTGGGCTCAAAAGCCCAGCAGGCCTCCTGAGCGTTGTTCAGCTGCCAGTGCTCCACAGAACCCACCAGTCCCCGCTTCAGCACTGCCCAGGCATAGCGGTTGCCGCTTATGTAGCCGATGTCATAGGGGTTGAAGGTGCCGCCCTTTATGGCATCTCTGATGTTATCGTTAAAAAGCCCCACTCTGCCGAAGCTGTAGGAGTTCCACTTGTAGGCCAGCTTGTCCGACGGAACGGGGGATTCTCCGCCCGTCCAGCCCTCACCGTACATCAAAAGCGGCGGGTCGAACTTGTTGAGCTCGTCCCGTATCAGGTTGACTGTCTCAATATCATGCAGGCCCATAAGGTCAAAGCGGAAGCCGTCCAGCTTATATTCTTCTGCTAAGAATTTAAGCGAGTCGATCATATATTTACGGAACATCTTGTGTTCCGAAGCGGTCTCGTTGCCGCAGCCGGAGCCGTTTGAGAACCTGCCGTCTCTGTTGAGCCGGTGATAGTAATAGGGGAAGGACTTATGGAAAGCGCTTTCCTCTGTAAAGTAGGTATGGTTATACACCACGTCCATAATGACGCCTATGCCGTTTTTGTGCAGGGTCTGGACAAGCTCCTTGAACTCTCTTATCCTCTTCTTGGGGTCATAAGGGTCGGTGGAATAGCTGCCCTCCAGACAGTTATAGTTCAAGGGGTCATAGCCCCAGTTATACTGAGCCTTGTAGGGCTTGCTCTCGTCAACGGTGGCGTAGTCGAAGACCGGCAGCAGCTGAACGTGGGTGATGCCCAGCTCCTTCAAGTGGTCAAGGCCGGTGGTGATGCTATGATAGCGGGTGCCCTCCTTGGTGAAAGCGGTGAAGCGGCCTCTGTCCTGAAGCTCTGCTCCGGAGGAGGGGTCTATGGAGAAATCTCTTACATGACATTCGTACACCACAGCGTCGCAGGGAGACTGACAGACCGGCCGTGGGGTCTCCTCCCAGCCGATAGGGTCCGTATGGCTAAGGTCCATAAGGTAGCCCCTCTGACCGTTCACTCCGCAGGCGTGGGCATAGATGTCGATAGTTTCAAATCTTGTCTTGTTATCGTACTCAAAGGTGTAGGTGTAGAAGATGTCCTCCGCTCTGTGGAGCAGCTCCACCACCCACACGCCGTGGCTCATGAGCTCCATGGGAACTGTTTCGATAAGGTTAGCGCCCTCGCCGTCAAGATAGAGATTCAGATAAACACCGGAGGCATAGGGCGACCAGGTCTTGAAAACCGTCCTGTCGGCATAATAGGTCGCACCGAGGTCGTCGCCGTCATAAGCATGGTATTTATCAAATTCAGCATAGCTGCTTATCCTTATCATTCCTTATAGCCCCTTGCCTGTGAATAGATTTATCATGGCCTTCTGCCAATAGTTTCTCCCTGCATTATCTTGGTCTCAAAGCCTTCTTTGGTGTTGAGCAGCAGGTCATCGTCTGCCTTGATCCTGCCCTTTTCGGTCAGCAGGATAATAGTTGAGCCGCCGAACTCAAAGAAGCCCTCTTCCTCCCCCTTGCGGACTATCCTTCTGCCGTAGGGGTGCTTGTTGGTTATCCTGCCCACGAACATTGCGCCGACCTCCATCTGGATAACATCGCCGATGCCCTTGGTCCTTATCATGCAGTATTCACGGCTGTTTTCCTTATAGGCCGGGATATACTTGTTGATAATGGGGTTCACGGTATGGAGCGCTCCTCTGATAGTGCGGTCATGGCTCTTTTCGCCGTCGGTGCAGTAGATATACCGGTGGTAGTCGTCGGGAGTGAGCCTGATGATAAAGGCGGTGCCGCCGATATATTTTTTTGCGAGCTTGGTGTCTCTCAGCAGGGATTCGATGGTGTAGACGGAATTCTTCACCACGAACACATTTGAGCCGGTTATCTCATAGGCGCTCACCTTGCCGTCAGAGGGGGAGACTATGATATTCTTACCCTCGTCAATGCGCCTTCTGCCGGGCTTGATCTTTCTTGTAAAGAAATCGTTGAAGGAATAGTAGAGCTTGTTTTCGTAATCGAAGATATCAATATCGTTTCTCTCGGCAAAGCGCAGCACAAAATAGGAGGAAAAGCGGCTGTCGAGGAAAACACGGGAGATCTTTGAGAACAGCGGGAGGGAGGCAAATTTCATCAAAGCCCTGCCCACAGCTGAGGTATACATCTTGCGGAGGAACTCGTCCTGCCCGGTGGTCTGGTCAAACTCGTTGCCTTTTCTGTCACGGTATTTCATATAGGTCAGTCCTTTCTTTCACAGCTCAGCCCTTGGGCCCGAATTTCAAATATCCCAGCACGATAAGTGCGCCGATAGTAAACATGATTATAATTCCTCTGGTGGTGAATTTCTTCACCTTGATATTCAGCACGAACAGCACTGCCATGAGTATCTCAAAGGCCTGAAAAACATAGGGAAAGGCCGCACGGGGGATATTGTACCTGCCCATATAGAGCAGCGGCAGCACCATAGAGGTGGTGGTTATGGGCATTCCCTGATACTCCTTGCGGTTCTCGGCGGTGGTGCGCTGGCGCTCCTCCTCCATAACGTTGAAATACCCCAGACGGATAAGCCCGCAGAGCACGATAAGCAGTGCTGATGCAAGGCCGAGGCCGTAGTTGAAGCCGTAGTGGTAGCCTATGCAGGCGGGCAGCACTCCGAAGCACACAAGGTCTGCAAGGGAGTCTATCTGAATGCCGAAGACCTTTTCCTGATCTGTTCTGTCCTTTTTATGGCGGGCCACCTTGCCGTCGAAAAGGTCACATATGCCGGAAATTACAAGGCAGAGAAAAGCCAGTGATTCGTTCCCCTCAAACACCTGAGTTATTCCGTACACTGCCGAGCAAAGGCTGACGTATGTAAGAATTACGGTGTAGTTATAAAAGCCTATCATATTTTTACACTCCTATTTTTTATTTCTCTGCCCTATGCGGCAAGCTCTTCGTTTTTGTTTTTGCTTTCGTCCTCAGTGCGGCTGTGCTTTTTGACGGTGACGACATGGGCGCCCAGCGTTACCAAAGCGCCTATGATAAGTATAACGTAAAAGGTCAGCCCTCTGCTGAGCAGCATACCGGGGCGCACAAGGCTCTCCCCGAAAGCTGCGCCCTGCATCACCAGAAAGCAGGCTTCTGTGATGCCGGCGGCTCCCGGCAGGGGGAGCATCTCCACGCTGACGGCTATCATCACCTGCATGGTGATAAGGCTCAGGAAGCTTGTTCCCGAAAGGCCGTAGCTCTTATAGACTACCCATGTGACTGCAAAGTAAAACAGCCTTTGGGCACAGGTGATAACAAAGACATTGATGACTGCCTTGTAATGCGACTTGATGTATTTTGCACCATCAGTGTAGGTCTTTTCCAGCCGGCGGACCTTTTCCATATAAGCGTCCCGCTTGGAGCTTTTGATAAGGTGCAGCCTGCACAGGAGCTTCACTGCTCCGTTCATCAGCCGGCAGGCCAGCGCCGGCCTTATCAGCAGGAACAGCAGAGCACTGATATACGCAAGGTTCAGCCCGAAGCCAAGGAGCAGCAGCCAGAAATATTCGCCGGTGTTATCTATCACCGTGAGGGGGTGCAGCAGCAGGAGCGCCGCTCCCATTACCACCAGCACTGCCTTGAAGGTGAGGGTTATCACTACCATTATCAGAGAGGAGTGCCCCAGACAGATGCCGTCCTTTTTCATATAGTACATCTGAGCGGGCTGCCCGCCGGAGGCAGAGGGGGTTATGTAGCTGTAGAAGAACCCCACGAAGCTGTATTTCAGGCAGCGCCTCAGGGGTATCTTCACCCTGAAAAGCCTTAACAGATATTTGATTATTACCGCTTCGCCTGCCACGAACAGCACTGAAAGCACAGCGCCTCCCAGCAGCCAAAGCTTATTAGCCTTGTCCAGGTCCGCCAGCATCTCGCCAAGGTCCTGATCCTTAAAGACCAGGTTCACCGCAAGCACTGAGATACAGACTATAAACAGAACGTCCAGGACATAGAGGAATATTTTCTTCAAGCTCTATTACTCCAGTCAAAGCAGTACCGACTGCCACAAATATATAAAGAACAGCCCGATAACAAGCTGTATCAAAACAAAGCGAATAACCACCTGCGTATCCGACCAGCCCTTGAGCTTGCGGGCGTGATCGTGCAGGGGGGTGCGTATGCTGCCCATAAAGGTGGTGGAATGGAGCAGCCTTCTTACAGAGAGCTTCACAAGCCCCAGACCGCCGTCAAGAATCATTACTATTACAAATGGTATGAACAGGAATGGGTGCCCGGAGCGCATTGCCAGCAGAGCTATGAACACTCCCAGCGAACGTGAGCCCGCATCACCCATAAGCATAAGGCTGGGTGAGCAGTTGAACCACAGATAGGCTGCCAGCACCGAGACCATGACAAGCCCCTCAAAGAGACTGTCTGCTCCGCCAAGCAGGTTCGTATAGCCGGTGGAGTGCATGAACAGTATGATCGAGAGCATCGAGAGCGAGGCGCAGAGACCGTCAACACCGTCGGAGCAGTTCACCACATTAATGCTCATCCATATCAGCCCGACAGCCAGTATCACATAGACGGGATAGGGCAGAGTGAAGGAACTGCCGAAGAAGCGGACAGTGGTATTATTGTGGTATACGAAATTAATTGCAAGGCCGGCGGAGATGACTAAGTCCAGCAGGCCTTTTTTAAGCTCCCCCCAGGGGACCTTTGCAGCGTCGTCCAGAAAGCCTGTCAGCATAGCGGCATAGATCAGAGCCAGATTTATTACATTTTCAAGGCTCATGGGGGTGAACAGTGCCGCACAGAGGGTGAACACCGAGATCAGGATTATACCTGCGCCTCTCGGCTTGCCCTGCGAAAGCTCACCGTTGACTGCGAACTCTCTGCCCTGATCTCTCGGCAGGAGCTTGGCAAAGATCTTGAACGAAGCGAAGGCCGCCGCAAAGCTGCATATCACCAGTATCGCAGCCAGCGGGAAATTACGGTCATTCTCCCAAAAATAGTATATCATTTGCATCTTCCTTTGTGTTAGTCATAGGCAACAGGCCATAGATACCTACAATATATTATTATACAGCATTTCCAAAAAAAATGCAATTACATTCTTACGTTATTTTGCACAAATTTAAGCTTTTATTTTTGCGCCTGATATGTTCAGCCTGCGAATACCAGCCAAAATCGAATAGCAGCATATTGGCATTTGTTAATGCTGTTAATAATTTGGTATAAGTTTATTTAAGCGATCCACGGGTTTGGTTTCTGCAAAGCTGCTTTGTAGAGTTTTTCGATAGAAATGTTATCTTTGTGGTATAAAAAAATATGAGCATTTACTATAATAATGACAGTACCGGACGAGACTGATAAGGAGCTCTCCCGGACGAATAACCTGTTCAGGACAACAGGAGATATTTGGAGGTAATTTTATGAAGATCAAAAGGTTTCTGGCTGGCATGGCAGCAGGCGTTCTTGCTGCGGCAGCAATGGCAGTGAGCGTATCCGCAGCTTCTACCAAGCTGGGCGATGTGCTGGACCCTAACGCAGAGGTGGCTGAGGGTGAAGAGAACCCCTTCTACAAAGTAGGCGGCATGACATTCTTTATGAACGGCAGCTTCGATTCATGGAATGACAACTCAGGCACATGGTTCGGCATTGACGAGGAAGGCACTATCGAGGCTGAGTACAAGATCTCAAAGGCTATCGCAGACCCTAATATCGACGGCACCGGCTCCCTTGGCATGATGGGCCTGATGATATGCAATCTGCCTGAAGACAAGTTCCCATACCTTGTTAATGTAAAGGAAGTTTCCTTCACAGATGCAGACGGCAAGGTGACAGACCTGGACAGCATCGAGGGCATAAGAGAGTTTGAGAATTACGTTGACCAGGGCAAGGCCTCAAACACCGCCCGCATCATTATCCGCCCGCAGGTGGAAAAAACTGCTGACGAGACCGGCATCAACACCCACGTTACCAAAGAGGTAGTAGGCTGGGACGAGCCCGGAAAGTTCGAGGGCGGCACACTGAAGATCGTTGTGAACCTGCTGGACGTTGACGGCGAGGTAGTTACTCCCGAGTGGGGCGACGATCTGGTAAAGAAGCCCGAGGAGGAAAGCAAGGCTGAGGAAAGCAAAGCCGATGAAAGCAAGGCAGAGGACAGCAAAGCTGATGAAAGCAAGGCTTCAGCGACCACCACAGGCACAACAACCGCTGTGACCCAAACTGCACCGGCAGCTTCCGGTGATAACTCTGCTACCGGCGCCGCAGACGGCATTGCTCTTGCAGCCGCAGCCTTGGGCGCAGCAGGCGCAGTAGTTGTCAGAAAGAGAAAGTAACAAACAGGTTTTATTTCGGAGGTAACGGATCATGAGAAAGATCAAAAAGGCTGCATCTATCGCAGCAGCAATTTTAATGTCAGTTTCAGCAGCTTCCTGCGGCAGCACCTCCTCTTCTGAGGACGGTAAAGCAGCAGACGCTAATTCAGTTGCACTGCAAACCACAGCTTCCGGCAGAGATCTGCACGAAAGCCAGCAGGAGGTCATTGATGACATAGCCTCCGATTCAAAGCCCGACGACAGAAAGCTGGAGAACACCAACATCAAGTGGTTCTCCTTCTGGGATATAAACCCAACCTCCAGCGACGACAAGGATATAGGTGTTGACCTGGCGCTGTTCAAGTCCAAGTACAACGGAACTATCGAGTATGTGTCCACCACCTATGAGAAGAAGTTCGACGACCTTGCAGCAGCAGTTCTGGCTAACGAATCCCCCGATTTCTGCGGCGCTGACGACATGGATATGTTCCCCAAGGGCGCTATCAAGGAAATGATCGAGCCTATCGACGATTACATCGACTTTGATTCCGAGCTCTGGAAGGACGTCAAGACCGCTGCCGACCAGTTCGTATATCACGGCAAGCACTATGTGGGCATCTCCCGTGTTGACCCTGCTTACATCTGGGTATACAACAAGACAGTTCTTGAGGAGCTGGGCATTGAGGACCCTGTTGAGATGTTCGACGAGGGCAACTGGAACTGGGAGACCATGTTCAATATGTGCAAGGATTTCGCAGACCCCGAGAACGATAAATACGCTCTTGATGCCTGGTACTATGAGAACGCTCTTACCGAATCCACAGGTGTGCCCCTTATCGGCATGAAGGACGGAAATATCGTCAACAACATAAACGATCCCAAGATCGCAAAGGTGCAGGAAATGATGTATGACCTGCAGAAGAACAATGTGGTATACCCCAAGCACGAGCATGAATGGAACGTGCGGGGCGGCAAGGACAAGTGGGGCACAGGACTTGCTTCCGGCCTGACACTTTTCTACCCCATTGGCTTCTGGGCTATCGAAGATGCACTTTCGGTTACCGCTCCCTTCGGTGACATCTCCAAGGGCGAGGTAATGTTTGCACCGGTCCCCTGTGATAAGGATTCCGATGCACAGTATGTTCCTTCAAGAGTTCACGGCTTCTGCATCGTCAAGAATGCAAAGAACCCCGAAGGCGTTGCTGCATGGCTTGACTGCACACGATACGCAGAGGCTGACCCCAAGGCGAAGGAAGTTACTATCACCCAGCTGAAAGAAGACTACGGCTGGACTGATGAAATGATCGAGATGCGTGACCGCATCTACCAGATGGCCGCCGAGCACCCTGTATTTGAATTCGCACAGGGCGTATCCACAGATATTTCCGGTGTTACCGATAATATCATCAAGGCCACCATGCACCCCTCCGATCCCAAGAGCTGGACTCAGGTGGTTCAGGAAAATGAGAAAAAGCTGGACTATCTGATAAACGAAGCTCAGGAGAAGGTCGCAGCGCAGTAAAAAAGCCTTCATAATATCTCCTTATTATACGCTGTACCGGGCAGAAATGTCCGGTGCGGCTTGCGCTGTTTTAAAGAATATGTTATAATAATAGGGAGAGGGCCAAAAATCCGACATAAAGGACGGTGAAAAATGATGAGCATTAACAAGGAACTTAACTACCGTGAGTTTTACCAGCGTGAAAACGGTAAGCTTCACTCCCCTTACGAAAAGGAGCTTGAATTCTATTCTGCTGTCAGCTCAGGAAATCTGCAGCGTGTTAAGGAGCTTTATACTCCCCTGGCTGTTGAGGGCTACGGACAGCTCAGCAAGGACCCTATCAGAAATATCAAATATCATCTCGTTATCACCATAGCCCTTATAGCACGCTTTTGTATCGAAGCAGGAATGCCCATGGAAACTGCCTACACAATAAGCGACATCTTCATCAACAGGCTCGACGAAAGCACCACTAAGGAACAGCTCTCTGAAATACACCGTGAGACCTTCCTTGAATACACCAAGCGTATGCAGAAGGTAAATTCCGGTGAAGCCTATTCAAAGCATATACTCGTCTGTCTTGACCTGATCTACGATAACCTTTACAAGGGCATCAGAGTTCAGGAGCTGGCAGATATGCTGGGCCTGACACCCCAGTACCTCTCAAAGCTCTTCAAGGCAGAGGTGGGTGTCACTATCTCAGATTACATCATGGCAAGGCGTATACAGGCCGCTGAGAATATGCTGAAATTTTCAGAATACAGCCCTGTTGATATCGGCAATTATCTCAACTTCAGCTCCCACAGCCATTTCATCTACTGCTTCCGCAAGCGCACCGGCATGACCCCGAAGCAGTACAGAGAAAACTATTTCAGAATGAAATGGACCGAGAACAAGAACGAAGATGAATAAACCATGTCGCACATTTTCGATATTCAGGATAATTTTGTGATATAAATTCAGCCTTCTTTGCGTTATTATATAATCAGTAAAGAAAAGTAAGTACGCAGGCTTGGGAAGCCTAAGAAAAGGTATTTTAAGGAGGTATCTTTTATGAAGAAGGTTTTGGTTTATCTGTTCACAATGGTCGTGGCTCTGAGCGCAGCAGGCTGCGGCTCAAATGATTCCAGCTCAAAGGCTGATACCGCCGCAGGCAGCACCGCAGAAAGTGCAGCCGAAAGCACCGCCGAGAGCACCGCTGCCGAAAGCACCGCAGAAAGCACTGCCGAGGCTGCCAGCGAGGAGGACTCCCCCTACACACTGAACGGAGATTTCTCCAAGGGCGCTGACACTGCCAAGTGGATGGCATCGGACGGCTGGTCAAACGGCTCTATGTTCAACTGCACATGGAAGGGTGAGAACGCAGTCTTTGAGGACGGTCTGCTGAAGCTCCGGATAGACAAGTCATGGGACGACAGCTACACCGGCGGCGAGTACCGCACCAACGATTTTTACGGCTACGGTCTCTATGAGGTCTCCATGAAGCCCATTAAGAACAAGGGCGTGGTTTCGTCCTTCTTTACCTACACCGGCCCCACCGACGGCAACCCCTGGGACGAGATAGACATCGAGTTCCTTGGTAAGGACACCACAAAGGTGCAGTTCAATTTCTTCACCGACGGCAAGGGCAACCACGAGAAGCTTTATGACCTTGGCTTTGACGCCGCTGAGGATTTCCACACCTACGGCTTCCGCTGGGCTAAGGACAGCATCACCTGGTATGTAGACGGCAAGGAGGTACACACCGTCACCGAAAACATACCCACCACACCCGGCAAGCTCATGATGAACACCTGGAACGGTATAGGCGTTGACAGCTGGCTCGGCAAGTACGACGGCACGACTCCCCTGACTGCTGAATATCAGTGGGCAAGATTCACTGCTGAATAATATCAAAATTTTAAGCCATAGCGTTTCCGGCAGAAAGTCAGAAATGCTATGGCTTTTTTGCAGGCAGCGGGCCTGATGGTCCTCAATGCATCAGCTCTCCCGGATCAACCGCAAGTATCTGTGCAAGCCGGAGAAAGGTGATTATATCCGGTAAGCGCCTGCCGTTCTCCCAGCGGGAGACCGTCTGCGGGGTAACGCCAAGCTTTGTGGAGAGCTCGTCTCTGGTCATGTTCCGCTCCTCACGGCATTTGAGTATCTTTCTGCCTATCAGGTTATCCCCGGCGTATTCCGATTCAATAGATTCATCAGAGATCTTTGATACCGGGTGCCTGAGATGCTCAAAGGCCTCCCGGAGCTTTTCAGTGCTCACCGGCTTCACCAGAAAGGCGCTGGCAAAGGTCTCCCAGCTTTGCAGGGCAAACTTTTCATAGCCGGTGACGTATATGATATTGGTACGGGGCTTGATCTCCAGTATCTTCTTGGCAAGGGTTATCCCGCTGATCTCCGGCATATCAATGTCAAGTATCACCACATCAAACATATGGGCCTCAAAAAGCTTGATGACCTCCCTTGCCCTGCTGGTGCCTATGCACTGGGCGTGGGGGACTATCTTGCTGAGCTCGTCCAGATAATCCTCAACTATCAGCTGATTATCGTCCGCTATCAGTACCTTCATTCATTACCACCCTTTCTGCCTTCGGGAGCGTCACCGTCACAGTCGTGCCGGAGCTTCTCATATCCATATTCAGGCTGCCGCCGCATTGGAGCTCCAGCCGCTTGCGAGTGTTCTCTATGCCCACGCCCATGTGGAAGGGCATATCGTCGGAGGGAGAGTTTCTGGCGGTGCCGTTGTCGGCAACGGTTATCACATAGCTGCCGTCCGTCTCATAGGAGCAGATAGTTATAGTTCCGCCCTCTCTGCTTATGCCGTGGTTCACCGCATTCTCCACCAGGGGCTCAAGCGAGAGGGGAGGCAGTGTGAAATCTGCCGCTTTAAGGTCGTAGAGCACCTCAAGCTTTTTGGTCTTGTCTGCCCGCACAAGGTCAAGATAGACCTTGATATTGTTGAGCTCCTTTTCAAAGGGCACAAGGTCATCAGTTTCAATGGCGCCGATATGGGCTTTCAGGTAATCGGAAAAGTTGTCTATGCAGTTTACTGCCCGCTCACTGTCCCGCTTGGCAAGGGAGCGGATAATGCTCAGGGAGTTATAGATAAAATGCGGGTGTATCTGATTGCGCAGCAGGAGCATTTTTTCTTTTTCAAGGTCAATGTCCTTCTGGGTTATAGTGTTCCTCATATCCTCCTGATATATTACCGAAAGATAAATATAGTATTCAAGTATCGCCAGTGCGGTGACAAAATTGCTGTAGCCGGTGAGCAGGTTCTCATATTCCAGAAAAGCTGTTGCGGCGGTCTGAGTGATGACGAGTATAACTATAGCGTTCTTGCCGCTGGTGAGCTTGCGAAAATACTTTACCGAGATAATAAACAGCAGCACCACATAAAACAGCTGCGAGAAGAATATAGCCGTGCCGAGGGGCCCCCGGCGGAAATGATTGTCCTCCGAGATAGTATAGGCGATCTTGCTGCCGGTGAAGGCGGTGGAGTAGATCATCAAATTCAGCACCGCCGGGATAGCCGCAAGGGGCTTGAGCTTGACCTCTGAGGGAATGATTATCAGCACCTCTATCATGATAACGAAGGGCCTTAAAATAAAGCTTATTGCTGCCGAGATATTTCTCAGCCGCACCCTTGCCTCCATGTCCAGCATCAGGCAGGGGTCGTTATTCTCACAAAGGCTCTGGACGTTGTCAAAGACTGTGATTATCAGCAGCAGCGCTATTTCCATAAAGAACAGGTCTGTGGCAGGAATATTGTATTTCTTGTTTACAAATATGATGACCACTATCGCTGAGATGATAAGAAGGGTGGCATAGTTTGATGAAAAATAAGCGAGTATCAAAAATATCCCTCCTGCATGATCGTTTGAAATTATTGTAGCATATTTGCATAAAAAAAGCAATAGGATTTGTACCAAATAGCAAATGACAATGCCGGAAGAACGTGTTATAATAGGCACAGGTATGTATTTTATAAAGGAGACTGTAACATGGGTGAATTTCTTCGGGAGCATCAGCTGAACATCATGCTCATGCTCAGCAGCATCTGCGGGATAATGGCGGCATTCGTGGTATTTACCAAGGCCCTGCCCCCCCGCAGGAGAATTTCGATGCTGCTTATGTATATAAGTGCCATGCTGCTGATAACGGCAGACCGCTTCGCCTATATCTACCGGGGAGACCCGGGGAGCAAGGCCTACTATATGGTAAGGATCTGCAACTTTGCGGTGTTCTTTCTCTCTCTGTTTATTTTCTATGCCTTCAACGATTACCTGACAGACCTTTACTCCACGGAGGGCGGCTTGAAGGTCCTGCCCAAACGGTTGACTATAGTTAAGCTTGCAGTGCTGGCGGGGATAGTCCTGCTGATAGTTTCACAGTTCACCGGCCTCTACTACACCTTTGACGAGAACAACACCTACCGCAGAAGCAGCGGGTTCATCATCTGCTACCTGCTGCCGATGCTGATATTTATTTTGCAGCTCTCGGTCATTATCCAGTATTATAAAAGGCTGCCGAAGCTTTTGAGCCTGTCGCTGCTGCTTTTCACCGCGCTGCCGCTGACAGCATCTGTGGTGCAGGTCTTTGCCTACGGCCTCTCCCTCACCAACATGGCGCTTGTGGGCATGATGGTGGCGCTGTATGTCTTTGCTCAGGTGGACCTCAGCCAGAAAAACGCTCAGGCCGCCAAGCGGGAGATAGAACTGCTGAACGAAGAAAAAAAGCAGATACGCATTCTACTTGGGCAGACAGCCTACGCTCTTGCCAGCGCTATAGATGCCAAGGACGGCTACACTCACGGCCACTCGGAGCGGGTGGCGGAGTATTCCGAGATGATAGCCATTGAAGCCGGCAAAAGCCCTATGGAGTGCAAGGAGATATATTTCATTGCGCTGCTGCATGACGTGGGGAAGATCGGTGTGCCGGGGAGCATCATAAACAAGACCTCCCGCCTTGACGATGCGGAGTATGAGATCATCAAGCAGCACACTGTCCGGGGGAATCAGATACTTTCCTCCATCACCAAATATCCCGATCTGAGCATCGGCGCCCATTACCACCATGAGCGCTATGACGGCAAGGGCTACCCGGAGGGGCTCAAGGGTGAGGAGATACCGGAGATCGCAAGGATAATAGCCGTCGCTGACGCCTACGACGCCATGACCTCCAACCGCAGCTACCGCAAAGCTCTCCCGCAGGAGGTGGTAAGGCAGGAGATCGAAAAGGGCATAGGCACCCAGTTCGACCCTGAGTTCGGCCGCATCATGCTGAAGCTTATCGACAGCGACAGGGACTACGAAATGCGTGAGCTGGAAGCTCCCGAATAAGCAAAGAGCCGTACAGCGCAGTGCATTGGCTCATTTTTTGTATGGATATGGCATGATTGTTGTGTGTTGTATGGGTGTGTCCTTTTGGGGCGTTTACAGTAGTTGTCGCAACGCTATGTCCTAAGCAGCTTTGCACAGTCTTGACATCTATGCCGCTGTTGATGAGCAGCGTGGCGTTCAAATGCCGCCATGAGTGATTTGACACATACCTCATACCCGTTCTCTCGCAGAACTT
>CADBTF010000027.1 GCA_902797485.1 uncultured Ruminococcus sp. | reverse complement strand
ATTGCACTTTGAGAACGAGCAAAAGTCGAATATATGCTTTTGAGAAGTTCGCAAAGAAGCAATTTCAATGTCGTTTAATATAATTATAGCATCTTCCCCTGAATTTGTAAATATCCAATTGTTTTATTACCTAATTATTTCTGTGAATAAACTGATAACAAAACCGCCTGCGCACCCTTCAGGGCGCATTTTCCGCCGGGAGAATAATTTGTCATTCCGGGTGCAATACTATCTCTAAGGCAATACCGTACAGCTTCGGTTCGGTATTGCCTTGAAGCAGAACACATCTGCGGAGGGATAGAAAAGCTATGCAATATAATAAGGTAGAGATCAGCGGGGTGAACACCGCCCGGCTGGTGACGCTGACAGAACGTGAAAAGACAGAGCTTTTAAAAAAGGTCCGTGCCGGAGACAAGGCTGCCCGCAAGACGCTCATAGAGGGCAATCTGCGGCTGGTGCTCAGTGTGCTGCAGCGGTTCTCCGGGCGCACCGATCAGCCGGACGATATTTTTCAGGTGGGGGTCATAGGCCTTATCAAGGCTATCGACAATTTCGATACTGCCCTTGATGTGCGGTTCTCCACCTATGCGGTGCCCATGATAGCCGGGGAGGTGCGGCGCTATCTGCGGGATTTCAAGCCCCTCCGGGTGAGCCGCTCCCTGCGGGACACGGCTTTCAGGGCTATGCAGGCCAAGGAGGAGCTGACGGCTGGCACCGGCAGTGAGCCCACGGTGGAGCAGATCGCAGAGCACATCGGCGCAGACCGTGAGGAGGTGATCGCAGCGCTGGAGTCGGTGACGGAGCCGGTGTCTATCTATGAGCCGGTCTACTCTGATGCGGGGGACACTCTCTATCTGCTGGACCAGCTTGGCGACGGCTCCACCGCTGAAAGCTGGCTGGAGGAAATGAGCATCAAGGACGCCATAGCCTCCCTGAACGAGCGTGAAAAGACTATCCTCTATCTGCGCTATTTCCGGGGCCGCACCCAGACAGAGGTAGCCCACAGCATAGGCATCTCGCAGGCGCAGGTCTCCCGTCTGGAAAAGGCAGCGCTGGAGGAGATAAGGAAAAAGTGATTGACAAGCCCGTTTAAAATGATATAATATATATAGAGGCAGGAGGTGCGTGATGTGGAAAGATTGAGAATATTAGTTTTGTCTTATGACCTGTGGTATTGGGATCAGGTCGCTGACCGTCTGCGGGCTAAGGGCCATGAGGTCATTGCAATGCATGATCTCCCTATGATGATGCTTGATGTGGTGCCCCCAAACGACTATGAACCCCGCTGGGACGTTCTGATCTGTTCTCCGTGCAGGTATTACAGTGAGTTTGACGACGCCCTTGAAAGGATAGAGCTGCTGACCCACGGCAGCGGTATGTTCAGGTGGGTGCTGGCTATAACCGGCATAAATAATTTTGAGAACTGCCAGTGCTATACCAACAGGCTGGTGCTGGATATAGTCGTTCCTCCCCGGATAGTCGCAGAGCTCGTTCACAGGCGGTTCGGCCTTGAGACGGACGAGGAGCTGGCGGAAAGGAACAGCAAGGTGGCAAAGCTCATGATCGCCGCCGGCTACAGGCAGGTGAGCAGCGGCTTCAATATGCTTAAAGATACTGTGGTGTATCAGATGAATAACACAAAGGGGCTGGCCCTGAATAACGGCGCATATGTGTATGTAAGCACTAAGAACAACGTGCCGCTGAGGTCCATAGAGAATAAGATCAGGCAGGCAAGCACTGTCATGTGGAGGCGCATAACCCCTGAAATGAAGGAGCTGCTTTTCCCGGATCACGACGGCCCCAAGCCCCCCCAGACCCATGAGGTCGTAAAAATACTTACAGATTATGCCAACGCCCACTCTATGGAGGACGTGGACAAGCTGCTCCCCGAAAAAATGCAGTCCGCAGAGAATAAAAGACGCCGCCGCCGAATATGATTATATGCGGGCGCTCTGCCTGCTTATATAGTAACCGCCAATGAAATTGCTGCTTTGAGAACTTCGCAAAAGCATATATCGGACTTTTACTCGTTCTCAAAGTGCAATTTCTAATGTCGTTTACTATAAACGTTTGGAGGGGTCTTTGTGATATGCAGCTTTTCAGCCCTGCGGGGCAAGGAGGTAGTAAATGTCAGCACCGGCGAGAAGCTGGGGTTTATTGATGACCTGGAAATGGACAGCTCCACCGGCAGGGTGGTGACATTCATCATCTATGGCAGAAGCCGTGCCTTCGGGCTCATGGGCAGAGATGA
The DNA here is from genome assembly GCA_902797485.1 of uncultured Ruminococcus sp. GTDB lineage: Bacteria > Bacillota > Clostridia > Oscillospirales > Ruminococcaceae > FB2012. The sequence continues at coordinate 580 of CADBTF010000027.1, read as the reverse complement.
GGATATAGTGGTGCGGTGCTCGGATATTCAGCTCATAGGCGAGGATACAGTGCTGGTAAAGGTGAGCAGTGATGCAGTTTGCATAAAGCAGAGCAGCTGCACTATCGAAAATTTGTTGAAATGACGAACAAAAAATCATTGACAAATTGCGTCTGTGTATGATATAATATTCAGGTAAATTCGCACGCCAGGGCTTTTGCTGTGGTCCCCACCGGGGTGAAGGCAAGTCAAGCCGGGCGGAGGATAAACAAACCGCTTCAGCGGAATAAAACCAACAGGAGGTTACTACCATGGCAGTAGTATCAATGAAGCAGCTTCTTGAGGCCGGCGTACATTTCGGCCACCAGACAAGAAGATGGAACCCGAAAATGGCACCGTACATTTTCACAGAAAGAAACGGCATCTACATCATCGACCTGCAGAAGACCGTTAAGAAGCTGGAAGAAGCTTATATGTTCGTAAGAGAGCTTTCAGCTGAGGGCAAGGAGGTACTTTTCGTAGGTACCAAGAAGCAGGCAGGCGACTCCATTAAGGAGGAAGCTATCCGTGCTGACGCTCACTATGTAAACGCAAGATGGCT
>CADBTF010000026.1 GCA_902797485.1 uncultured Ruminococcus sp. | reverse complement strand
TGCGTGGGGTAGTCCGGGAGTTTTGAGGACCATTATAGCTTTTAATTCACAATTATCGCCCTTTGAGAGAGGGGCGATATTTTTTTGCCTGTATTTCCCTGTGACCTTTTCTGCGGCAGAACACAAAAATGAGGACGCCCGCAGACGCCCTCAAAGAACAGTTATAAAGAGATCTCAGGACACCAAAGCTGCCCTGCTTCATTGTACGCCGAAGATCACGCACTGGCAATAAAATTCCTGATCTTGCCCTTGACATGGGTGCCGATCTCAAGAATTGCTGCGTATTTGTCTGTGACAACTATAACATAGCTTTCGGCATACCTTGGGAATTTAAGGGTCAGCGGCCACATATGCTTGACTATCATGTCCTCCTCACGCTTTGAGACCGCAAAGTTCTGCTTGGCGTTTTCAAGGGCTATCTGTGGGTGGCGCATACCGTGGGGCTTTTCACCCTTTTTGCGTGGGGTCTCTCTCCAGTCGTAGAGAAACAGGTCGTGGAGTATGCCTGCTCTGGCTGCTTTTTTGGCATCAAGGCCAAGCTTGCGGCAGATCAGATAGTTATAGTAGGAAACATTCAGGCAGTGCTGATAGCAGGTGGTGCTGTAATGGTGGCGGTATTTCTTCATTTCGTTGACAATATCGCTGTCCAAAAGGTCTTTTACATAGTGATAAAATTCCTCTGCTTGCTTTGAGCTCTCGATCGAATATTTCGACCCGATTGCCTTTGACACTGGTATCGCCCTCTTTCAGAGCGGCACAAGATACAGAGCCTTGCGCCTGAAAATTTGAGCTTATATAGAGTTAGCCTATTTAAACTCTAAACAAATTATAAACGAAAATTGAAAAAAATTCAAGCCTAAATTATTACCATTTATGGATGAAATTAAGTATTTGGTAAATCATAATACAAATGTTCATAGAACCTTGGAATATAATCCTCCCCCGCAGAGCTGCGCTCCTGCACATATCCGTCGAAGCCTGCCGCTTCCAGTTCCTTCAGCACAGTCTTGTATTCAAAGGTAGTCACCCTCCGGTCAAGGCCGTACTGCTCTGACAGATGCACCGGAGTAAACTGGCTCATAAGGCTGAAAAGAAAGTCCTCCGGCTGAAAGCGCTGACGCAGCCTGCGGATAAGCTCTATGGAATCATGCCGCTGCCCCGGCAGTATCAGGTGCCGCACCATAACTCCCCCTGTGAGCCTTCCCTGCCCGTCATAGCGGGGGCGCCCGGCGATCTCCAGCATCTTTTCCAGAGCCCTCACAGCCACAGTGAAATAGTTCTCCGCCCGTGAGAGCCTGCCCGAAAGCTCACTTGAAAAGTATTTCATATCCGGCAGAAAAATATCAACATACCCCCGCAGGAGCTCCAAGGTCTCAGGTTTTTCGTAGCCGCCGCAGTTGTAGATCACCGGCAGGCCAAGCTCATTCTTTACCGTGTCCAGCGCCTCAATGATGCCCGGCACAAAATGAGTGGGAGTTACCAAGTCGATATTCTCTGCGCCCTTTTCTTTGAGCATCAGAAAGGTCTCCGCCAGCTGGCGTGGGGTCAGCTCAAAGCCCTTATGCTGCGCTGAGAGCTCATAGTTCTGGCAGTAGACGCACCCCAGCTGGCAGCCGGTGAAGAACACCGCCCCGGACCTCCCCTCCGGGCTCAGGCAGGGCTCCTCCCACCGGTGGAGCTCCGCCCTTGCAATGCGGATATCCGCCCCCTCACCGCAGAAGCCCCTGCCCTTAAAGCGGTCAGCGCCGCACTCCCTTGGGCAGAGGGTGCAGCGCAAATAGTTGCTGTTTATCATACGTCCTTGACCTTCACCCCTGCGGCAGAAGCATTTTCCCCGGAGGAGCTGTCATCATCGTAATCCTTATAGATATTGTAGGTCATGATGTGTACTACCATATCCTGAACCTTGCCGCTGTTGTTCAGAAGCAAATGCAGCTTGAAGGTGCCGTAATCAGCGGGGATAAGAAACTCTGCGTCAACAAAATCAAAGCCTGATTCCATATCATTCAGCAGATAGGAATTGCAGATAGTACGGCCCTTTGAATCAAGAGTTTCCAGATAGCAGCCTGTGGCCACTATCTCAGGAGCCTCATACTCGCTTGAAGCCGCCTCACTGTGAAAATCCATAGAGACTATTCTGAAATCCTCCGGTACATACCCCTCCTGCGGAACAGCAGTCTTTATCTGCTCCGGGGTGAAAAAGCTCTCAAGATTCTCCGGCCCGATAGTCTCCAGAACGCTGATAAACTTGGCTGTCAGGGTGTAGGTGTCAGTAACACGGGTGGCCTGGCGGGGGTCAAAGTCAGAAACGTCCGGCAGGCTTATATCCGGGAAAGAAAAGTCCGGCATGGAGACCTCCACGTTGAGAGGCTTGCGGGTGGTAGTAGTGCTCTTGCTGCGGGAGCTGGTGGAGCGCCCGATAGCAGACATTATCCCGATAATAAATGGGATAAAGAAGATCATCAGGAAGATCACCACAACTATCCCTGCCGCCGTCTTGTTGCCCTTTTTGGGTGTGCCGTTGCGGGTGTAGTAAACACGGTTGCCCTGCTGCTGGCGCCCGTAGTAGGTGTTGGTGGCGGTGTTGTAGCTGCTGATGTCCTTGCCCCTTCTCAAAGCGTTCAGCTTGTCGATACGGCTCTGGGTGAAGGCGTTGTGATCGAAGCTGCTCTGCTGCTGACTGCCGAAGCTGCTCTGCTGCTGACTGCCGAAGCTGTTCCCTGCGGGCTGACTGTAGCTCTGCTGGGCATAAGTGGGGGGCGGAGTGCCCTGATTGCCGCCGTAGGTGGAAGAGGGAATGGGGTCATTGGCCTCATCGGTGCGCTGCTCGTCAACAAAGCTCCTTTCCTTGAATTCATCGAAGATGTCGCTGTCATGAGTGGTGGAGAAGCCGTCCGAATGGGTGTGCTCATCATTACCGAACTGCTCACAGCTTATGTCGTCATCTCTGGCGGTAAAGCACTCGGGGCATATATCCTCTCCGTCTTTGAATCTATAGCCGCAGATACGGCATTTCCTTGGCCTTGCCATAATCAATCACCTCATAATTTCAAGCCCGTGATCTACAGGCTCTAATACTTTTGCAAAGGGATAATCAACCATTCTTTCAATGCACCGGCAGGCAGACTGCCTGTCAGCAAAAATGCCGAACACCGCCGAGCCGCTGCCGGTCATTAGTGCGCCCAGAGCGCCGTATTCCAGAAGCTTCTGCTTGGCAGCCTCTATCTCCGGCTCCTCTATGGCAGCTTCAAGGGCATTGAACAAAGCCCCCGCAATAAGCTGCGGCTCTCCGATACGCACTGCTTCGGCAAAAGCGGAATAGCTTTTCTTTTTTGGCTGCTCCTTAGCGTCATAAGCCTTGTATGCAGCAGGTGTGGATATGCTCACATTTGGCCTGACTACCGCAAAGTATAAATCCTTTACGCTGTCGATTTTTGTCAAGCTTTCGCCTATGCCCTCACAAAGCAGCGTTCCGCCAAACAGCGTAAAAGGTACGTCTGCGCCAAGCTTAGAGCCAAGCCTTCGCAAAGCATCACTGTCAAGCAAATTGCCTTGTAATATGTTGATAGCTGTCAAGGCCGCAGCCCCGTCAGCGCTCCCGCCGGCCATTCCTGCCATTGAGGGTATCTGCTTATCCACCCGGACGGTCAGCCGGCCCTTGGGGGAGGTGTTTGTCTCCCTGAAATAGAGTTCCCATGCCTTGCAGATAAGATTGCTGCTGTCCAGCGGGAACCCGGGCAGGTCACAGATGATCTCAATTCCCTCTCCCGGCGTAAGCTCAAAATCAAGTGTGTCATAAACCGACACCGACTGCATAACCGAACGCAGCAGATGATAGCCGTCCTGCCGGCGGCCTGTAATGTCCAGATAAAGATTCAGCTTGCCGTAAGCCCTGATGCTCAACTTATCCATTCCTGATCTCCTTAACAAATTCACCTATCCTCACCAGCGCTTCTTTCAGGTGGGCAATGGAATATGCGTAGGATACCCGCACAAATCCCTCACCGCAGTCTCCGAAAGCAGTTCCCGGCACTACTGCCACCTTCTTTGAGTAAATGAGCTTCTCACAGAAATCCTCACTTGAAAGCCCGGCGGAACGAATACAGGGGAACACATAAAATGCCCCCTGGGGCGTGAAGCAGTCAAGCCCCAGCTTGTTGAAGCCGTCCACCACGAAGCGCCGCCTCATGTCGTATTCCTCACGCATGGCGGAAACATCGTCAGCACAGTGCTTTAGCGCCGTCACCGCCGCAAACTGGCTCACAGAGGGTGCGCACATGATCTGATACTGGTGAAGCTTCAGCATCTGCCGGATAATAGGCTCCGGCCCCGCAGCAAAGCCCAGCCGCCAGCCTGTCATGGCAAAGGACTTTGAAAAGCCGTTTATAACGATCGACCTCTCCCTCATGCCCTCTATCTCAGCAATGGAAACGTGCTTCCCGGAATATGTAAGCTCTGAATAGATCTCATCAGAACAGACCAGAACATCTGTTTCTCGCAGTACCTCAGCGATAGCCTCCAAGTCCTGCCGGCGCATAATGGCTCCTGTGGGGTTGTTGGGGAACGGCAGGAACAGCAGCTTTGTCCTTGGGGTGATCTTAGCCCTCAGAGCCTCCGCCGTCAAGCGGAATTCGTCCTCTGCCTTGGTCTCAATAATGACCGGTACCCCTCCCGCCAGCCTTACCAGCGGAGCATAGCATACAAATGACGGCTCAACCACAAGCACCTCATCACCCGGGTTCACTACCGCCCGGATAGCTAAGTCGATAGCCTCAGAGCCCCCGACTGTTATGACCAGCTCATGTGCAGGGTCGTAGGAGGTGTGGATAGTCCTCTCAAGATATTTTGCGCACTGCTGCCGCAGCTCAATAAGCCCCGCATTGGCTGTATAGTTGGTCTTGCCCTGCTCCAATACGTCAATAGCCGTCCGCCTGATGCGCCAAGGGGTCTTGAAATCAGGCTCTCCCACACCAAGGGAGATAACATCGTCCATTTCAGCAGCAATGTCAAAGAAGCGGCGTATGCCGGAGGGCTTGATGTCCGCTGCTACACGGGATACCAGCTTGTCATAGTCTATCATGGCGAGATCATACCCCTCTCGTCCTTTTCGGAATCAGTCTTGATTATGCCGTTTTCCTTGTAGCTCTTTAAAATAAAGTGTGTGGTGGTGGACTGTACCGCCTCGATAGCAGCCAAGCGCTGGTTCACAAACATAGAAATATCCCTGATGTTCCGCCCGGTAACAGATACCAGAATATCATAACCGCCGCTCATGAGCCGTACCGACTCGACCTCCTCATAGGAAGCTATCCTTGCAGCGATCTCGTCAAATCCGCTCTGAGACTGGGGAGTAACTTTGAGCTCCACCAAAGCCAGAACAGTGTCCTCGTCGAAGGCTGAATCATCAATAACAGCGGAATAGCCGCGAATGACACCCTTGGCCTCCAGTTCCTTGATCTGACTTTCCACCTCAGCAGGTTCTCTGCCGGTCATAACAGCCAGCTCCTCAATAGAAAGACGAGCATTTTTCCTTAATATTTTCAGTAGCTTTTGCATGATCTTCACTCCTTATGCTAAATCATTAATGCATCTGTAAAAAAACAACCGCGAAGCGCATTCGCCGTTTCCAAAGGCGGCGTTAGCCTTTGGCGGGAAATTTCTTCCTCGTCTTCGCTCGGAAGAAATCGGGGCAGAGCCCTTGCGGGTTCTTAGGGCAGAGCCCTAAGCAGGGTGTGGGACAGCGTCCCACTTGGGCGTCAGCCCAACCCGGCGCTGCACAATAAACAAAAGGTCAGCCAAACCATCTACCACCGACTATCTGTCAAGGGCAAACAAAATGCAGCGCCGAAAAAAGCGGTCCTCCCG
>CADBTF010000025.1 GCA_902797485.1 uncultured Ruminococcus sp. | reverse complement strand
GGCTGACTATGACAAGCTGAGTGACTTGTCAGAGACTGAACTGAATAACACATCATTGATCATAAAGCTGGAAGAGAATTATGAGGGGCAGTAAGCTTAGAAACATAATAAAAAAGATCACCAGCAGCGGCAACCGTGTAAAGCTGATTACCTTTATAGGCCTGTTAGCTATGCTGCTGATATTTTTGTCAGAGGTGATACCCAAGAGCAGCACCGGCAAAGCTGCTGCCGAGAGTGAACAGTCAAGGGATATGTCCGGCGATTATGTGTCAGGCATGGAGGAAAGGCTTGGCAAGCTGCTTTCAGAGATAAAAGGCGTCGGAAGGGCTGAGATAATACTTTCGGTTGAGGGCTCGGAGGAATATGTGTATGCAGAGGAGCTTGAAACAGAAGCTAACACTAAGGATAATACGCAGGCAGAAAGCTATAAGAACAAGGTGCTGGTAGTTGAAAGATCCGGCGGTGATGAAGCCTTGGTAAAAAAGGTCTTGAGCCCGAAATTTAACGGGGCATTGGTAGTCTGCGAAGGGGGATACGATCAGGCAGTCAGGGAGAGAGTTATCAAAGCGGTATCGGCAGCGCTTGATCTGCCGACGAGCAAAATATGTGTTGAGATCAGATTGAATTAAACGGAGGTATGTTTTATGAAAAAGCCAAGCTTGATAATAGGAAAAAAGCAGATCGCACTTGCAGGGCTCACTCTGCTGCTGGGAACTGCCGTATATGTGAATTATGCAGTTTCTTCAAACGGGAGCAGCATTAAAACAACTGACAAGGTAGAGACCAAGACAGTCAATTACGGTGATACACAGCTTGTGAATGCCGAGCCTGCGGAGGACTACTTTGCCAAAGCCCGTATCGACCGAATGACCTCACGGGATAAGGCTGTGGAAACTCTGCAAACAATAATGACCGGCGGAGATGCTTCCAATGAAGAAAAATCAGTGGCGTCTAAGCAGGCGGCGACTGTCAGCTCAAGTATTGAATCAGAGAGCAAGATAGAAAATCTCATCAAGGCAGCGGGCTTTGAGGATTGTGTGGTATATCTTGACGGTGAGACAGCCAATATCGTGGTCAAGGCGCCTCAGGGACTGATAGCAAGCGAGGCAGCACAGATAAAAGATATTCTGCTGGGAGAGGTCGATGTAGCCAACGAGAACATTCGTATTTTTGACGTAGAATAAATATTTATGAATTATCGGAAAATTTCTCTTAAAACTGTTGTACATTTTGAAATTATATGTTATAATGATGTATATATGAGTATTCATTATGTATAATTTGGCAAGAACTGGAAATTTCTGATAAGGAGGCCCTCAATATGAGTGAGGTGGGTAAGACAATAAATAGATCTCTGCGTGTAAGCGAAGATGTTATCATCGAAATGATCGCCAACTCTGCCATGGAGGTAGACGGTGTGGCTGCTATTGCAAGAAGAAAGAAAAACCCTGCAAGGCTGCTGACTAACAACAAGAATGTCCGGGCTATCAAGATCGAACTGGCCGGTGATGTTCTGGCAGTTTCCATCGGGGTAGTTTTGAAGAACGGTGCTAAGGCAGTTGTTACTGCTGAGAATGTGCAGGATAAGATCAAGAACACCATTCAGAATATGCTTAATTTAACAGTGACTAAAGTCAATGTTAATATTGTTAATGTATTATCAGATGAATGAGCACGATAAGCTCTCGGAAACCTCCGGGAGCTTTTGGTGCGTTTTATAAATGGATTTTAAGGATGTGTTTGTGTGGCAGCTAAAAGAAGAGATGTCAGAGAATCTGCATTTATTATCTCGTTTGAGATGCTTTTCAGGGATGACAGCATTGATGAGATCTTTGAAGCAGCTCAGATGCTTGATGACATTCTTTTGAATGATGAAGTCAGAAGGTTGGTCGAGGGCATTGATGAGAAGAAAGACGAGCTGGATATTGAGATCGCAAAATACAGCAAGCAGCGTTCTTTGGCAAGAATACCAAGGATCAATCTGGCTGTTCTGAGGCTGGCTATTTACGAGGCTCTTTATGACGATAAGGTGCCTGTGAATGTTGCTATCAGTGAGGCAGTTAAGCTGACTGAGAAATATGCTCAGGAGCCGGACGTTTCGTTCGTGAACGGCGTCCTCGGAGCTTTTGCAAGGAATACGGCAAAAGAGAATGGCTAAGATAATCGGCATAGATACCAGCAACTACACCACCTCCGCTGCTTTGCTTGACACTGATGATATGTCTGTCAGGCAGGCGAAGAAGCTTCTGCCGGTAAAAGCAGGTGAGAAAGGCATCAGGCAGTCTGATGCTGTGTTTCATCACACCAGGCAGCTTCCTGCTGTATTGGAGCAGGCTGTCGGTGAAATAAGGCCGGAGGGGATAGGTGTGTCGGTCAAGCCGAGGCTTGTTGAAGGCTCCTATATGCCCTGCTTTCTTGTGGGTGAAGCAGCTGCTGATATGATAGGCTCTGTCTGCGGTGTAAGGCCGGACAAGACCTCTCACCAAATGGGGCATATACTGGCTGCCTTGTATTCCTGCGGGAAGCTTGATCTTGCCAGGAGCGGCAGCTTTATTGCGTTCCATGTAAGCGGAGGAACAACAGATATGCTGCTTTGCTCGGCTGATGCTGGCAAAGTATTGGATATTAAGGAAATAGGGCACTCACTTGATCTGAAAGCAGGGCAAGCTATCGACAGGATCGGTGTTATGCTGGGATTGGATTTCCCCTGCGGACCAGAGCTGGAAAGGCTTGCTTTGCAGAGCGAGAAGATCAATAAGCTGCGGCCGGTCATGAAGGGGCTTGATTGCAGCCTCTCAGGAATTGAGAACAAGTGCATGAAGCTTCTTGACGAAAAGGCTCCGGCGTGTGATATTGCAAGGTTTTGCCTTGACAGTGTATACGCTGCGGTCAAAGGCATGACATCGGCTGCGACAGCGGAGTTTGGCAGGCTCCCGGTGGTGTACGCCGGCGGCGTTATGTCGGATAAATATATTGCAGATAAGCTTAAAAGCGATTTCGGCGGGCATTTCGCCAAGCCGGAATTTTCCTGCGATAATGCTGTGGGCACTGCGGTCTACAGTGCGTTGGTGAAAGGACTGATTTAGTGAGCTCTATACTAACTGTTTCTCAGCTCAACAGATATTTGGCTTCAAGGATCAAGTCTGATATAAAGCTAAAGGGGATCGCATTAAAGGGCGAGCTTTCTAATTGTGTTATAAATCAAAGATCAGGCCACGCATATTTTTCTGTCAAAGATGAAGCAGCAGTTATCAGGGGAGTAATGTTTTCCTCGAATGTAAAGCGTCTCAGCTTTTCACCGTCAAACGGAATGAAGGTGCTTGTTGCAGGTGATGTTACTGTTTATGAGCGGGACGGTATTCTTCAAATTACTGCAATGGAGATAAGCAAGCTGGGCGAGGGTGAGATCAAGCATGACCTTGACCGGTTGAAAAAGAAGCTTCTGGAAATGGGCATTTTTGACCCTGCGGTAAAAAAGAGGATACCTGTTCTTCCAAGAAAGATCGCTGTTGTTACATCTGCGACAGGAGCTGCTTTGCAGGATATAATAAATGTTATTTCCAGGCGCTGCCCGATCGTAAAGCTTGAGGTGTTTCCCTGCCAGGTGCAGGGAGAGGGTGCACCTGATTCTATTGCTTATTCGCTTGCAAGGGCAGACAGCAGCGAAGCGGACACCATAATCCTTGGTCGAGGCGGAGGCTCTGACGAGGACCTTATGGCCTTTAATACCGAAAAGGCAGTCATGGCTGTTTACAATTGCAATACACCGGTCATTTCGGCAGTCGGGCATGAGGTAGATACATCTTTGGCAGATCACGCTGCTGACCTTCGGGCGCCCACACCTTCGGCTGCGGCTGAGCTGGCTGTTCCTGATATGGCTGAGCTTGTCGGCACAGTAAACTATATGCAGCAGAGACTTGACAGAGCAATTGATAAAAAGCTTTCAGGCAGTGAGCAGAGAGTGTTTGAGCTTGAATCGAGATTAAAGCTATGCTCACCGGCTTTGACAGTGCTTGATGAACAGAAAAAGCTTGAGGCCCTAAGCTTCAGGCTTGAAAATACAGTTAAGAAAAAGGTTGAAAATGAAGTGCTGCTGGTGGAAAGATATGCGGCGCAGCTTTCAGCGTTAAGCCCATTCAATATCCTTGACAGAGGGTATTCCATAACCTTGAAGAATAATAATGCAGTAAGTGCGTCGGCGCTTTCAGCCGGAGACCTTGTCTCTATCCGCTTCTCTGACGGACAGGCACTTGCTGAGGTTAAGCAGGTGGATAAAAATGAAATATGAAGAAGCGATAAAAAGACTTGATGAGATCGTAGCTCTGCTTGATAACGGCGGGCTTTCCCTTGATGAATCCTTGGAGCTTTACAAAGAGGGAACAGCTCTTGCAGTTGACTGCAGAAAGATGCTTGAAAATGCCAAGCTTCAAATAAGCGTTGCTTCGGAGGATAACAATGACTGAATTAACATCTGATAAGTTAAAGGACTACTGCGATAAAATAGAAGAACACCTGAAAGCCTTTACTGCTGAAAAGAGCGGGCTTCAGGGTGTTGTGCTGGAGGCTATGGAGTATTCTCTCATGGCCGGCGGCAAGAGACTCAGGCCGGTGCTTGTGCTTGAGTTTTGCAGAATGTGCGGCGGAGATCCGGATAAGTATCTTGACCTTGCCTGCACTATTGAGATGATACACACCTTCTCACTTATCCACGACGATCTTCCCTGCATGGACAATGACGATTTCAGGCGTGGAAAGCCCTCCTGCCACAAGGCATTTCCCGAAAACATAGCGCTCCTTGCAGGAGATGCACTTAATACACTGCCATTTGAGGTCATCTCCGATAATGCTTTGAACGGAGTGATAGACCCTAAGACTGCACTGATGCTCATTTCTGTTCTTTCCAAGGCAGTGGGAACAAACGGAATGATCGGCGGGCAGGTTATCGACCTGCAGTCTGAGGGCAGGGAGATAAGCCTTGACACCTTAAACACCCTGCAGGAATACAAGACAGGGGCGCTTATCGAGGCTGCCTGTGTAATGGGTGTTGTGCTCTCCGGCAGGCTTGAAATGATCGGACAAGCTGCTGCTTATGCTTCGGCACTGGGCAGAGCCTTCCAGATCGTTGATGATATGCTTGATGTTACAAGCACCTTTGAAGAGCTCGGAAAACCGATAGGGAGCGACAGTGAGCAGAATAAGACCACCTATGTTTCTCTGCTGGGGCTTGACAGGTCATACATCGAAGCAGAGAGACTTACAGCGCAGGCTTTGGCTATCCTTGATGAGTTTGAGGATAACGGATTTTTAAAGGAGCTAACATCAGAGCTGCTTTCAAGACGCAGTTGATAATTAGGGGCTGGATAATAAAATGTCGGATTTTTTTATTCCTGATCTAAAGAAAATGAGGCTTCCCCAGGATCTGAAAAAGCTTGATTTTAGTCAATGCCAGCTGCTTTGCTCTGAGATCAGACAAATGCTGATAGATACTACCTCCAAGAACGGCGGGCATCTTGCGTCAAATCTCGGGGTAGTTGAGCTGACACTTGCGATCCACAGGGTCTTTGAATCCCCAAAGGATAAGATAGTCTGGGACGTGGGGCATCAGGCCTATACTCATAAAATACTTACCGGCAGGCTGGAACGGTTCAGCACGATACGCAAGGAAAACGGGCTTTCCGGTTTCTGCCGCCCGGACGAATCTGTTCATGATGCTTTTATCAGCGGGCACAGCTCTAATTCTGTATCCGCAGCTTTAGGCATAGCCACCGCTATGAAGCTTTCCGGAAGCAAAAGATATACTGTAGCCGTTCTCGGAGACGGCGCATTCACCGGCGGTTTGGTCTATGAGGGGCTTAATAACGCCGGAAAGAGCGATACCAATCTGATAATAATACTTAACCACAATGAGATGTCGATCTCTAAAAATGTGGGCAGCATAGCAAAATATCTATCTACCCTGAGAACTAAGGAATCATATCATAAGACCAAGAATGTGGTGGAGAAGGCTCTTGACAAAACGCCTCTTGTGGGCAAGCCGATCATAAGAGCTGTTAAGGCGTCCAAAAAGGCTGTTAAAAATGTAATGCTCAACAGCACGATGTTTGAGGATCTGGGCTTTGCGTTTATCGGCCCTCTTGACGGCCATGACCAGGAGGAGCTTGAAAAGGGGCTTATTGCTGCTAAGGCACTGTGCAAGCCTGTTGTCGTACACGTTAATACTGTTAAGGGCAAGGGCTATGCTCCGGCAGAGGAAAACCCGGGTGAATTTCACGGGATAGGTTCCTTTGAGATCGCCACCGGAAATCCCGACGTGGTCTTACCGGACAGCTATTCCTCGGTGTTTGGCAAGGAGCTGCTTGATATAGCAAATAAGGATGACCGTATAGTTGCTGTGACTGCTGCAATGAAATACGGGACCGGACTGCAATACTTTGCCAAGGCTCACCCTGACAGATTTTTTGATGTGGGCATTGCAGAGGAACACGCCGTGACATTCTGTGCCGGCCTTGCTTCTATGGGCATGATACCTGTGTTTGCTGTGTATTCTACATTTTTGCAAAGAGCTTACGATCAGCTCATGCACGATCTTTCTATTTGCAGAACACATACTGTTCTTTGCGTTGACAGGGCAGGAATCGTCGGTGAGGACGGTGAGACCCACCAGGGAATATTCGATATTCCGCTGCTGACAAGTGTTCCTAATACTACGATCTATTCTCCCTCAAGCTATAAGGAGTTAAAGCTTTGCCTGCGTGCTGCGGTGGCATCACGGGACGGCATTACAGCTGTCCGCTACCCAAAGGGCAGAGACAATTCGCTGTATGATGAGAAGCCTGACACAAACTACACTCTGAAAAGCAGCGGCAGCAGACTGCTTGTGGTTTGCTATGGCAGGCTGTATGATAATGTTATGAAGGCTATTGAGCTTTTGCACAACGAGGGCATAAGCTTTGACGTGCTGAAGCTTGTAAAGATATTCCCGATAGAGGACGAGCTTTATAAGCTGGTTTCTGAATATGATAATGTGCTGTTTTTTGAGGAGTGTTACAGGTTCGGTTCGATAGCTGAGAAATACAGTACAGTCTGTAGGAATATCCATTCCTATGCGATAAACGGATTTATAAAGCATGGCGCACCTAATGACCTGCTTGACGAATGCGGTTTATCGCCGGAGAAGATAGCAGATCGCATCAGGGAGTATTATCATGGCTGAACGGCTTGACAGATATTTGGTCACAAAGGGCTTTGCCAGAAGCAGAGAAAGGGCCAAGGCTCTTATCTCTGAGGGCAAGGTGCTGATAAACGGCAAGCCTGCTGATAAGGCGTCGATCCTTATAGATGACGGTGATAAAGTTGAAGCCGGCGAGGATATAAAATACGTCGGCAGGGGAGCCTTGAAGCTTATCAAGGCCATCGACTGCTTTGAAATTGATCTGTCCGGACGTATATGCGGTGACTTGGGAGCATCTACCGGCGGCTTTACGCAGGTTATGCTTGAACGGGGAGCTGAAAGGGTATATGCTGTTGACGTAGGCCACGGGCAGCTTGATGAGATGCTTGTTAATGACAGCCGGGTCATTGATCTTGAAGGGGTCAATGTCAAGGAGCTTGATGAGTCTTTGATACCTGAAAAGCTGCCGTTTATAAGTGCTGACCTATCGTTTATCTCACTGAAAAATATAACTGACGTTTTTTGCAGGCTGCTGACAGACGACGGCTGCGCTGTTGTGCTTATAAAGCCGCAGTTTGAGGCCGGGAGACAGGCCCTTAACAAGAAGGGGATAGTTACCGCTCAGGCGGATCATATCAGGGTGCTCAATGAATTAATTGATTCTTTCTCACCGGCAGGGCTGTTTATCCACAGGCTTACCTTTTCCCCTGTTAGGGGCGGAAGCGGCAATATTGAGTATCTGGCATTGCTAAAGAAAACTCCGGCGAAGGATATTATAGATTTTCATTCAGTGGTAAAAGAAGCATTTGTTGAACTAAGGAAGTGATACCTTGAAGGTTTTTGTATTTCCGAATTTAGATAAACATCATAGCTATGAGTATACAGTTGAAGCCTGTTCTGTTATGTACGAAAGTAATATTGAGCTCAGCATGGACCGGCGCTATAAGTCTGTCTTTGAGAGCCTGGGATATATCACATTTGATACTCAGCAGAAATGTATAGACAGCTGTGATATTGTTGCAGTGATAGGCGGCGACGGAACTATACTCAAATTGGCGGAGGCCGCAGCTGCGGGAAAGAAGCCTATTCTTGGCATCAATTGCGGCAGGCTGGGCTTTATGGCTTCTTTGGAGCATGAGGATCTTCATATGCTGAGAACTCTGCCCGAAAAGAAATACACTGTCAGCCAGAGAATGATGCTGTGTGTGAAGCTTGGGGATAAATGCTTTAATGCACTGAATGATGTTGTTATTGCCAAGTCTGATGACTGCAAGATCGCAGATTTTAAGGTATCTAAGAGCGGCAGAACGATCTCTTACCTGCGGGCGGACGGAGTTATATTTTCTACCGCCACAGGTTCGACTGCTTATTCCATGTCTGCCGGCGGGCCTATTATTGAGCCCGAAATGCAGTGCATTGAGTTTACACAGATGTGTGCTCATTCTCTTTTTGCCAGGTCGATGATATTATCTCCGGCAAGTGAGATAAATGTATCGCTCCACTGCAAGCAGGGAACACACGCTTATGTCAGTGTTGACGGAAACACAGTAGGAAGAATAACAGATGAAGCAGAGGTAATGATCGTCCGCAGTGAGCTGATGCTTGATATTATTGATATTAAGGGCGGAAGCTTTTTCAGTTCGATTAATGAGAAACTTATGCAGCCCTTGAAAGGCTTTACGGGAGATAAGTTGATATGAAAAACAGCAGACAAGATCTGATATTAAAGCTTGTGGCAGAAAACGATATTGCCACACAAGAGGAGCTTCAAAGGCTACTGCTTGAAAATGGCTGCAAGGTCACTCAGGCCACTGTTTCAAGGGATATAAACAAGCTTGCATTGCTGAAGACCTGCAATGTTGAGGGGCAGTACAAATATACTGTTCCGCAGCTGACCCAGAATTCACTGCGGGATAACGGAGCATTTTACTCCATATTGACTGAGGGAGTGATCTCCGTCGATTATGCTTTGAATACTGTGGTAGTGAAATGCCATACCGGAATGGCTCAGGCTGTATGCGCAAAGCTGGATAATACCGGGGTAGAGAACGTTGTGGGCACTCTTGCCGGTGATGATACGATATTTATTCTGATGCGCACAGAGCGTGATGCAGCAAGACTTGTAAAAGAGCTTGAGCTTGTGATTAATATATAACAGGTGGTCTGTAAAAATGCTTAATGAGCTGTATATTGAAAATTTAGCTGTTATTGAAAGATCAGAGATCTCTTTTAAAGAGGGGCTGAATGTTTTCACGGGTGAGACCGGTGCCGGCAAATCCATTCTGATAAATGGGATAAATGCCATTTTAGGCCAGCGTGTCACAAAGGATATCGTCCGCACAGGTACAGATAAGGCTGTAGTTTCAGCAATGTTCTCTGACCTGAATAATGAGGTCAGGGCAAAGCTTCTGGAACTTGGTCTTGAAGCCGAGGACGGTCAGCTGTTTCTCAGCCGGGAGATCAGGTCTGACGGCGGGAGCATAGCAAGAGTCAATTCGAGAAGCGTGAATGTTTCTGTATTGAAGGAGCTTGGCGAGCTGCTTGTGAATATCCACGGGCAGCATGATAACCAGATACTTATGTCTCCTGAAAAGCATATTGAGATACTTGACGCTTATGCAAATGCAGAGCCGCTTATTGAGGATTATCAGGCATCATTTAAGGAGCTCCAGCAGATAGCAAAGCAGATCGCAAAGCTGAAACAGGCCAATGACAGAAAGGCTTTCAGAATAAGTGAGCTCCAGGAAATTGTCGGTGAGATCACAGCCTTGAAGATCGGTGAGAACGAGGACGAAGAAATTGCCCGTGAGCTGGATATTTCCAAAAATGCCGTTGTGCTTTCTGAGGCTATGTATTTAAGCGAGCAGATCATTTCCGGCAATGATGACAGCAAGGGAGTTTCAGAGCTTATCGGTGAGGCCAGGTCAAGCATTGAGCGGCATAATGATATTATGCCGGAGCTTGCGGCTTTGGTTGAAAGGCTTGCTTCTGCGGAGATCGAGCTGAACGATATTGCAGGGGAGCTGTCCTCACGCATTGACCGTTTGAATGTAGACCCCAAAAGATATGACTACCTGAACAGCCGAGCTGACGAATTCAGAAAGATCAAGAAAAAATACGGCCCTGAGATGTCGGACGTGTTCAAGACTCTTGATGCTGCACAGTCAGAGCTTGATGAGCTTGTCGGCACCGAAGAATGCTTAAACCGGCTCGTTGAAAAGAAAAATGAGCTTTTATCAATTGTTTCTCAAAAGGCTAAGAAGCTATCTGAGTTCAGAGCCGAAGCAGGGAAGCGTTTTGTAAAGCAGGTCACCGAAGAACTTGAATTCCTGAATATGCCAAAGGTAAAGCTTGTGGTGGAGCAGAAGGCTGGAAAGCTGACTATTCACGGAATGGACCAGATAGAGTTCCTTATATCAGCGAATGTTGGTGAGGAGCCGAGGCCTATAGCAAGAATAGCCTCCGGTGGTGAGCTTTCGAGGATAATGCTGGCACTGAAAAATGTTATCGCTGATAAGGATTCTATCCAGACGCTGATATTTGATGAGATAGATACAGGTGTCAGCGGCAAGGCGGCGCAAAAGATCGGTATGAAGCTAAGACAGATCTCTAAGATACGTCAGGTGCTTTGCGTAACACATCTGGTGCAGATAGCTGTCTTGGCTCAGAACCATATTCTCATTGAGAAAAATATTGTCAATGACAGGACTGTGACATCAGTTACTCCTTTACTCCCGGAGCAGCGCAAATATGAGATCGCAAGGATCATGAGCGGTGAAAACCCCTCTGAGCTTATGCTGAAAAATGCTCAGGAGCTAATTGACAGCGTAAATGTTGACTAATCGGGAATTATCTGTTATAATATAGTATATTGTCTTTGGAGGTCTTTTTTATGAAGGTTACTCTTATTTCACATACGCCTGAACCTGAGAAGGTAATAGCAACTGCTGCCAAGCTTTGCTATTCTTCAAGCGATATAGGATCCTTGTATGACGGCCTTACTGAGGATAAGATACAAAGCTTTATTGAAATGCTTGTATCTATAGGGCATGAGAGCGTTATGGAGCACGTTTCCTTTACCTTCGGCATTGAAGGAGTTTCCCGTGCCTGCACACATCAGCTTGTAAGGCACAGAATAGCTTCCTATTCTCAAAAGAGCCAGAGATATGTGAATGAGAATGGCTTTGAGTTTATCACTCCTCCTGAGATAGAAGGTATCCCGGAGGCTAAGGCTATTTTTGACGAGGAAATGCAGCGGCTTGCAGAGTGCTATGAAAAGCTTGCCGATGTGCTGACCGAGAATCACAAGAAGCGGTTGATGGCAGAGGGCCTTGACGAAAAGGCAGCGGCTTCAAAGGCACGCAAGCAGGCTAACGAGGACGCACGTTTTATACTGCCGAATGCTTGTGAGACCAAAATAGTCGTTACTATGAATGTAAGAAGCCTGTTCAATTTCTTTCAGCACCGCTGCTGCAACCGGGCTCAGTGGGAGATCAGGGCTGTGGCAGATGAAATGCTGAGGCTTTGTTATAAAGCGGCTCCGATAGTGTTTAAAAACGCCGGCCCCTCCTGTGTTATGACCGGGCGCTGCCCGGAGGGTAAGATGACCTGCGGAAAATTCAAAGAGGTACAAGAAAAATATAAGGAGCTCAAAAATGGGTAAGCTTGTGGTTCTTGAGGGGCTTGACGGCAGCGGCAAAAGCACTCAGTTTGAAAGGCTTGATAAGCTTTTGACAGAAAAGTGCATCACGCATAAGGCTGTCAGTTTCCCGGATTATGAACAGCCCTCCTCTGCGCTGGTAAAGATGTATCTTGCCGGTGAGATCGGCAAAAGTGCTGACGATGTGAATGCCTATGCTGCTTCGAGCTTTTATGCTGTGGACAGATATGTAAGCTATAAGAAATTCTGGGAGAATGATTATAATAAAGGCTCTTTGATCCTTGCGGCAAGATATGTTACATCTAACTGCATTTATCAGATGACAAAACTCCCGAAGGAAGAATGGGATAGCTATATCGAATGGCTTTGCCATTATGAGTATGAGCTTTTAGGTCTCCCAAGGCCGGACGAGGTAGTGTTCCTTGATATGCCTGTTGAGGTCTCACAGAAGCTTTTAAGCAAAAGGTATGAGGGAGACAACGATAAAAAGGATATTCACGAGGCTGATATAAGCTTCTTAAATAAATGCCGTGAGACTGCAATGTTTGCGGCAGATAAGCTTGGCTGGAAGGTCATTCCCTGTGCTAAGGATATGCAGCCGCTCAGTATTGATGAGATCGGTTCAAGGCTGACTGCTATGCTGGGCTTTGACAAGCTTTGATATTCATGAGAGGAGTTTTGGTATGGTATATGTATTTTTAGCTGAAGGCTTTGAGGAGACCGAGGCGATCGCTCCTATCGACATTATGAGAAGAGCAGGAGCAGAAGTGGTCACCGTGGGAGTGACCGGTAAGACTGTAACATCTTCACATAAGGTAACTGTTACCGCTGATATAACTAAGGACGAGATCAGGCTTGACAGTGAGCTGGAGCTTATTATGCTTCCAGGCGGTATGCCCGGAACAAATAATCTTGAAGCCGACGAGACGGTTCAGAAGGCTATTGATTATTGTGTTGAGAATAACATATATGTTGCTGCGATCTGCGCTGCTCCTAAGATACTTGGGCATAAGGGGCTGCTCAAAGGCAGACGTGCTACCTGCTTCCCCGGTTTTGAGCAGGAGCTTGAGGGCGCTGAGCTGACAGGTGAGCTTGCTGTGACAGACGGCAGGTTTATTACCGGCAAGGGAGCCGGTGCAGCACTTGCTTTTGGCTTTGAGCTTGTTAAAGCCCTGTTTGACGAGGATAAGGCGAATAAGGTCTCATCTAATATGCAATGCAGATAAATGATAAAAGGGCTCTCAGGAAAGAGCTTATTATCAGACGCCGTCAGGTGGACAAACGCATAAAGTCCGAAATGGATAAGGCTATAGCTGATAATGTTTTGGCCTCTGACTGCTACAAGTCTGCTGATTCGCTGCTGATCTATATTTCGACTGAGATCGAGGTCGATACAAGGCAGATCATAATGCAGGCCTTTAAGGACGAAAAGGCTGTTTATGCACCACGCTGCATGGCCGGAGACGGTGAGATGTGTTTCTGTAAGATCAGCTCTTTCAATGATCTGGAGCCGGGATATAAGGGCATTTTGGAGCCAAATAGCTCCTGCCAAGGGCTTGTTCATGCCGGAAAGATGCTCTGTGCTGTGCCGGCGCTTGCCTATGATTTGCAGGGATTCAGGCTTGGATACGGAAAGGGCTATTATGATAGATTCTTGGCTGGCTTTACTTGCCAAAAGCTTGGTATCTGTTATGATGAATTTATACTTGACGATGTTTTTAGAGATAAGCATGATGTTCCGGTGGATATGATAATATCTGATAAAAGAGAGATATTTATTGATGATAGAAGAGAGGAATGAACCAGAAAATGGATGAAAAGGATTTTAGTCTTAAAGGCTTGAATGATCCCGGTCAGGATAAAGATTCTAAAAAGTCTTTTGATGAAGACAGTGATATTTCCTTTGGCTTTCCGGCTGAAAAGCACAGGCGCCCGATCATGGAAGATCTTGATGACAGCATCAAGAGTTCGGCTCCGGAGCCGGAGGAGATCATTGAAGCTGATACAGAGGAAGATGCAGAAGATTATTCTGAGCCTTCGGCTGACGCAGATGAATATTCTCCGTTAACCGACGAGGGTGATAGCGGTGAAGCGCCTCTTGAAAGTAATGAAGATCTGGCTGATGATGAGGAGACCGTTTCGTATGAGGAGTCTCAAGCAGAAGATGATGCTCCTGCGGAGGAGGTGACTGATGATGAAGCTCCGGTTTATGAGGAAGAAGCAGCAGATTCTGATATTGTGCTTGCGCCAAGCTCAACCAACGGGGTAACTGATTTTTCAGAGCATAGACCTGTTAAGCGCAGGGCTCCTGCTAAAAAGAAAAAGAAGAAAAAGGGCTCACGGGTAAACAACTCCATTTTTGGTGCATTGATACTTGTTACTGTTATCCTGACTGTTTCTTTAGTTGTTGCGATCACCGGCATCAAGATCGGTATGGAGTATCTTGGCGTTGGTAAGAGTGAGGACGATATTACATTCAATATCCCGGAGAACGCCAGTGCTGACGACATCTGCGAGATGCTGATAAACAACAACATCATCGAAAACAGAACGCTCTTTAAGATAGCTATGAAGCTGCAGCATTCGCCTACGCTTTTCCCCGGAGATGTAACGCTTCACCCGTCTATGGGCTACTCGGCTATTATCGAAGAACTCAGCCAGCAGAGAGACATCAGAAAGACTGTGACGATTACCTTCCAGGAGGGCATTACCTTGCTGGAGGCTGCAAATATGCTGGAGGAAAAGAGCGTCTGCACAGCTCAGGAGTTCCTGTTTGAGTTTAATAAGAAGCAGGGCTATTCCTTTGAGAGCATGATCGACGACAGTGCTGATACCTTCTATAAAATGGAAGGCTTCTTCTTCCCGGATACCTATGAGTTCTATGTAAACGACTCTGGCTATAATGTTACAAGAACCATTAAGACTAACTTTGCTTCCAAGTTTACTGATGATATGCAGAAGAAGATGCAGGAGCAGAAGCTTACACTGTCCGAGGTAATGACACTGGCTTCAATAGTGCAGTGGGAGGCTAATTCCGCTGAGGATATGCCGAAGGTAGCATCTGTATTCCTGAACCGTCTTGCTGACCCCGACACCTTCCCGAAGCTTCAGTCTGACGCTACCGGAAACTATTTGAAAAAGGTAGTTAATGTTGTCGGTGACACTGCAAGCAAGGAAAGATACTCTGAGCTTTATGACACCTATATCTGCAACGGACTGCCTGTGGGCCCGGTTTGCAATCCCGGAATAGAAGCGATCAATGCAGTGCTTGAACCTGAAACAACTAAGTATTATTACTTCTGCAACAATCTCAAGACCGGAAAGAGCTACTTTGCTGAAACTCTTGAGGAGCACGAGAAGAACCTTGTTAAGGCAGGTCTTGCTTGATGACGGAAAGAAATATGCTTGAGCTGCTTTCTCCTGTGGGAGATATGGAAAGACTGCACGCCGCACTTGATTACGGTGCGGACGCTGTCTACCTCGGCGGAACTATGTTTGGCATGAGGGCTCAGTCAGCTAAATTTGATGCAGATGCGTTAAAGCTTGCTGCTGATGAGGTCCACGCAAGAGGCAAGCGCTTATATCTCACCTGCAATACTCTGCCGAGAAACAACGAGCTGCCGATGCTGGAGGGCTTTGTCAAGGACGCCTATTCTGCCGGCGCAGATGCGCTTATAACTACTGATATCGGTGTGTTCATGCTTATCAAGAAATATGTTCCTGATATGGAGATACACGTCTCAACTCAGGCCGGGATAGTAAACTATGAAGCAGCACGTCAGTTTTACAACATGGGAGCCAAAAGAGTCGTGTTGGCAAGGGAACTGTCTCTTGATGAGATAGCCGAGATACGGGCCAAGACTGACAAAGACCTTGAAATTGAAGTGTTTGTTCACGGTGCCATGTGTATGAGCTTTTCCGGCAGATGCCTGATCTCTCAGTATCTTGTTGACAGAGATGCCAACCGTGGGCAATGCGCTCAGCCATGCCGCTGGAATTATGCTCTTATGGAGGAAAAACGCCCCGGCGAGTATTTTCCCATCTTCGAGGACGAAAAGGGCAGCTATATACTGAATGCCAAGGACCTTTGCATGATAGATCATCTTGACAAAGTCGCTGAGGCCGGAGTAAACAGCTTTAAGATCGAGGGCAGAGCAAAATCCACATACTATGTATCAGTAGTAACTAATGCTTACCGCATGGCATTGGATATTTATAAATCAGCCCCTCATAGCTACAAGCTGCCTGAGTGGATACATGATGAGGTTTTCAAGGTCAGCCACAGACCGTACTGCACAGGCTTCTTCTTCGGGCACCCAAAGGAATGTCAGTATTATCCGGACAGCGGGTATATCAGAGATTATGATGTTGTTGCCATTGTAAAGAAATGTGAAAACGGCAGGATATACGGCGTACAAAGGAACAAGTTCCTGCGGGGTGACGAGCTTGAAGCGCTTATCCCCGGCAAGGAGCCGATACCGTTTAAAGCATTGGAGCTTTTTGATGAATTCGGCGAGCCCACTGATATGGCCAACCGAGCTACTATGGAGTTCTCGATCACATCTGATCTGGACCTCCCGGCTAATACAATGCTGAGAATGAAAAAGGTATAAATAAAAAGGCACAGAGGTTAGCGCAGGCGCAATAAAGAAGTTTTTATTCCGACACTTCTGCTGTATCACGGCAGAAGTGTCTTTGCGTTACTTAGTGCAGCGC
>CADBTF010000024.1 GCA_902797485.1 uncultured Ruminococcus sp. | reverse complement strand
CGTCAGCTGGTGTCACAGGCCTTCCCGTCGCTTATACAGTCAGCTGCAATAGTCCTTTGCGTCTTTGGCATAATGCTTTATTACAGCTTCTGGATGACACTGGTCGTCATAGTGGGCGTTTTCCTGATGATGCTTGTCTCCAAAAAGATCGGCGGCGGCTCTGCCAAATTCTTTATCCGCCAGCAGATGACCCTCGGCAAGACCGAAGGCTACATTCAGGAGATCATGAACGGTCAGAAGGTCGTTAAGGTATTCTGCCACGAGGAAGAGTGCTCACAGCGCTTTGATGAGATAAACGAGGCACTGTTTCAGGACAGCTACAAAGCCAATGCCTACGCCAACGCACTGGCTCCGATCATCATGAATATCGGCAATATCCTCTATGTTGTTATCGCCATGGCCGGCGGACTTTTCCTGCTTTCCGGCCTGACAAACATAAGCATTTCCGGGCTGCCCCTTTCAATAAGCATCATCATACCCTTCCTGAATATGACTAAGCAGTTCACAGGCAATATCAACCAGCTTTCTCAGCAGATAAACGCTGTTGTTATGGGTATGGCAGGTGCTACAAGAATTTTCGCTCTCATGGACGAAAAACCCGAGGAGGACGAGGGTTATGTTACACTTGTGAATGTCAGGAAGAATTCCGACGGGGAGCTTGTTGAAACTACCGAGCGCACCAAACAATGGGCCTGGAAGCACCCTCATTCCGCTGACGGCACTGTATCCTATATCCCGCTCAAGGGTGATGTGCGCATGACTCATGTGGATTTCGGCTATGAGCCCGGCAAGGACGTGCTTCATGATGTGACCGTTTACGCCGAGCCCGGCCAGAAGGTAGCCTTTGTAGGAGCTACCGGTGCCGGCAAGACTACCATCACCAACCTTATCAACAGATTCTACGATATTGCCGACGGCAAGATCCGCTATGACGGCATCAACGTGAACAAGATCAAAAAGCATGATCTCCGGCGCTCGCTGGGGCTTGTTCTGCAGGAGACGAACCTCTTCACCGGCACTGTTATGGATAACATTCGCTACGGACGCCTTGATGCAACCGACGAGGAATGTATCGCCGCAGCTAAGCTTACAGGCGCAGATGATTTTGTGACAAGGCTTCCTGACGGATATAACACTCAGCTTTCAAATAACGGCTCTAACCTGTCTCAGGGCCAGCGTCAGCTGTTGGCAATCGCAAGAGCAGCAGTAGCTGACCCACCGGTAATGATACTTGACGAAGCAACATCTTCCATAGATACCCGGACAGAGGCTATCGTTCAGCGAGGCATGGATAAGCTAATGGAGGGAAGAACGGTATTTGTTATCGCTCACAGGCTTTCAACTGTTATGAACTCCGATGTTATTATGGTCCTTGACCACGGCAGGATCATAGAGCGAGGGAACCACCAGGCGCTCATAGATCAGAAGGGCACCTACTATCAGCTCTACACAGGCGCCTTTGAGCTTGAATGATGCAAAAATATTAAACTAATTTCAGAGGCTTATAAACATTTTATAGGCCTCTGTTTTTTTGCCAAAAAGCATTGACAATCACTGTGAAATTTGATATAATATGCGTAAGCTTTGGTAACGATTTCAACAATATAAATATATTAAACTAAAGGAGAAATATTATGCCGAATCCATTTCTTCCTCTGTGGGAATATATACCTGACGGAGAGCCCCGTGTTTTTGGCGACAGAGTATATCTCTACGGTTCTCATGACAGGTACGGCTGCAATGCTTTCTGTGACTATAAGCTGAAGGTCTGGTCAGCTCCGCTGAATGATCTGAACAACTGGCAGTGCCACGGAGTAAGCTTCCGTACAAAAGACGGCGCAGAGCATAAGTCCGATACCGCCCAGTGGACAGACAGAGAACTCTATGCACCTGACTGTGTTACAAATCACGGCAAGTATTATCTGTATACCTACATTGTAGGCTCCAAGGGGTGTGTTTCAGTCTCTGATGACCCGGAGGGCCCGTTTACACTCCTATCCAGATACGAATACGACGAAGCAGATGCCGGCGACGACGGAATCTACAACGACTGCGGCGTGCTGGTCGATGATGATGGAAAGGTCTATGTATACTACGGCTTCACTGAGTCTCACATGAACGAGCTGGACGGGGAGTCTATGTATAAGATAATCAAGGGCAGCCACAAACGTCCCGTCATAAATGACAGTGAAGATGTTCCTGAGGAACAGCGTTTCTTCGAGGCCAGCTCTCCCCGCAAGATAGGAGACACCTACTATCTGATCTATTCCCCACGCAAGGGCAGCCGGCTGGCTTATGCCACAGCCAAAAGCCCCACCGGGCCTTTTGAATACCGTGGCTACATTATCGACAACAGCGTTGATTACCCCGGCGGAAACGATCACGGCTCTATATGCAACATTAACGGCCAGTGGTACATCTTCTACCACAAAATGACAAACAACACCATCACCTCCCGCCGTGCCTGCGTTGAAAAGATCGAGATTCTTCCCGATGGTTCTATCCCGCCGGTGGAAATGACCTCCCTTGGCTTTGAGGAGGCTCTTGACCCTTATAAGATCACCCCTGCCGAGATCGCCTGTGTACTGAAAGGCGGCTGCTTTGTAACAGAGCGTGACGCTTTCATAAGGCCCATATCCAATATTTATAACGGTGCTGTTATCGGCTATAAATATTTTGATTTCGGCAAGGACGGGTCAGATAACACCATGCTTTTCTGCGCTAAGGTCAGAGGGCAGGGCACCAACTGCAAAATAGATATTATCGCTGATGACTACGATAACGGCGAGCTTCTTGGCACCCTGGATATCGGTATGTCTGACGGTGTGTATAAAGCAAGGATCAAAAAGCTTACCGGCCGCCATGCAGTTTATTTTAAAGCCTATCACGGTATCGAGGATTGGACAAAGGAATATTTTGATAATAAACAGCTCTTTGAGCTTGAAGAATTTGTATTTATGAAATAGGAGGATAAATATGAGAAAACACAGATTTTTAACTTCTCTATGTGCCGGGCTTCTGGCTGTTACCTGCGGGCTTTCTGCCTGCGGCGACGGTGACAGCAGCTCCGGCAGCGGAAGCAAGGCAGAGAACGGCAGCACCGCTGAATCATCAGCCGGCAATGACAGTGCTTCTGATGAGAGCACAGCAGGTGAGCATGGAGAAATGAATACCTCTATGACTGCGCTTGAGCTGACTAAGCTTATGGGCAACGGCATCAACCTTGGCAATACTATGGAGGCCTACGGTCATAAAGTTTATGTCAAAGGTGAGACAGACCCCACAGATTTTGAAAACAACTGGGGCCAGCCGGATACCACCAAGGAAATGATCGCCGGCATGAAGGCCGCAGGCTTTGATTCCCTTAGAGTTCCTGTAGCCTGGACAAACGGCATGGATTTCGAGAAGGGCGACTACGAGATCGACGAAAAGCTGATGAACAGAGTAGACGAGATAGTAAACTATGCTCTCGATTCGGATATGTATGTTATGATAAACGATCACTGGGACGGCGGCTGGTGGGGTATGTTCGGCTCTGCCTCTGAGGAAACTCAGAAGAAGGCTATGGATATGTATACCTCCATGTGGACACAGATCGCCGAGCATTTCAACAAGTACGGCGACAAGCTTATCTTTGAATCCGCCAACGAGGAGCTGGGCGACAGGCTCAACGACAAGGACTACGCTCCCGATTCCGGTGCCCTCAAAAAGGACGACTGCTACAAGAAGACCACAGAGATCAACCAGAAATTCGTTGACATTGTCAGAGGCACCGGCGGCAATAATGCAAACCGTTTCCTGCTGATCGCCGGCTACAATACCGACATTGAAAACACCGTGAACAACAAGTATGTGATGCCTACAGATACTGCACAGAACAAGCTGCTGATCTCCGTTCACTATTACACGCCCTGGAATTACTGCGGCGAGAATGCTTTGCAGCAGTGGGGCTCTCCTACTGACTACGAGGAGCAGAATAAGCTCCTCAAGTCCATGACAAAGTTCACCGATCAGGGCTACGGCGTTATCATCGGTGAGTATGCCGTACTTACCAACAACCATAAGCCAAAGAACGACAGCGATAAGTTCTATACCAACTTCCTTGATAACTGCGATCTTTACAATTATGTTCCTATGCTCTGGGACTGTAACAACCTCTATGACAAAACCGAATGTAAGATAACCGACGAAAGCATGGCTAAGCTTTTTGGCGACAGAAGCCTCTCAGCACAGAGCAGCTTGTCTGACGAAGAGATCAAGAAGAACGCTCAGGATTCTATGGACGCTGCTCTGAAGAAGGCCGAAGAGGAGCTTTCTAAGGATATTTCCGTTCCCGCATCTGACGATTACGCCGTTGCATGGATAATGTACAACAGCAAGGATTATAATGTAAGCTACTGCGTAGGCAACGTATATGACCCGACCTCAATGACTGCCGGTGTCAAGGCAGAGAATGTTAAGATCGAAGGCGACGGCACCTACGAAGTCAGCCTCGATTTCTCCGGTGTCGGAACTGCAAAGGGTATCGCATTCAGCGCACTGGGTATTTCAAACGGCGAGAAGCTGTTCCCCGGCTGCACAATTAAGATCGAAGAGATCAAGGTCAACGGTGAGCCTATCACAATGACAGCCCCCGGCTATACCTCCTCTGATGACAAGATCTGCACAAGAGTTAATATCTACAACGAGTGGGTCTCTTCTGTTCCCAAGGACGCAAGAAGCATTGACGGCACTGTTCCTGAGGACGCAGCTGCTATCATAATTGACCCCAAGGACTTTAATTCTATCGACAGCATCTCCGTTAAGTTCACCTTTAAAACAGCACAGTAAAAATTTCAGCCCGCAGATCATTCCTGCGGGCTGTTTTTGTATCTGTCAATTTATAGAAATGTCATCTGGTCCGGGTCGGGAACGTCCTTGGCAAAATTTCCGGCAACAGGTATCGTCTTGCTTCGGTACTTAGCCAGGCTCTCTGATTGCTCCGGCGTCAGAATAAATGCCTTTTCCACAACTGAGCCCTTGGTCTTTAAGGTCATGACCTGAACGCCTATGGTGTCTCTTGTGGCTTTCGGGAGCAGCAGCGCCGTATCAAAGATCATAGCTCTGCCGTTGGAGGACCGCAGCATGATCTGCTCGTTGGTTCCCACAAAGAATGCTGCCACAAGCCCCGCCTTAGCAGAATAAGCATTGGAAAGCTTCTTGCGGTTGGTCTTGGTCTCATAAGCATTCAAGGGCACCTTTGCGACCTTGCCGTTGTTATAAACAAAGATCATATACCCCTCATAATCTGTGGTCTGGACCATATAGCTTACATTTTCGTTCTCATCAAAGCCCAGCTTTGCAGGAATGTAGTCTCCGAGGGCGCTGGCCTTTGTGTCCTCAAAAGCGCTGGCTTTGGTCTTGTATACCTGCGCCTTGTCTGTGAAGAACAGCAGCTCATTTTTGTTGTTGGATTCCATTTCCTGAGACAGGAAATCACCCTCCTTGTATTTCTGCTCACTGGCCATTCTTAAAGACTGCGGAGTAATCTTCTTAAAGTAGCCGCTGGCTGAAAGGAACAGCGTACACTGATAATCAGGCACTTCCTCCTCTACCTCGACCTCCTCAATATCTGTCTTGTAGAAGAACTGTGTCTTTCTGGGCTGACCGTATTTCTTAATGACCTCTTTCAGCTCCGAGATGATGATAGCCTTGACCTTTTTATCGCTGCCAAGGGTCTCCTTGAGATCGGCAATGTCAGCCTCAAGCGCCTTTGTTTCCTCCAAGCGCTTCATGATATATTCCCGGTTCAGATGTCGCAGCTTTATTTCAGCGATATATTCAGCCTGTGTCTCATCAATGGAGAATCCGATCATCAGATTTGGTACGACCTCAGCTTCTTCCTCAGTCTCACGGATGATCTTTATCGCCTTGTCAATATCCAGCAGTATCTTTCCCAGAGCCTTCAGCAGATGCAGCTTTTCCTGCTTCTTGCTAAGGTCAAAGGTGATCCGCCGTTTTACACAGTCTACACGGAAATCAACCCATTCTCTGATGATGTCATAAACACCCATTACCTTCGGGTAGCCGTGAACGAGTATGTTGAAATTGCAGGAATATGAATCCTGCAAGGGAGTGAGCCTGTAAAGCTTCTGCATAAGAGCGTCAGGGTCAACTCCCTTTTTGATGTCAATGCCTATCTTCAAGCCGTTGAGGTCACTTTCGTCTCTCACATCAGAGATCTCCCTGATCTTTCCGGCCTTAACGAGCTGCACTATCTTTTCCTTGATTGCTTCAATAGTAGTGGTGGCTGGTATTTCGACGATCTCAAGTGTCTTGGTATCCTTGTCAAACTGGTATTTAGCCCTCAGCTTAACTGAGCCCCGCCCGGTGCGGTATATCTGGTCAAGCTCCGCTTCGTCATAGAGCAGGGAAGCTCCGCCTGGGAAATCCGGGCCTTTCAGGGTGTCAAGAGCATTATGCTCCGGATTTTTCATCAGTGCAATAGTCGTCTCACAGACCTCGCTCAGATTAAATGAACAGATGGAAGAAGCCATTGAAACACCGATTCCCACATTACCATTTACAAGTATAGTCGGAAAGCTGGCAGGGAACAGCGTAGGCTCCTGCATTGTGTTATCATAATTCGGAACAAAGTCAACTGTGTTCTTGTCTATATCCCTGAAAAGCTCATTGCAGATAGGGTCCAGCTTAGCCTCGGTGTATCGTGAGGCAGCGTAAGCCATGTCTCTTGAATAAGCCTTGCCAAAGTTTCCTTTAGACTGCACATATGGGTGCAGCAATGTCTCATTGCCTCTTGCCAGACGCACCATAGTCTCATATATAGCCGCATCTCCGTGAGGGTTGAGCCTCATAGTCTGGCCGACGATATTTGCGGATTTAGTCAGCCCGCCGGTAAGAAGCCCCATTTTATACATGGTGTAAAGCAGCTTCCTGTGTGAGGGCTTGAATCCGTCGATCTCCGGAAAGGCACGGGACACAATAACACTCATTGCATAGGGCATATAGTTCTTTTCCAGCGTCAGAGTGATAGGCTCCTCCACTACCTGACCCGCTCCGGCAATATAAGCATTGGCCTGCTCCGGAGTAAGCTTTGGTTTTTCGTTATCCTTTTTCTTTTTAGCCATATTATCTATCCTTATCTATTAGTATATTGTAATGCTATCCTGCGTTCAGGTTCGGTGTCAAAGGTGTAAAGCGCAAGCAAAAATATCCATTCCAGGGGCTTCATTAGTATATATACGATATCTGCCTTAAAGGGGGTAGTGATCTTTTCAGCAATCGGATAGCCGTACGTATCATAGAAGCTCCTGACTCTCTTATGCAGCCTTGGGGTGCGCTCCTGAATAAGCTCCTCAAAAGCATTCGCTATACACAGCTGCCTGTTGACGATTATCCTCTCACCCCGCCTGATGCCGTATCTTGTCGGCTTTACCAGCCCTCTGTGCCCTCCGGCAGCAACTGTGCAAAGGTAATGCCCCTTATAGTATTCCGGAGGCGGCGGTGTTTTCTGTGAAAAGTTCCAGTCAGCAGTCTCTGTGAAGGATTTTATCATTCCGTCAGCACCCTGACCGAAGATGATAAGTATTACTGTCAGCACCACTAAAAGGGGCAGCATAAGCACGAAGCAGAAAACCACCCACCTCACAGAGCTGTTAAGCCAGCTGTATATTGACCTCATCACCCGTGAAGAATTATCCTCACTGCCGTTATGTGCAAGATATTCCAGCTGGGCTTTGATCTCATGCCTCATAGTTCTTGCCAGTATCAGCAGATAATTCAGCACATACACTGCGATCGGCAGATCCAGCAGGGGAGTGTCTGACCTGAAAAGCTGTACAGTCAATATCCCTTGCAGCACTGCACCGACAAAGCTCATTGAGATAAGCCCCGCTGAGATCAGCGGCGGCCTTCTTTTTTTACCGCATAGTAATATGAGCAGTGAAACAAAAGCTAATGTCATCGGCAGCATAAATGAAAAAGCGTAGTCCAGTGAGACCGGCGAATGCCACTGAGCATTTCCTGCACCGAGTATTACAGGCTTATCCCAGTTCCGCTCTCCGCAAAAGGTAACTATATAGATCCAAGAAAATACAGCCCCTAAGACTAAAGTAACAGCTCCAAGGCGCCTGCGGTTTTCTGTGAAGAAATTCTTTTCCCTGAGCTTTGGTATCAGCGAAAGGATATTATAAACCGTCAGTGCCAGCGGAAGCCCAAAGAAAAACAGTGCAACGACGCCCTCAAACAGTACCTGCTCCATAGAACCACCTCAGTCGAATTATGAAATATCAGCCATTTCAATATAATCGTGTCCGTACTGATTGATGAAATCCTTCCGGCCCTGCAAGTCGTCACCAAGCAGCATATCAAACATATATGCTGTGTCCTCAACGTTGTCCGGGTTTACCTTGATAAGTCGGCGGGTGCCGGGGTTCATGGTGGTCAGCGCCATCATGTCCGCCTCGTTTTCACCAAGACCCTTTGAGCGCTGCAAAATATATTTCTTGTCTGCGATCTGCTTTAGTATATCAGCCTTTTCGTTTTCGTCATAGGCAAAATATTTCTTCTCGCCCTTCTTTTCCTTAACAGTTATTTCGTAAAGAGGAGACTCTGCAATAAACACATAGCCCTGCTCAATAAGCGTCGGGCAAAGCCGGTAGATCATAGTCAGGATAAGCGTCCTGATCTGGAATCCGTCATAGTCAGCATCAGTGCAAATTATGATCTTGTTCCATTTGAGATTTTCAAGATTGAAAAGCGAAAGGTCCTTGTTGGCCTTGCTCTTTACTTCAACTCCGCAGCCCAGCACCTTTACCAGGTCTGTGATGATCTCGCTTTTAAATATACGGTCATAATCTGCCTTCAGGCAGTTCAGTATCTTTCCCCGCACCGGCATTACCGCCTGGAATTCAGAATCCCTTGCCATTTTAACAGAGCCTAACGCCGAGTCACCCTCCACGATATAAAGCTCCCGCCGGGAAAGGTCTTTAGAGCGGCAGTCCACAAACTTCTGCACCTGATTAGAGAGGTCAATGCTGCCGGTCAGCTTCTTGGCGATATTCAGCCTTGATTTTTCAGCGTGCTCACGGCTGCGCTTGTTTATAAGCACCTGCTCTGCGATCTTCACCGCCTCGTCAGGGTTCTCGATAAAGTAGACCTCAAGCTGGTGCTTCAGAAAATCCGTCATGCACTCTTTTATGAATTTATTGGTAATGGCCTTCTTTGTCTGGTTGGCATAAGATGTCTGTGTGGAGAATGAGCTGGATACGATCACAAGACTTTCCTCTACATCAGCAAAGGTAATGGGCTTCTCACTTTTCAGGTATTTGTTATTGTTTTTCAAATAGGCATTAATCTGAGACTGAAAAGCGGATTTAACAGCCTCCTGCGGAGAACCGCCATGCTCCAGATAACTGGAATTATGGAAATATTCCTGTATCTTCATTTTATTGGAGAACGTAAAGGCTACACCCAGCTTGACTTTATACTCGTCCTTGTCCTCTCTGTCACGGCCCTTGCGGTCTCCCTGAAAATACTGCACAGAGGTCAGAGCGTCCTCTCCTACCAGCTCTGCCACATAATCGGCAATACCGTTCTCATAGAGATAAACCGTCTCCTTGAAGGAGCCGTTTTCCTGCTGATCCCGGAACACAAACTGAACATGAGGATTGACCACCGCCTGTTTTTTCAGCACGTCCTCATAGTATTCCCGCTCTATATTAACATCGGTGAATACCTCAAGGTCAGGCTTCCAGCGGGTACGGGTACCGGTCTTGCGCTTGTTGGTGGGCTCCGACTTTAACCCGCCGATGTTCTTACCCTTTTCAAAATGCAGCTTGAAGATCTGTCCGTCTCTGCAAACCTCAACGTCCATGTATTCTGAGGCGTACTGAGTAGCGCAGGCTCCGAGGCCGTTCAATCCAAGAGAATACTCATAGTTGCTGCCGGAATTGTTATCGTACTTACTTCCGCCGTAAAGCTCGCAGTATACGATCTCCCAGTTGTAGCGCTTTTCGTTTTTGTTATAGTCTACCGGGCAGCCTCGTCCGAAGTCCTCCACCTCTATGGACAGGTCGTTGTATCTGGTAACTATTATCTTATCACCGTAGCCCTCACGAGCTTCATCTATAGAGTTTGAGAGTATCTCAAAGACTGCGTGCTTGCAGCCCTCCAAGCCGTCAGAGCCAAATATTACAGCAGGCCGAAGACGTACACGTTCCTCGTCCTTCAGCAGCTTCATTGATTCGTTGTCGTATTCCTTTTTCTTAGGCATTAGCTGACTTCCTTTCAATTCAGTAATTATCCGCACTAACTTTTATTATAGCACAAAACTCAAAGCTTTGTCAATCACAAAAAATTAACAGTACAATTTTATGTACAAAAAAAGGCGCAGAACTATCCTGCGCCTTTAAAAGTATTTAATTCAGCAGCTCATTGATCTTATCAACTACCCCTTGCAGGTAATCCCTCGTCAGATCATTCTCGCCAGAGAAGCTAACTATTGCACGCAATGGCAGCTCGTTGGTCATAGCCTCATTCATTCTTCTCATGGATTCATCATCTTCATCAAATTCGCCGGTGGGGTGAGTAGCATTGAAGATATCCTCCAAAAGCTTAGCTCCCTCCGGGAACTGCCTGATGTCTCCAAGGTTGCTGTTCAGAGTAAAGTGAATAGGCAGCTTCTTTGAGGTGTTCACATAGACCGTATCCGTCAGCCTGATGTCTCTTGAAGAAGCGCCCACCAGTATATCATAAGCCCCGTACTCAACAAACCAGTCCTTGATAGCGGGCTCATAATAAGCAAAGGCTCTGCTGTCCAGAGAGAATACTACCTTCTTGCTCTCGCCCGCCTTTAACGATACCTTCTCAAAGCCTTTAAGCTCCTTCACAGGCCTGATGACGGAACTCTCTCTGTCAGAAACATAAAGCTGAACTATCTCCTTGCCATCGGCCTTACCTGTATTGGTGACTGTTACTTCGACCTTTAAGGTG